>JBHOQO010000006.1:0-51210 GCA_042408925.1 Chloroflexota bacterium | reverse complement strand
CCCCGCCCCTCGGCGCCGACGAGGCCGTCCGGCTCAGCCTCGCGGCCGAGGAGGCCCTCGAGGCCGGCGACCGGACCGTGGCGATCGAGCGGTTCCTCGAGGCCGCGGCGGCCCACGCTGCCGCCGGGCGGCTCACGGCGGCCCTCGACGCCTGCGCCCGGGTCGTCGCCGCGTATCCCGACGCCCTCGAGGCCCAGGAAGCTCTCGTCCACCTCTACCTCGAGCTCGGCTGGCGGTCGCTTGCCGCCGAGAAGGTCACGCTCCTCGAGCGCCTGACCGCGACCGCCCCCGATCCGCTCCTTCGGGCACGGGTCCTCCGTCTCATCGGCGAGCTCGGCCTCGCACCCGAGGCGACGGCCGGCTGAGAGGAGCTCGGGTCGGGCGCCCCCGCGCCCCGTCCGGTGCGCCGATCGGGCGGGGTACACTCAGCCCACGATGCCGCAGCCCTTTGCGTCGCTCTTCGAGGAGGTCCGACCGACCGCGCTGCTCGACATCGCGATCACGGCGCTCCTCTTCTACTGGCTCTTCCTCCTGATCCGAGGAACCCGGGCGGTCCGGCTCGTCATCGGCGTCAGCGTCCTCGTCCTCGTCTACTTCGCGGCCCAGGCCCTCGAGCTGCGGCTCCTGACCCAGATCCTCCAGGCCGGCGGTCTCGTCGGGATCTTCGCCCTCGTCGTCGTCTTCCAGCCCGAGCTCCGTCGGGCCCTCGAGCGGATCGGCCGGGTCGGCTCGTTCGCCTGGCTCTTCGCGCCGGCCGACCGGCGGGCGATCGACCACGTTGCCGGCGAAATCGCCCGGGCCGCCCAGGCGCTCTCGGCCGAGGGCTACGGGGCGCTCATCGTCATCGAGCGCGAGACCGGCCTCGAGGAGATCGCCGAAACCGGGGTCATGCTCCACGCCGACCTGTCGGCCGAGCTCCTCCGGACGATCTTCTTCCGCGGCACGCCGCTCCACGACGGGGCGGTCATCGTGCGGGGGGACCGGATCCTCGCCGCCGGGGCCCTCCTGCCGCTCGCCGAAACGACGGTCCAGCCGGAACGGATCGGGACCCGGCACCGGGCGGCCCTCGGGATCACCGAGCAGACCGACGCGATCAGCGTCGTCGTCTCCGAGGAGAACGGCCAGATCAGTCTCGTCGAGCGGGCCCGGATCGTTCGGAACCTCAATGAGCGGCAGCTCGACCGGGCGCTCAAGGGGCTCCTCGAGCCGGGCCGACCCGGGCGGCTCCACCTCACCGGCGACGAGCGCCCGGTGCCGGCCGGCCGGCTCGGCGACCTGACGCGGATACTCGGGCGGGTAGTCCGGTCGGTCCGGGCGCCGGCGACGCGGCCGTCGGCGCCGGGCTCGACGGGCGGTGAGGAGCGACGGTGATCCGCGCCCTCCGCTTCCTCGTCCGGAACTGGCCGCTCAAGCTCGGAGCGATCGCCCTCGCCACCGTCCTCTACGCCGGCCTCGTCCTCTCGGAGAACGTCCAGACCTGGGCGAGCCCCGTCCCGATCGTTCCCGTCCGGCTGCCGGCAAACGCGGTCCTCGTCGGGAACCTGCCGTCGGTGACCGGGATCCGCTTCATCGCCGCGCCCGACGTCGCGGCACGGCTGACGAGCGACAGCTTCCGGGCCAGCATCGACCTCTCGGCGGCCGTCGTCGATCCGGAGCGGCCCTTCGTCACCGCGTCGGTCCGGCTCGAAGTCGCCGACAGCCGGGTCACGATCGTCGACTACACGCCGAGGGAGATCCTCGTCCAGCTCGACCCGCTCATCTCGAAGTCGGTGCCGGTCGAGGTCGAGACCGGGGACGTGCCGAGCGGGCTGACCGTCGGTCCGCCGGAGCTTTCGTACTCCCAGGTCACGGTCTCCGGGCCGGCGTCCGTCGTCGATCTCGTTCGGGCGGCCCGGGCCCAGGTCGTCATCCAGCCGTCCGGTCTCGACGTCGACGCCGACGTCCCCCTTGTCGCCGTCGACGCTCTCGGGAACACGGTCCGGCCGGTGGACATCCGCCCCGACACGGTCCGGGTCCGGATCCGGGTCGGGAGCCAGGCCCAGACGAAGAGCCTGCCGATCAACCCGGTTGCCACCGGGACACCGGCGACCGGCTACGAGGTCGTGTCGGTCGGTGTCGAGCCGGTCCTCGTCACCGTCGAGGGCGATCCGGATGCCCTCGCTCCGCTGGCCCGGATCGACACCGAGCCGGTCTCGGTCTCGGGTGCCACGAGCGACGTGACGGCGACGGTGGGCCTCGTCCTCCCGAGCGGCGTCCACGCGCTCTCGACCGACCAGGTCCGCGTCGTCGTCCGGATCGCTCCGGAGACGGCGACCCGCACGTTCTCGGTCGGCCTCGTCCTCGCCGGGGCCCGCGACGACCGCCGGTACGATCTCTCCACCGACCGGGTCGCGGTGACGGTCGGCGGGGCCGTCGCCGACCTCGATCGGCTCGTGGGACGGGACCTCGTGGCGACCCTCGACGTCGCGGCGCTCGGCCCCGGGTCGTATCCTGTCGACGTGCGGATCACGCTCCCGGCCGGACTGACGGTCGTCGCCGTCAGCCCGCCCACGGTGACCGTGACGGTGACGGTGCCGACGAGCCCGACCCCGGCGAGTCCGTCGCCGCCGAGCGCGAGCCCCACCCCCGCGCCGTGACCCCGACGGCCCACGGCTCCGGCCGCTCACCCCGGCCCGGCCGGAGGGGCCGGCGACCGGCCCCCGTCCACCCCGAGCCCGAGACCCTGGAGGACCGATGACGCGTCTGTTCGGCACCGACGGCATCCGCGGGATCGCGAACGTCGACCTCAAGCCGACCCTCGCCTACGCCCTCGGCCGGGCCACGGCGCATCGGCTCGTCGGCCCCGGGGGGTCGATCGTCGTCGGGCAGGACACGCGGCGCTCGGGCGACATGTTCGTTGCGGCGATCACGGCCGGCGCGACGAGCCTCGGTGTCGACGTCCACCGGGTCGGCGTCGTCCCGACCCCGGCCCTCGCCTTTCTCGCCGCGAGCGGGCCGTTCGCCGCCGGGATCATGGTCTCGGCCTCGCACAATCCCGCCGAGGACAACGGCCTCAAGGTCCTCGACCATCGGGGCCTCAAGCTCGACGACGCCCTCGAGGACGAGCTCGAGCAGCTGATCTGGCGGGCGGACGAGCTCGGCGGGGTGGCGAACGCCGACCTGGGGCGGGCGATCGATGCCGCGGCGCTCCTCGAGACGTACCTCGCGGATCGGGAGCGCCTCGCCCGGCGCGTCCCGGCGTCGGGCCTCCGGATCGTCGTCGACTGCGCCCACGGGGCGGGCGGCGCGACGGCGCCGCGGATCCTCGCCGCGACGGGGGCGGTCGTCGAGGTCATCCACAACGAGCCCGACGGCTCGAACATCAACGCCGCGGCCGGGGCGATCGCCCCCGAACGCCTCGCTCGGGCCGTCGTCGAGCGGGGTGCCGACCTCGGGATCGCCCTCGACGGCGACGCCGATCGCTGCATCGCCGTCGACGCTGGCGGGCGGGTCGTCGACGGCGACCAGGTCCTCGGCGTCCTCGCCCTCGATCGGCTCGCCCGCGGGGCGCTCCCGGGCGGGAACCTCGTCGTCTCGGTCCTCTCGAACGGCGGCCTCGCGGCGGCCGTCGAGGCGGCCGGCGGCCGGGTGATCCGGACGCCGGTCGGGGACAAGTACATCTTGGAGGCGATGCTCGTCTCGGGCGCCGGTCTCGGCGGCGAGAAGAGCGGCCACGTCATCGTCCTCGAGCACACGACTTCGGGCGACGGCGTCGTGACGGCTCTGGAGCTCCTCTCGGTCATCGCCCGGGCCGAACGGCCGCTCGCCGAGCTGGCGGCCGCGATCCCGCTCCTGCCGCAGGAGCAGCGGACGGTCCGCGTCCGTCACAAGGAGGCCTGGGAGGGCGATCCGCCGCTCCAGGCCGCGATCCGGGCCGCCGAGGCGCGCCTCGGGCCGCGGGGCCGCGTCCTCGTCCGACCGTCGGGCACGGAGCCGGCCGTGCGGATCATGGTCGAGGGCGAGGATCCGACCCTCGTCGCGGAGCTCGCCGACGGCCTGGCCGAGCTGGCCAGGACGCGGCTCGACGTCGGCGACGGCGTCCCGGGGCCCGACGGGGTCCCCGGGGACGGCGGCGGGGCCGCGGTACACTAGCCGGGCTTTCGGCCCGTCACCAGGAAGGGGTGGCAGCGACCATCATGTGCGGCATCGTCGGCTACACCGGCCCCCGCGAGGCCGGGCCCGTCCTCCTCGAGGGCCTCCGTCGGCTCGAGTATCGCGGCTACGACTCGGCGGGGATCGCCCTCCTCGATGATCGGGGTGATCTCTTCGTCGAGAAGCGGGCCGGCAAGCTCGCCGTCCTCCAACGTGCCATCGGCGACCGGGCACCGCGGGCGGCCATCGGCCTCGCCCACACCCGCTGGGCCACCCACGGCCGACCGAACGATCTCAACGCCCATCCCCACGTCGATTGCTCGGGGGCGATCTCCGTCATCCACAACGGGATCGTCGAGAACTTCCGAGAGCTCCGCGACGCCCTCGCCGCCCGGGGCCATCGCCTCACCTCCGAGACCGACACCGAGGCGATCGCCCACCTCGTCGAGGAGGCGTACGCCGGGGACCTGGCCGAGGCCGTCCGGGTCGCCCTTCGTCAGGTCGAGGGCGCCTACGCCATCGCCGTCATGCATCGCGGCGAGGCGGACCGTCTCGTCGGCGCCCGCTGGAACGTCCCGCTCATCGTCGGCCTCGGGACCGACGAGACCTTCCTCGCCTCCGACGTCGCTGCCGTCCTCGGCTACACGAACCGGGTCCTCGTCCTCGAGGACGGCGACGTCGCCGACCTGCGGCCGGGGTCGGTCGTCATCAGCGGCATCGACGGCGTCCCCCGGGAGCGGGTCCCGCTGACCATCGACTGGACCCCGGAGGCGGCGGAGAAGGGCGGCTACCCGCACTTCATGCTCAAGGAGATCCACGAGCAGCCCCAGGCGCTCCGGCAGGCGATCGCCGGTCGCGTCACCGCCGACCACCGGATCCGAGCCGACGAGCTCGAGCAGCTCGCGGCAGCCGGGGTCCTCGACCGGATCGAGCGGGTCGAGCTCGTCGCCTGCGGGACGGCCTACTACGCCTCGCTCGTCGGTGCAGCCGCGATCCAGGCCTGGACCGGGCTGCCGGCCCGGGCGACGGTCGGCTCCGAGTTCCGCTACAGCCCGCCGCCCCTCGATGCGCAAACCCTCGTCGTGGCCGTTACCCAGTCGGGGGAGACGGCCGACACCATCGCCCCGACCCGCCTCGCCCGCGGCCGCGGCTGCCCGATCGTCGCGGTTACGAACACCGTCGGCTCGGCGATCACCCGAGAGGCGGACGCGGTCCTCTACCTCCAGGCCGGCCCCGAGATCGCGGTCGCAGCGAGCAAGACCTTCGTGACCCAGGTCACGACCCTCGTCGTCCTCGCCGCCGCCCTCGCCAAGGCCCGGGGCGTGCTCGCCGAGGAGCGCGAGCGCCAGCTGGCCGCCGCCCTCCGGGCCCTCCCGGAAGCCGCCCAGCGGGCCCTCGACGCGAACGCCCCGCGCGCCGCCGACCTGGCCCGGCGGTACGTGAACAGCCGGGGCTTCATGTACATCGGCCGCGGCCCGACGTACCCGGCGGCCCTCGAGGGGGCGCTCAAGCTCAAGGAGATCAGCTACATCCACGCCGAGGGCTACCCGGCAGGCGAGCTCAAGCACGGCCCGATCTCGCTCCTCGACGCCGAGTGCCCGCTCGTCGCCGTGGCGACCCGCTGCGGCGTCTACTCGAAGCTCATCAGCAACATTCAGGAGGGCCGAGCCCGCGACGCCCGGGTCATCGCCGTGGCGACCGAGGGCGACCGCGAGATCGAACGGGTCGCCGACGACGTCTGCTGGGTTCCCGACACCGACGAGATCCTGAGCCCGGTCCTGGCGATCATCCCGCTCCAGCTCTTCGCCTACCACACGGCCGTAGCCCGGGGCACGGACGTCGACCAGCCGCGGAACCTCGCCAAGTCGGTGACGGTCGAGTAGTCGATGCCGCGTCGGACCAGCCGCTCGACGGATGCCGGATCGAGCCGCCCACCGGACGCGGGCCCGGCCCAGCCGGCGCCGATCCCCGAGCTCGGGATCGACATCGTCCGCGTCGAGCGGATCCGGCGGACGCTCGGCCGCTTCGGCGAGCGGTTCAGTCGCCGGATCCTCACCCCGGCCGAAGCCGCCCACGTCCGCGGCCGCCCCGAATCGCTCGCCGGTCGATGGGCGGCCAAGGAGGCGGTGAGCAAGGTCCTCGGCCTCGGAGTTCGGGGCGTCGGCTGGCGGGAGATCGAGATCGAGCGCCTGCCGACGGGGCAGCCCGCCGTCCGCCTCCACGGTCGGGCGGCCCGGCGGGCCGAACAGCTCGGGCTCGGCCGGATCGCCTGCTCGATCAGTCACGAGGACGACTACGCGGTCGCCGTCGCCTACGGGGTCCGGACGGCCGGCGGCGCCTTCGTCTTCCCGCCCGACATCGACGATCGGCTCGCCGAGCGGGAGCGGCGCCTCCTCGCCCGACTCGAGCGGGTCCGGGCCCTCGCCGCCGAGCTCCGGGAGGCGTCCGGCGCGGGCGACCCGGGGGCGGCGTTGCCCGGGGCACCCGACCGATGAGCGGTGGCGGGACGCCAGGCGGAGCGCTGCCCGGCGGAGCGCTGCCCGGCGGCGCGACCTGGCTGACGGCGGCGGACGTCGCCGCCCTCGTCCCCGAGCGGCCGGCCCGCGGCCACAAGGGGACGTTCGGGAAGCTCCTCGTCGTCGCCGGCTCGATCGACTTCGCGGGCGCGGCGCTCCTCGTCTGTCGGGCCGCCGGTCGAGCCGGGGCCGGGCTCGTCACCCTCGCCGTTCCCGAATCGCTCCAGCCGCTCTTCGCCGCGAAGGTCGTCGAGGCGACAACCATGGCCCTCCCTGAAGACGACGTCGAGGAGGTCGATCCGGAGCCGGCCCTGGCCCGGATCCTCGACCACGACCACGACGCCCTCGTCATCGGACCGGGGCTCCGGCCGGGCCTCGCCACGACCGAGCTGGTCCGCCTCCTCCTCGCCGTCACCGAGGAGCCGGCTGCGGTCCCGGCCGTCCTCGACGCGGAGGCGCTTCGCTCCCTGGCCAGCCTCGACGGCTGGTGGCGCGCCGTCCGCCGACCCTGCGTCCTGACGCCCCACGCCGGAGAGTTCGCCCGGCTTCGTGCCGCGAGCGGGCGAGATCCGGCCACCGACGGCGACCTCAACCACGACGATGCGGCCCGAGTCTGGGCCGCGACCGATGCCGCCGATCGCTGGCGTCAGGTCGTCGTCCTCAAGGGCGCCCACACCGTCGTCGCCGCCCCCGCCGGGAGTCGGCGAACAACCCGGCCGAGTCGAACCTGGGTCGCCCCGTTTGCCAACCCGGCCCTCGCCAGCGGCGGCACCGGTGACGTCCTGGCCGGGACGATCGGTGCCCTCCTTGCCCAGGGGCTCGACACCGCGGCGGCGGCGCGCCTCGGGGTCTTCCTCCACGGCCTCGCCGGCGAGGCGGTCCGGGCCCGCCTCGGTGACGCCGGGCTCCTCGCCGGGGACCTCCCCGACGAGCTGCCGCTCGCCCGGCGGCGGCTCGTCGCCCTTCGGCGGGGCGGGGGAGCGGACCCGACCCCGTCGGGGGTTGCCCCGCCGGACGAGGCGGACGGGTGAGCGGTTCCGCGGCGGCGCTCGTCGGCGGGAGGATCGAGGCACAGCTCGCGGCCGCCGGCCTCCCCGGGCTGCCCCGGACGGCCTGGCTCGAGATCGACCTCGACCGCCTGACCGCGAACCTCGCCCGCCTCCGCGCCTCACTACCGCCGGGCGTCCGGATCGAGCCGGTCGTGAAGGCCGACGCCTACGGCCACGGGGCGCTCGCCGTCGCCCGGACCCTCGAGGCTGCCGGGGCCGACGGCCTCTGTGTCGCGACCCTCGACGAGGCGGTCGCCCTCCGGGCGGCACGGATCCGCCTCCCGATCAGCATCCTCTTTCCGATCCCGCCGGACGCGGCCGTCGAGGCCGCCCGACTCGGACTCGCGATCACGGCCGGGGATCCGACCCTCCTCGAGCGGACCCTCGCCGTCGCCCGCCGGTCATGGGAGGCGCGGCACCGGCGGCGCCTCCTCCGGGTCATCGTCGAGCTCGAGACCGGCCTCGGACGGGGCGGCTTCGGGGGCGAGGAGCTGACGCGGGCGGTTGCCGCGATCCGGGCGACTCCCGGCGTCCGGATCGTCGGCTTCTGGTCGCACCTCGCCGCGCCGGACGACGTCGTCCTCGCCGGCCGCCAGTGCCGCCGCTTCGAGGCGCTCCTCGCCGAGCTCGACGGGCTCGAGGCCGGAGCGGCCCGGCACCTCGCCGCCTCCGGGGCGATCCTCGCCGGGACCGCCCCCGCCCTCGACGTCGTGCGGCCGGGATTGCTCCTCTACGGGATCGTGCCGGACGGCCTCGCCGTCGAGCCGCGCTTCGCCGCCCTCGCCGCCGAGCTCCAGCCGGTGATGCGGCTCCTGGCCCGACCGGTCCGGGTCGTCGAGTTGCCGGCCGGCCACGGGGTCGGCTACGGGCCGACGTTCGTGACCGACCGGCCGAGCCGGATCGCCACGCTCCCCATCGGGTACGGGGACGGCTGGGCCCGGATCCTCTCGAACCAGGCGACGGCCCTCGTCCGCGGTCGGCGGGTCCCCCTCGTCGGGACGGTCGCCATGGACGCGATCATGGCCGACGTCACCGACGTCCCGGGGCCGCCGGTCGGCATCGACGACGAGTTCGTCCTCCTCGGCGAACAGGGCGGCGAGCGGATCGACGCCGTCGAGCTGGCGCAGGGGCGCACCACGATCTCGTGGGAGGTCGTGACGACGATGGCTCGGCGCCTGACCCGGGTGTACTATGCGGGCGCCGGACCGATCGGTATCCGGACGTTGACGGACGAGTGGTATCGATGGCCCGAATCGAGTGCTGGAACGGCGACATCTGCAACCTCGAGGTCGACGCGATCGTCTGCCCGGCGCACCCCTCGCTCTGGATGAGCACCGGGGTGGCGGGCGCCATCAAGCGGGCCGGTGGCGATGAGATCGAGTTCGCGGCGGTCCGGCAGGGACCGCTCCCGGTCGGCGCGGCGATCGTGACCCCCGCCGGGAGGCTCGCGGCGAAGGTCGTCATCCACGCCGTCTCGATCGATCGCGATCGGCGGACGAGCGCGCCGGCCCTCGAAGCGGCGGTCCGGAGCGCCATGGCCCGCGCCCGCGAGGTCGGGGCGGGGAGCGTCGCCTTCCCCGCCCTCGGGACCGGTGTCGGCGGATTTCCCCTCGCCGAGGCGGCCCGGATCACGGTCGAGACCGTCCGGGACGAGCTCGGCCGATCGCCGGGGATCGACCACGTCGTGTTCGCCCTCAAGGGAGCGGCGGCGTACGAGGCCTTCGAGGCGGCCCTGACGGCGCAGCTCCCGGCTCCCGCCCCGGGGCCGCGTCCGCCGTCCGGCCTGGGGTCGGTCGTCGGCGGGCCGACGGCGAAGTGAATCGAGACGAACGGTTCGAACGGAACGAGGTTGCCATGCCCTCCTTCGAGCGCAACGACGAACGCCGCGAGGAGCTCGTCGAGCAGGTCGCCCGGGAGATCCAGCTCCGGGGCCTGACGGCCCCCGCAGTCCACTTCCTCCAGGCGAGCCGGCCCTATCGACCGCTGGGCCCGCACGCGATGCTCTTCTTCGATCCGGTCCTCCGGTCGCTGTTCGGGGGCGGCCTCGGATCGGCATCGGAGATCCTCGCCGACGACGTCGGGATCGAGCAGCTCATCGAGCGGCTCGAGGAGCTCGACGAGGAGACGACCTGGGACGCATGAGCGGCGGCAGCGGCCGCCGAGCCGGACCGAACCCGACGCTCCGGGACACGACCCGGTGAGGCCGGCTGCCGAGGCGTTTCTCGCCATCGACGAGGGGACCGCGACGACCGCCGTGGCCGCGGTCGGGCGGGCGGGGGGCCGCTGGCGGCTGCTCGCCGCGACGGCGGTCCCGGCGGAAACCGAGACGGACGCCGCGGTCGAGCTCCTCGAGGTCATCCTGCGGGCGACCGACGCACCGCTCGTCTCCGACCTCGGCCTCGGCGCGGGGCGGCTCGCCGAGCTGCCGCGCCACACGTCCCGCACCGGTCCGACCCCGACCCTCGCCGTCGTCGGTGTCACCGAGCGGTCCCTCGGGCCGCTCGGGAGCGTCGCCGAACGAGCCGGCTGGCGGACCTGGCGGGCGAGCCTGGAGCGCCTCGACCCGCTCGACCTGGTCCGCCTCCTCCTCGACGGCCGGATCGAGGCGGTCCTGGCCGGAGCCGGCGACCCGGCCGGTGCGGACGAGCGCAGCGGGCTCGGCGACCTCGCCGCCGTCGTGGCGACGACGATCGACCGGCGGCCCGAGGTGCCGATCGTCCTCGCCGGTGCCGTGGCCGCGGAGGCCGAACGGCTGGGGCTCGGCGGGCCGTCCGAGGTCGCTCCGGCGGATCCGCCGGATTCCGTCGCCGCCGCCGACCCGGGCGCCGCCGCCTCCGCCCCCGCGGGGCCGACGATCCTCTTCGCCCCGGCCGCCACGGCCGGCTCACCCCCCGGGGACGCGCTCCGGCGGCTCCTCGGCGGCCTCGCGGCCGGGTCCGGGGCGGGGCGGGCGAACCTCGTCCGAGCCGTCGCCTCGCTCGCCGCGGTCCTCGAGGCCCGGGTCGAGCTCGTCGAGGTCGGCCACGACGGCGGCCTCCGGGCGACGGCGTCGCCGGGACCCCGACCCGGCGACGAAGCCGACGTCGCGGCCACCCTCGTTCCGGCGGCGGCCCTCGTGCCGGGCGAGGTCAGCGAGGCCCTCGTCGACGGCGTCCTCGCCTGGCTGACGAGCTCCACCGAGCGATCGCGACTCCGCGATCGGCTGGCGACCCTCCGCCGGGAACCGTGGGCCGATCTCCCCGGAGAGGGGGCGCGACTGCGCCTCGCGGCCGCCGAGGCGGCCCTCGTCCGCCTCGACGCGGCGACGCGGGAGCTCGGCGCCGGGCCGGCCCCGGACCTCCTCGTCCTCGCCGGCGGGGTCTGGGCGGCGGTTCCGGGTCCGACGGTTGCCCTGGCGACGGCGAACACCCTCCGCCGGCCGGGCGCCTGGCAGATCGCCTACGATCACGCCCGGCTCCTCGGCCCGCTCGGGGCGCTCCCGACCGAGGCCGAGCGACGGGCCGTCCTCGCCGACCTCGCCGACGACCTCCTCCTGCCGATCGGATCCGTCGTCATGCCGGCCGGGCTGCGCGCCGATCGGACCGCCGGCCGCCTCCTCGTCCACGGCCCGGCCGGGGCCACGGAACTCGAGCTCGTTCCCGGCGGTTTGGAGCTCGTCGACCTAGCTCCGGGCGAGCAGGGTCCGGTCGAGCTCCGCTTCGAGCGGCCGGTGGTCCTCGGCACCCGGGGTCGGCGCTTCGCCCTCGACCTGGCCGGCGGCCTCGGCGGCCTCCTCATCGACCTGCGCGACGTCCCGCTTCGGCTTCCGGACCGGGCCTCCCGCCGACGAGAGCTCCTCGCCGCCTGGCAGGCCGCCCTGTGGCCGGGTCTCGACGACGAACCGGTCGGGAGGGGATCGGCATGACACGCGCCGCCGGATCCCGGGACGAACGCCTGGCCGCCCGGCCGGACCACGGGCGCCGGATCGAGGTCCGGCTCGCCGACGCCCTCGTCGCCGTGCGACCGCTCGTCGTGCCGGTCGAGCGGGTCCGGATCCCGCTGGCCCCGGGCGACGTCGTCCTCGCCGCGCCCGGCGAGGCGATCGCGGCGGGGGCGCCGCTCGTCGAGCGGCTCCGCGAGCCCGAGCTCGTCGAGACCGCGGTCCCGGAGGCGTCCGACCTTCGGTCCGGGGCCCCGGCCCCGGCGGTGACGGGGGGTCGCCGGGTCGCCCGGCGACGGTTCCCGATTGGCGGTCGAACGGCGGACGGGCCGCCGCGCTCCGACGAAGGGCCCGGCCCCGAGGCCGGGTCGGTCGGGCCGGCACCGAACGCCGAGTCTGCGCCCGAGCACGACCCGACGGCGAACCCGCCGGGCAATGCCGAACCGCCGAGCGGGGGCGGGGCGAGCCGGCGCTCGAGCGGCGAGCTCCTGTTCCGCCGGAAGGGACGCTGGTTGATCGTTCGCGGCGACCGCACCGATACCGGGGTCGCCCCGATCGGCGGGACCGTCGCCGCGGTCCACGCCGGCCGGGCCGTCGAGATCGCGACCGTCGGTTGGCGGATCCCCGGGACGGCCGTCCTCGGCGACCCGACCTTCGGACCGCTGGCCGTCGCCCGCGACGGCGGCGACGGTCGGGCCCCCGCCCTCGACGTCGACCTCGCCGGGGCGATTGTTGTGGTCGAGGGTCGGATCGACGCCGAGACCATCGGCCGGGCGCGGGCGATGGGCCTTCGCGGCATCGTCGTCGGGTCCCTCGCCGGGCGGGTTCGACGGGCGGTCGAGGCCTCCGAGGCCCGCCAACGGACGGCCCTCCACCCCCGCCGACCGTTCGCCGTCCTCGTCCTCGACGGCGAGCTCCGGCGACCGATCCCGGATCCGGTCCGCGAGCTCCTCGCCGGGCTCGTCGGTCGGCCGGTCGGGATCGTCGGCGACCCGCCGGGCCTCGTCGTCGAGGGCCCCCTCCCGCGGATCGTCGTGTCCCCGGATCGGGTCGTCGTCCGGTCCGGGCGATGGGCCGGGACCGAGGGGCAGCTGCTCGGGCTCGCCGGGGTCTGGCGGTTCGCCGCCGGCGTCCACCTCCTGGCCGCCCGCATCGCGACCGACGACGGCGAGGAGCTCGTCGTCCCCGTCGCCGACCTCGTCCGGTACGGCGGCCCGAGCTGACCGGGCCGCGGGGACGGCGCTCGAGCCGGCAGGGAAGCGTCGCTTCGGCGACAATCCGAGGCACCATGTCGATCGCGATCGCGGACCGCACCCTCGTCGTCACGAGCTCGGCGGCCGAGACCCAGCGCCTCGGTGAACGCCTCGCCGGGGCGGCCGAGCCGGGAGACCTCATCTGCCTCTACGGCTCGCTCGGTGCCGGCAAGACCCAGCTGGCGAAGGGGATCGCCCGCGGGCTGGGGGTGGCGAGCGTCGTGAACTCGCCGAGCTTCGTCCTCGTCGCCGAGCACGTCGGACGGCTCCCGCTCTTCCACGTCGACTGCTACCGCCTCGCCGATGCTGCCGAGGCGCTCGCGGCCGGGGTCCTCGACGAGCGGCAGGGGGCGGGCGTGACGGTCGTCGAATGGGCGGATCGGTTGGGCGATCTCCTCCCCGCCGCCCGCCTCGACGTCCGGATCGAGGGGACGGCCGACGAACCGCGCCGGATCAGCATCGAGGCCCGCAGCCCGTCGTATCGGCGCTACTGCCGGGCGGCGGCGACTTTCGACCCGGCATGAGCCCCGAGAGGGGCCCGGCCAGCCCGCCGGCCGTGGCCGAGACCTCGTCCGTCGTCCTCGTCATCGACAGCGCGACGTCGCAGCTCGTCGTCGGGCTCGCCGAACCGAGCGGCCCGCGCCTCCTCGCCGTCGCTGCGGAGCCGTCCGGGTACCACCACGGCGAGCTCCTCCTGCCGCTCGTCGACCGCCTCCTTGCCGAAGCCGGCCGGTCGAAGCGGGCCATCGGCGGCTGCATCGTCGGGACCGGCCCCGGCGCCTTCACCGGCCTCCGAGTCGGGCTGGCGACGGCCGCCGGGATCGCCCGGGCCCTGGGGCGGCCGCTCGTGGGGGTGCCCACGGGCGAGGCGATCATCAGCGTCGCGGCCGAGGATGCCGGCTGCGATCGGGCGGCGATCGTTCTCCTGTTGCCGGCCGGCCCGACCGACCGGGTCCTCGTCCGGGCCGGGCGGGACCCGGAGCGGCTGGCGGCGGGACGCGAACCCGAGCTCGCGCCCGGCGCCGTGCTCGTCGCCGTCGACATCACCGAGCGAGCACCGACCGAGGCCCTGGAGCGGGGCACCCGGGCGACCGAGCCCGAGCGGTTCGCCGCCGCCCTCCTCCGACTCGGCCTCGGTCCGCTCGCGGCGGCCGCGGATCGGGCGCCGGTCGTGCCCGAGCCGGCGTACGTGACCCTGCCCCGGGGCCTATCCGCCGTCGGCGGCGAGGTCCGGCTCGCCCGGAGCGGGTGATGGTCGCCCGACCGCCCGTCCGCGTCCGGATCGAGCCGATGCGGACCGCCGATCTCCCGGAGGTCGAGGCGATCGAGCGGGCGAGCTTCACGACGCCCTGGCCCCCGAACGCCTATCGGTCCGAGCTCGAGGACAACCGCCTCGCCAGCTACCTCGTCGCCCGGATCGGCGATCGGGTCGTCGCCTACGCCGGGATGTGGCTGATGGTCGACGAGGCTCACATCACGACGTTCGCCGTCCACCCGAGCTGGCGACGCCGCCGGATCGGCGAGCGGCTCCTCCTGGCGATGCTCGACCTGGCCGCGACCCGTCGGGCCCGGGAGGCGACCCTCGAGGTTCGGGTCTCGAACCTCGCCGCCCGCCGCCTCTACGAGAAGTACGGCTTCCGGCCGGTGGGGATCCGGCCCCGCTACTACTCGGATGACGGCGAGGACGCCATCGTCATGACGACCGAACCCCTCGCCTCGCCGGCGATGCAGCGCCGGCTCGCCGAGCTGCGGGCGAGCCTCGACGCCCTCGAGGCCGGGGACGAGGCGGCCGCCGGCGCGACCGAGGCGGCGGCGGGCGACGGATCGCCGCCGGAGGAGGCCGACGGGTGAGCGGCTCGCTCCTCCTCGCCGTCGAGACCTCTTGCGACGAGACCGGGATCGCCGTCGTCGAGGACGGGCGATGGATCCGCTCGAACGTCGTCGCCTCCCAGGTCGACCTCCACGCCCCTGCCGGCGGCATCGTCCCCGAGCTCGCCGCCCGGGCGCACCTGCGCTGGATCCTCCCGGTCCTCGATGCCGCCCTCACCGAGGCCGGGACCCGCCTCGACGCGGTCGACGGGATCGCGGTCACGGCCGGCCCGGGCCTTGCCGGGTCGCTCCTCGTCGGCATCAACGTCGCCAAGGCCCTCGCCTGGGCCCTCGATCGCCCGCTCGTCGGGGTCAACCACCTCGAGGGGCACATCTACGCGGCCTGGCTCGACGACCCCGCCGGGCCGGATCGACTGCCCCCCGCCTTCCCGGTCCTCGCCCTCGTCGCTTCGGGCGGCCACACGTTCCTCGCCGCCATGCCCGACCACTTGACGTACCGACTCCTCGGCCAGACCGTCGACGACGCCGCCGGCGAGGCCTTCGACAAGGTCGGCCGTCTCCTCGGCCTCGGCTATCCCGGCGGTCCGGCAGTCGAGCGGGCCGCCGCCGGCGCCCGACGGCGGGACGTCCGCTTCCCGCGGGCGTGGCTGCCGGGCACGTACGACTTCAGCTTCTCGGGGCTCAAGACGGCGGTACTCCGGACCGTCCGGGCCGCCCGCGCCGGCGGCCCCGGGGCGACGGTCGGAGATGGCGGTGCCGAGACGGGTCAGGACGGGCACGCCGAGCCGGTGTCGAGCGCGCCTGGCGCGCTCCCCTCCGATCTCGTGGCCGAGCTCGCCTACGCCTTCCAGGACTCGGTCGTGGACGTCCTGGCGACGAAGACGCTCGCGGCGGCCCGGGAGATCGGCGCCGCCTCGATCGTCGTCGGCGGCGGCGTCGCGGCGAACGGCGCGCTCCGCGAGCGGCTCGCTGCCGGGGCCCGCGAGCTCGGCATCCCGCTCGTCGTTCCGCGACCGAGTCTCTGCACCGACAACGGGGCGATGATCGGTGCCGCCGGGGCCCGACGCTTCGAGCGGGGCGAGCGGGCGAGCCTCGCCCTCGACGCCCGGCCGTCGCTGCCGCTCGGATCGGCGTGAGCGGGTCGGCGTGAGCGGGTCGGCGTGAGCGGATCGGCGGGGCTGTCGGCGGCCGGAGCGGCGGCGGACCGTCGGGTCCACCTTCCCGTTCGGCCGAAGCGCGCCCTCTCCCAGAACTTCCTCGTCGATTCGAGCGTCCTCGAGACGATCCTGGCCGAGGCCGCGGTCGAGCCCGGTCGCCGGATCCTCGAGATCGGCCCCGGGGCGGGCGCCCTGACCGGTGCCCTCCTCGAAGCCCGGGCTGCGGTTACCGCCGTCGAGCTCGATCGGCGCCTCGTCGGTCGCCTCCGGGAGCGGTTCGGGCCGGCCCTCCGGCTCGGCCGCCGTCGCCCGGGGGCGCCGGGGAGCCTCGTCCTCGTCGAGGGCGACATCCTCGACATCGATCTGGGGGCGCTCGTCGAGCCGCCGTTCGACGTCGTCGCGAACCTGCCGTACCACATCACGAGCCCGATCCTCCACCGGCTCCTCGGCGAGCCGCCGCGGCCCCGGCGCCTCGTCCTCATGGTCCAGCGCGAGGTCGCCGAGCGGATCGCCGCAGCGCCGGGGGCGATGAGTTACCTCTCGGTCTTCGTCCAGTACCACGCCCGAGCCCGGATCGCGCGGCTCGTCCCGCCCGAGGCCTTCGAGCCGGCACCGGAGGTCTGGAGTGCGGTCCTCGTCCTCGACGTCCGGCCCGCGGTCGAGCGCCTCGACCCGGCGGCCGAGGAGGAGCTCTGGCGTCTCGTCCAGGCCGGGTTCCGGGAGCGCCGGAAGATGCTCCGGAACGTCCTGGCCCGCGAGCTGCCGTTGACGGCGCCCCGGATCGAGGCCGGCCTCGTCGAGGCCGGGATCACTCCCGACCGGCGCCCGCAGACGCTCTCCGTCGAGGACTGGCTCCGGCTTCGGGCCGCGCTCTCGCCGATCTGGCGACCCCGTCGGGCCGAGCGCCGGCAGGGACCCGCGGCGGCCGAGGATCCGCGCGGCACGGCCGCTGCGGCGACGCCGCCGGTCGAGGTCGAGGGGCGATGACCGTGCCCGGCGCCGCGGGCCCCCTCGACCGGCTGGCCCCGATCGTCCGGCTCGCACCGGCGAAGATCAACCTGACCCTCGCCGTCCTCGGCCGCCGCCCCGACGGCTACCACGCCCTCCATTCCGTCGTCGCCGCCGTCGATTGGTTCGATCGGCTGAGCCTGGCCCCCACGACCGGGGCTCGCGATCACCTCGTCGTCGTCGGGGCCGACTGCGGCCCGCTCGAGGAGAACCTCGTCCTTCGGGCGATCGCCGCCGCCCGATCCGCCGTGCGGGGGCAGCTGCCGACGGCGCCGGCGGCCCTCGCCTGCCGGCTCGAGAAGCGGATCCCGGTCGCCGCCGGCCTCGGCGGCGGGAGCAGCGACGCGGCGGCCGCCCTCGACGGCGCGCTCGAGGCCTGGGGGGTCGAGCTGGGGGATGCCGAGCGGCTCGCCATCGGGGCCGCCGTCGGTTCGGACGTCCCGTTCTTCCTCGCCGCGAGCCCGGCCCTCGTCGAGGGCCGGGGCGAGCGGGTCCGCCCCCTCCGAGGCGTCGTCGACGGCGAGCTCGGCGTCCTCCTCGTCGCCCCGCCGATCCGGCTCGCCACCGCCGAGGTCTTCGCGGCCCTGGCGGCGGGACCCCGACCGAGCGGGGCCGCCGCCCTGGCGTCGCGCCACCTCGCCGAGGAGCTGGAGCGGGGCCTCGACCGAGCGGCCCTCCTCGCCCGGGCCGGCGTCCTCGCCGCGGCAAACGACCTCGTCCGGGCGGCGACGGCCGTGGCCCCGGCCCTCGCCGGCTTCCGGGCCGCTCTCCGCCGCCTCCTCGGCCGGCCGGTGGGCCAGGCCGGCTCCGGCCCGACGGCCTGGGTCCTCTATCCTTCGACGGTCGAGGCGGCGGCCGCCGCCGACCTCGTTCGGGCGGCGGTGAGCGAGGGCCGCCTCCCGGTCCCCGGTTCGGGCGAGCCGTTCGTCGCGGCCGCCACGCTCCGCGTCGCGGCCCGCTCCGGAGCGGAAGATCGAGGGACCGGCGACCGTTCCGGCCGCCGCGCGACCGTCAGCACCGAGCGAATGCCGTCAGGAAGGAGGGAGTGAGCCGATGTCCCACCAGGTCGTGAGCACGACGACGGCCCCCGCCGCCGTCGGTCCGTACAGCCAGGCGATCGCCGCCGGGGAGCTCGTGTTCTGTTCCGGCCAGATCGGGCTCGATCCGGCGACGGGGACGCTCGTCGAGGGAGGCGTCGAGGCGGAGGCCGAGCGGGCGCTCCGGAACCTCGCCGCCGTCCTCGACGCCGCCGGCCTCGGCCTCGCCGACGTCGTGAAGGCGACGATCTTCCTCGCCGACATCGCCGACTTCGGGGCCGTGAACGCCGTCTACGCCCGGTTCATGCCCGATCCGCCGCCGGCCCGGACGACGGTCGCCGTCGCGGCGCTGCCGCGGGGGGCCCGAGTCGAGATCGAGGCGATCGCCGCCCGCCCGCGCTGAGGCCGCACGACGCGGGCGACCGGGCCGCTGCCGCCGGTCGCCGTTCGGTTGACACGCCCGCCGTGGCGACCCTAGGATGGAGCACCACGTCGATGACTGCCGAACCATCCTCGCCGGACGGTGACCCCGGCGGGCGCCGTCCCGGACCTTCCCGCCGCACCCTCCGGCGAACCGCCTCGTGACCTCATCATCGCCCGCGCCGGACCGCCGGCTCCGGGCCATCGTCCTCGCGGCCGGGCTCGGTACCCGGATGCGGTCCCGCACCCCGAAGGTCCTCCACGAGCTCGGCGGCCGCCCGCTCCTCGCCTGGGTCCTCGACGCCGCCCGCGAGGCGACCGGAGCACCACCCGTCGTCGTCGTCTCGCCAGCGACCGCCGCCGTTCGCGATGTCTTCGGCGACGCTGCCGTCTGGGCCGTCCAGGACGTCCCTCGGGGAACTGCCGACGCGGTACGAGCCGGCCTCGCCGCCGTGCCCGAGAGCGTGGAGGAGGTCCTCGTCCTCTCCGGCGACGTGCCGCGGATCGAGGTCGAGACGCTCCGCCGGCTCGCCGAGACGCGCCGCCTCGACGCGGCGGTCATGACCCTCCTCGTCGTCGACGCCCTCGACCCGAGCGGCTACGGGCGGATCGTCCGGACCGCCGGCGGGTCGGTCGAGCGGATCGTCGAGGAGAAGGACGCCGATCCGGCAACGCTCGAGATCAGCGAGATCAACGCCGGCACGTACGCCTTCGACGCCGCCTGGCTCCGGCACCGGATCGGTGACGTCCAGCCGTCGCCGGCGACCGGGGAGCTCTACCTCACCGAGCTCGTCGCTCTCGCCCGAGCCGAAGGGCGCCTCGTGACGAGCCTCGACGTGGCGGACGACGGGCGCCAGCTCGGGATCAACGACCGGGCCCAGCTCGCCGAGGCCGAGTGGGACCTGCGGATCGAGACGAACACGCGCCTCATGCGGGCCGGCGTGACGATGCTCGACCCCTCGACGGTCTACGCCGACCCCGGGGTCGAGATCGAGCCCGACGTCGTCCTCGAGCCCTTCGTCGTCCTCCGGGGCCGAACCCGGATCGGGGAGGGGACCCGGATCGGGGCCGGCTCGCAGATCGTCGACTCGACGATCGGGCGCGACTGCCGCGTCTGGGCGAGCGTCGTCGAGGGCTCGACCGTCGGCGACCGGGTCACCATCGGCCCGTTTAGCCACCTCCGGCCGGGGACGGTCGTCGAGGACGAGGTCGAGATCGGGAACTACGCCGAGATCAAGAACAGCCGCCTCGGTCGGCGGGTGAAGCAGCATCATGTGAGCTACCTCGGCGACGCCGACGTCGGCGAGGAGACGAACGTCGGGGCGGGCACGATCACCGCGAACTACGACGGTCGCCGAAAGCACCGGACGACGATCGGCCGGCGGGTCTTCCTCGGGGTCGACACGATGCTTCGGGCGCCGATCACCCTCGGCGACGGGGCGAAGACAGGGGCCGGCGCCGTCGTCACCCACGACGTCCCGCCGGGGACGCTCGTCGTCGGCGTCCCGGCCCGGATCCGGGAGCCGAAGCCGGCTCCCGCATCCGACGCCGCCGGCGGAACGGCGGACGAGGGGGTCGAGGCCGGCACCGAGCCCGGCCCGGGCGGCAGGGGCCGATGAGCGACGTCCTCGGCGAGCTCCTCCTCGTCGCCGTCCTCGTCGTCCTCAACGGCGTCTTCGTTGCTGCCGAGATCGCCCTCGTCACCGTCCGCCGGAGCCGGATCGAGCAGCTCGTCGAGGAAGGCGATCGCCGAGCGGTCCGCGTCCGTCGCCTCGTCGACGACCCCGGACGCTTCCTCGCCGTCATCCAGCTCGGGGTCACGTTCATCGGCTTCCTCGCCTCCGCGTTCGCGGCGATCAGCCTCGCCCGGGTCCTCGGCGACGCCTTCGTCCGGCTCGGGGCCGCCGAGGACGTCGCGACCGGGACCGCCCTCGTCGTCGTGACCCTCCTCCTCTCGCTCTTCACCATTGTCTTCGGTGAGCTCGTCCCGAAGTCCCTCGCCCTCGCCCACCCGGACCGGGTCGCCCTCGTCCTCGCCGGACCCGTCGACCTCCTCGGCCGGCTCCTCGGGCCCCTCGTCGCGCTCCTCACCGGGGTCACCCGCTCGGTCGTCCGGCCCTTCGGGATCGAGGTCACGAA
Organism: Chloroflexota bacterium; assembly: GCA_042408925.1. GTDB lineage: Bacteria > Chloroflexota > Limnocylindria > Limnocylindrales > CSP1-4 > BPIH01. The sequence continues at coordinate 30,751 of JBHOQO010000006.1, read as the reverse complement.
AGAGGCCCGGATCAGCGCCGAGGAGCTCAAGCTCATCGTCGAGCGGGGCGGGGAGCAGGGCGTCCTCGAGGCCGAGGAGGAGCAGATGATCCACGCCGTCATCGAGCTCGGCGACCGGCGCCTCCACGAGGTCATGGTCCCGCGCCCGGACATCGTCGCCCTCCCGGCAACGGCGACGATCGACGAGGCCGTCGAGGTGATCATCCGCGAGGGTCACTCGCGGATCCCGGTCTACGAGGAGTCGATCGACGAGATCGTCGGGATCCTCTACGCCAAGGACCTCCTCCCGATCCTGAAGGACGGGGCCGAACGGCCGCCGCTCCGCTCGCTCCTCCGGACCCCGGTCTTCGTGCCCGAATCGATGCCGATCGACGACCTCCTCCACGAGCTTCAGCGCCGGAAAGTCCACCTCGCCGTCGTCCTCGACGAGTACGGCGGGACGGCGGGGCTCGTCACCATCGAGGATCTCCTCGAGGAGATCGTCGGCGAGATCCAGGACGAGTACGACGTCGAGGAGCCGCTCGTCGTCCGCCTCTCGCCCGACGAGGCGCGGATGGACGGCCGGGTCTCGATCGAGGAGCTCGAAGAGACCTTCGAGGTCGAGCTCGACCTCGAGGACCGGGACGAATACGACACCCTCGGGGGGCTCATCTTCCACCGCCTCGGCGAGCTCCCCGAACCGGGCGATCGGGTGACCGTCGGGCCGCTCACGATGACCGTCGAATCGACGGACGGCCGGCGGGTCGGAAAGGTCCTCGTCGTCCGGACGGCGAAGCCGGAGGTCGAGGCGGCCGCCGAGGATCGCTAATGGCACCCGAGGCGGCGCTCGCAGCGACCCGATCTCGGCCCCGAGCGGGCCGGCGGTCTCGGGTCAGGCGCTGATGACCGAGACGATGATCGCCTCGATCTTCGCTCGGACATCCTCCCGCACGACGCCGGCGGCGGCGAGCTCGGCGAGGGCCTCGTCCCGGTAGCGGCGGGCCTCGGCTCTCGTGTACTCGCGGGCCCCGGTCCGCTCGAGGATCGCGACGACCTCGGCGACGGCCTCGGGGCTCGGCTCCGGATCGCGGTAGTGGGCCGCCAGCCGGGCCCGGTCCTCGGGGCCCGCGTGCTCGAAGGCGTAGAGGACCGGGAGCGTCTTCTTGTGGCGGGCGAGGTCGCTCGGCTCCTTGCCGGTCGTCCGCTCGCTGCCCCAAATCCCGAGGAGGTCGTCGTTCAGCTGAAAGGCGATGCCGAGCGCCCAGCCGAAGCGCCGGTAGCGGGCGATCACCGCCTCGTCGTCGGTGGCGAGGAGCGCCCCGGCCTCGATCGAAGCCGAGATGAGGGCCGCCGTCTTGCGGCCGATCATGTCGAAGTATCGCTCGACGGAGATCGGCTCCCGCTGCTCCGAGGCGGCGATGTCGAGGTACTGACCCTCACAGAGGAGGCGGCACGTCTCGTCGTAGAGGCGCATGAGCCGGAGGACCTTGGCGTCGGAGAAGCCGAGCTCGGTGAGCCGGTGGAGGGCGATCCGCGAGAGGGTGAAGAGCATGTCGCCGGTGTTGATCGCCTGGGGGACCCCGTAGACGGTCCAGAGCGAGGGGCGGTGGCGGCGCTCCCGGTCCCCGTCCTCGATGTCGTCGTGGACGAGGCTGAAGTTGTGACCGAGCTCGACCGCGGCGGCGCCCGGCAGGGCCGGCCGGTAGTCGCCGGTGATCGAGGCGTAGGCGAGGAGGCCGAGGAGGGGTCGGATCCGTTTTCCGCTCGGGGCCCCGGAGCCGTCGAGGCCGAGGTGGTAGCGGCACATTTCGTAGACGCCGGCGGTCGCCGGGTCGCGATCGGCGACGAGCCGGCGGATCTCGGCTTCGGTGTCGGCGATGAGGTTCGCGAGCTCGATCGGCGGGGCGGTCGTCGTCATCGCCGCCAGTGTAGCCCGCCGGGCAAAACCTGTTCGCGTCGAGTAGCGGGTTGACCGGGCCGGCAGATTGGGGTCCTCCACTCCCAGGCCCGACCTCCGATGCCGGGACGGGCGTGGTGCTACCGTGACGCCGATGGTCGCCCGTCGCCTCTACGCCACCGACGCCATCGTCCTCTCGCGCTTCGATCTCGGCGAAGCCGATCGGGTCGTGACCTTCCTGACCCCCGACCGCGGGAAGTTCAAGGCAATCGCCCGCGGCGTCCGACGCCCGACCTCGCGCCTCGGCGGCTCCCTCGAACCCTTCGCCGAGCTGCGGGTCAACCTGGCCCGCGGGCGGACCTTTGAGGTCGTGACCGGGGTCGCCCTCGTCCGGGCCTTCCTCCGCCTCCGAGATTCCCTCGAGGCGACGGCGACGGCCTGGTACCTGGCCGAGCTCGCCGAGCGGACGGTCGAGGAGCGGGAACCGGTTCCGGCCGTCTTCGCCCTCCTCCACCGCGGCTACGAGCTCCTCGACGCGGGGATGGCGCCCGGCCGGGTCGCCCGCTGGTTCGAGGTCCACCTCGCCGACGAGCTCGGCCAGGGCCCCCAGACGGAGCGCTGCGTCGAGTGCGGGCGGGCGCTCCTCCCCGGGGAGGCCGTCCGTTGGGTTCCGCCGCTCGGCGGCGCCCTCTGCGGGCGGTGCCCGGGGCCGCCGGCGGATCGGGCGGGACTGTCGGCGAGCGCCGTCAGGCTACTGCGGGCCTACCGCCGGCTCGACGCCGAGACGCTCGCCCGGCTCCGGGTCCCGCCGGCGGTCGAGGCCGAGGTCGAACGGGCGATGCGGGACTTCGTCCGCTTCGCCCTCGAGCGCGAGCCGCGCTCCCTCGCCTTCCTCGACGAGGTCCGGCACGTCCCCGGGCGCTGACCCGACGGCCCGCTCCTCCGGCGGCTTGGAGCCCTCCGTCTGCTAGCATCGCAGGGCCGAATCGACCATCGCGACCGTCCCTGCCACGGCCGGTCGCCCAGCGGAGGAGCCACCCTCGTGACGACCCCGACCCAGGAAACGGCCGACGTCGCCCCGGCCGTCAGCGACCTCGACGTCATCGTCTCGCTCTGCAAGCGCCGCGGCTTCATCTTCCCGAGCTCCGAGATCTACGGCGGGATCAACGCCGTCTGGGACTACGGGCCCCTCGGCGTCGAGCTGAAGAACAACGTGAAGCGGGTCTGGTGGCGGTCGATGGTCCAGGAGCGGGAGGACATCGTCGGCCTCGACGCAGGCATCCTCATGCACCCCCAGGTCTGGGTGACCTCGGGTCACGTCGCCGAGTTCAACGACCCGATGGTCGAGTGCAAGACCTGCAAGCGCCGCTACCGGGTCGACGAGTTCGCCGGCACCGAGGGCCTCTCGCCGGCGGAGCTCCTCGACCCCGGCATCGTCGAGCGCCTCGGCCTCGTCTGCCCGAACGACGGTGGGCCGCTCACCCCGCCCCGCCGCTTCAATCTCATGCTCAAGACGTTCCTCGGCCCGGTCGAGGACGAGGCGGCCGTCGTGTATCTCCGCCCGGAAACGGCCCAGGGGATCTACGTGAACTACCGAAACGTCCGCGACACGGCCCGCAAGAAGATCCCCTTCGGGATCGCCCAGATCGGGAAGGCCTTCCGGAACGAGATCAGCCCCGGCAACTTCGTCTTCCGGATGCGCGAGTTCGAGCAGATGGAGATGCAGTACTTCGTCCACCCCGACCGGGCGGCGACCGAGTTCGAGGCCTGGCTGCCGCGGCGGCGGGCCTGGTACGAGGCGTACGGGGTCGCCCCGGCCCGGCTCCGGGAGCGCGAGCACCGCCCGGGCGAGCTCGCCCACTACGCCCGCCGGGCCGTCGACGTCGAGTACCGCTTCCCCTTCGGCTGGAAGGAGCTCGAAGGGATCCACAACCGGGGCGATTGGGACCTCGGGCGCCACGCCCAGGCGTCGGGCGAGAACCTGGAGTACTTCGACCCGGCGACGGGCGAGCGGTACATCCCCTGGATCGTCGAGACCTCGGCCGGGGCCGACCGGGCCGCCTTCACCTTCCTCATCGACGCCTACCGAGAGGAGGAGGTCCGGGGCGAGAAGCGGGTCGTCCTGGGGCTTCACCCCGAGCTCGCCCCCTACAAGGTCGCCGTCCTGCCGCTCCTCAAGAAGCGCCCCGAGATCGTCGAGCTCTGCCACAAGATCCGGGCCGACCTGGCCCGCCACGTCATGGCCGTCTACGACGACACGGCCGCCATCGGCAAGCTCTACCGCCGCCAGGACGAGATCGGAACGCCCTGGTGCGTCACCGTCGACGTGGAGACGCTCAGCGACGGGGCGGTCACGATCCGGGATCGGGACACGATGCTCCAGGAGCGGGTCCCGATCGAGGGGGTCGTCCGGGCGATCCTCGACCGCCTCGAGGCGGCCCAGCCGTGAGGGGGTCCGGCGGGCCGACCGTGTCGGGCGGGCCGACCGGGTCGGCCGCGATCGACGCGTACCTCGAGGCCTTGCCGGCGCCCGTCGCCGCCCGGGTCGCCGAGATTCGAGCCCTGGTCCGGCGGATCGTCCCCGCCGCGGTCGAGACGCTGAGCTACGGGATCCCGACCTTCGACCTCGGTGGGCGCCACCTCGTCCACGTTGCCGGCTACCGCGACCACGTCGGGTTCTACCCGGGCTCGAGCGGCGTCGCTGCCTTCGCCACCGAGCTGGCTGAAGCCGGGTACCGGACGAGCCGGGGGACGGTCCGACTGCCGCACGATCGGCCGCTCCCGACGGACCTCGTCGAGCGGATCGTCCGCTTCCGGGTCGCCGAGGAGGAGGCGCGGGCGGCGAGCGCCCCGGCGCGCCGAAGACGACGGCGGACGTCGGCGGAGGAGCCGGGTCCGACGGCGCCGGGCGGGACGGTGGGCGTCTGAAGTCCGGCCCTCGGCTCGACGGGGGCGCCTCACGAGCGAGCGCCCAGCATCCCTGCCGTGCGCCTCTGGAGTCTCCACCCGCGCTATCTCGACCGCCGGGGACTCGTCGCCTGCTGGCGGGAGGGCCTCCTCGCCCAGGCGGTCCTTACCGGCCGAACCATCGGGTACCACCGTCATCCGCAGCTCGTTCGGTTCCGCGCCGCGCCCGATCCCCTCGCCGCGATCGCCGACTACCTCCGGGCGGTGGCGACCGAGGGGGCCCGGCGAGCCTACCGCTTCGACCGAAGCCGGATCGGCGCCTCATCCGGGTCGCCGCCGCTGCCCGTGACCGACGGCCAGCTGCGGTACGAATGGGAGCACCTGCGAAGGAAGGTGGCTGCCCGGGAGCCGGAGTGGCTCGGCCGTCTCGTTCTACCGTCCGGTGGTGTCCCGGATCCGCACCCGCTGTTCGTGGTCCGACCCGGGCCCGTCGCTGACTGGGAGCGGGGCGCCGACGTCTTGACGTCATGATGCTGAGACGCTATCGTCGTATCCATGGCCGGTGCTGAGACCAGGCGGACGACCGTCTACATCGATCGCGATCTCCATCGGGCCGTTCGACTGCGGGCCGCAGAGACCGAGGCGACGATCTCCGACATCGTGAACGCCGCCCTCCGGCAGCTGCTGGCCGAAGACGCTGAGGACTTCGAGGCCTTCGAGCGGCGGGCGGATGAGGCGGACCTCGACTTCGAGGCAGTCGTCCGCGCGCTCCGCGAGCGCGGTGCCCTATAGGGTCGTCATCAAGCCGAGTGCCGTTCGGGAGCTCGAAGCGGTCGAGCCCGGGACGACCCTCGAACGGGTCGTCACCGCGATCCGAGCCCTCGCCGAGGCGCCGCGGCCGAGCGGGACCGAGAAGCTGTCGGGCCGGCAGCATCTTTACCGGATCCGCGTCGGTCCGTTCCGGATCCTCTACCAGGTCGATGACGAGGCGCGGATCGTCCGGGTCGTGAAGGTCGGTCACCGGCGCGACGTCTACCGATAGGAGCACCCTCGGCGGGTCCGGCGGCGCTATACTCCACGTCGCTGCGCGACGCAGCGCCTATCACGAGTGGCCCGAGAGCCCTGGCTCGATGACGGCCCGGCAACCGAGTCGACCGCCCCCTCACGGTGACCACGGTGCCCCAGCCAGGTTCGATAGGAGGATGAGGAGATGTCGCAGGATCGTTCCCCCGGCGGCCGCTCTCGCGCCCGGGTCGGCGGTTCGCCCCGATCCGCAGGGTCGAAGGGCCGCGAGACCCTCAGCGACCTTCGCCATCGGTGCCGACCCGGCGGGCTCGTCCACTGGATCCAGGCGCAGCACGCCGTCGCGTCGAGGGCCTGGGAGGTCGGCGTCCTCGTCGACGTCCGCGGGTTCGAGGCCCTCGTCGAGTTCCCCGGACTCGATCGTCCGCGGCGGTTCGGCACCCTCTGGCCCGACGCGCTCACGGCGGCCGCCCGCCGGCGGACGGTGGCCCGCCGCGCGGACGGTCGGCCGTACGTCCTCTGGAACGACGAGTTCCACGTCCTCATGTTCGACCAGGGTGGGTCAAACGCCATCTTCAACCTCGTCGACTTCGACCGCCACCCTGAGATCTTCGAGCACTGGCAACGGCTGGCGGCAGCCGACCCCGATTGGGCGACCCGTCCGGCGCCACCGGATGCACCGGCCGGCGTCTGGCGAGCCATCTTCATCGCCGATCCGCCCCGGGCAACGGGCTGACGACCGATCCTCGCCGCGGATCCCGAGGCCGGTCGCTCCCCTCGGCTGCGCGGCCCGGGCGAAGCGCGAGATCCCGCCGGACCGGCGACCGGGCGCCTTCCGCGGCTACGACCCGGCGGCGACCGGCGTTGCGGTCCGCGGCCCGGGCCGCGTCGCCTCCTTACCCGGCGAGGCGGCCTCGGCCTCCTCGGCCGGCGGCGGGTACGCACCGCGAAGGTAGGCATCGATCGCCCGGGCGGCCCGCTTCCCGTCGCCCATGGCCAGGATGACGGTCGCGGCGCCGCGGACGATGTCGCCCCCGGCGAAGACGCCCGGCACGCTCGTCATCCCGTGCTCGTCGGTCACGAGGTAGCCCCACTCGTTCCGTTCGAGCTCGGGGGCCGTCGCCGTGAGGAGCGGGTTCGCCCGGGTCCCGATGGCGACGATGACCATCTCGCAGTCGATGGTGAACTCCGAGCCCGGGATCGGTTCCGGGCGCCGCCGCCCCGAGGCGTCGGGTTCGCCGAGGGCCATCCGGACGCAGCGGATCCCGCGGACCCAGCGCTGCTCGTCGCCGAGGATCTCGACCGGCGCCGCCAGGAACTCGAAGCGGACCCCCTCCTCCTCGGCGTGGTGGACTTCCTCCGCCCGGGCCGGGAGCTCCGCCCGACCGCGGCGATAGACGATCGTCGCCTCGGCCGCTCCGAGCCGGCGAGCGGTTCGGACGGCGTCCATGGCGACGTTGCCGCCGCCGACGACGACGACCCGCTGGCCGTGGAGGACCGGCGTGTCGGCGTCCTCGCGCCAGGCCCCCATGAGGTTGACCCGTGTCAGGTACTCGTTCGCCGAGTAGACGCCCTTGAGGTTCTCACCGGGGATGTTCATGAAGACCGGGAGCCCCGCCCCGACGGCGATGAAGACGGCGTCGAAGCGTTCCCGGAGCTCGCCGAGCGTGTACGTCTTGCCGACGATCGCGTCGGTCTCGATCCGGACCCCCGCGGCGACGAGCCGCTCGACCTCGGCCTGGACGATGTCCTTGGGGAGGCGGAACTCGGGGATCCCGTAGATGAGGACGCCGCCCGGGGCATGGAAGGCCTCGAAGATCGTCACCTCGTAGCCGCGCTTCACGAGCTCGCCGGCCGCGGACAGGCCGGCCGGGCCGGAGCCGACGATCCCGACCCGTCGACCCAGGGAGGCGGCGCGCCCCGCCTCGAGGGCCTCGGGGTGGGCCTGGGCCCAGTCGCCGACGAACCGCTCGAGGTGGCCGATGGCGACCGGCTTGCCGCGCTTGCCGCGGAGGCAGACGCCCTCGCACTGGATCTCCTGGGGGCAGACGCGGCCGGTGATGCAGGGCAGGGCGTTGTCGTCGAGGAGCGACCGGGCGGCCCCGGGCAGGTCGCCCTCGCGGAGGAGCTTGATGAAGCGGGGGATGTTCACCCGGACCGGGCAGCCGTCGATGCAGTACGGCTTCGGACACTGGAGGCAGCGCTCGGCCTCGAGGATCGCGAGCTGCTCGGTGAAGCCGAGGTTCACCTCCCGGAAGTTCGTCGCCCGAACCTCGGCGAGCTGCTCCGGCATCGGGGTCCGGTCGATCGCCATCCGCTCCTTCTGCGTGAGCGGGCGGTTCGGAGGAATCGTCGGCTCGGACATCTCGGTCACCGTTCGGTCGTGGGCGCCCCGGCCGCGGTCGGGGTCGGCGTCGGGGGCGGCGCGCTCGCCAGCCCGATCTTGCACGGCTGGTGGCGGGCCATCGCCGCCTGCTCGAAGGGGCGATACGTCGTCAGGCGATCGGCGAGCTCGGCGAAGTCGATGGCGTGGCCGTCGAACTCGGGGCCCTCGACGCAGGCGTAGCGGGTCCGCCCGTCGACGGTCACCCGGCAGCCGCCGCACATCCCCGTCCCGTCGATCATGATCGGGTTGACGGAAACGATCGTCCGCAGCCCAAGGGGTCGGGTCAGCTCGGCGACGGCCCGCATCATCGGCACCGGTCCGACGGCGTAGACGGCGTCGATGCCCCCCGCGGCGAGGACGTCCCGGAGCGCCTCGGTCACGAAGCCCGGGCGGCCGTAGCTCCCGTCGTCGGTGCAGGTGATCACCTCGCCGGCGGTTCGGAGCTCGTCTTCGAGGATGACCCACTCCCGGGATCGACCGCCGATGATGCTCGTGACCCGGACGCCCCGCGCGGCGAGGGCGCGGGCGATGGGAAGGACGACGGCGGTCCCGACGCCGCCGCCGACGCAGACGGCCCGACCCGCCTCCAGGAGCTCGGTCGGGTGGCCGAGGGGTCCGGCGATGTCGGCGATCGCCTCGCCGACGGCCATCTCGACGAGCTCGTGGGTGCTCTTGCCGACGGCCTGGACGACGAGGGTGATCGTCCCGGACTCGGGGTCGCCGTCGGCGACCGTCAGTGGGATCCGCTCGGCACCGGGAGCTCGGCGAACGATCACGAACTGGCCGGGTCGCCGGATCCGGGCGATCCGGGGCGCTTCCACGACGAGGCGAAAGACGTTCGGTGAGAGCTGCGCTCGATCGACGATCCGGTGCATGCGCCTCCTGGCCCTCGGCGGGCGACCGTCGGGCGGGCACGGGACGGCTGCTGGCGGTGCCCTCGCGGCCGCCTCGACGGTGTCGATCGTGCCGGTGGATGCGCCGGCCCTCCATCGCCGGGGGACCCGAAGGGAGCGGGCCGAAGGTCACCAGATGGCCGGGACCCGCCGGCTCGCGCGGCGATTGCCCGGGCGGAGCTGTGCCTACTCGCCGCCGGGGCCGGGGCCGCCGTCGTCGGGCGTGTGCCTACTCGCCGCCCGCGCCGACCGCCGCCTTCGCCTTCGGCCAGTAGAGCTCCTTCTTGACATGGAACTCAGGGAAGCCCTCGGCGAGGAGCTGCTCCTCGACGTTCACGATCATGTCCGGGTTACCGCAGATGTAGACGACCGTCTCTTCCGGCCGCAGCCCGTATTCCCGGCAGACGTCGAGGACGTTCGCCTCCACGCGCCCGGTCCGGCCCATCCAGCCGGCGTTCCGGGCTTCGCGGGGGCGGCTGATCGTCGGCACGTAGCGGAGCGGGTACGTCCCCTCGCGCTCCCAGGCTTCGAGGAGGTCTCGGTAGCCGAGCTCGTCGACGTAACTGCAGCCGTGGAGGAGGACGGTTCGTCGGGGGCGACCCTCTCGGAGGAGGTGGCGCATCATCGAGATGAACGGCGCGATCCCGGTCCCCGTCGAGACGAAGAGGTGGGTTCGATCGTCGTCCGGCTCGAGGAGGAAGCGGCCCTTCGGGCCGATCATCCGCATCCGGTGGCCGACGGGGAGGCGCCAGAGGAGGGTCGTGAAGCGGTTCACCGGCACGAGCCGGATGTAGAGCTCGTAGCCCTCGGCCCCGGCGTCCTCCGGGGCCGAGGCGACCGAGTACGGCCGCTGCCAGAGCTTGCCGTCGGCGAAGACGCCGATCGTCATGTACTGGCCGGGTTCGAAGGGGACCGGGTCGCCGTCGAACTTCACCCAGAAGTAGCCGAGGTCGTCGGTCTGGTCGACGCGCCGGACGAGGCGGGCGTTGTACTGCGGCGCGTCGGCCGCGATCTCGCGCCGGTCTTCGGTGTGGTGGGTCATTCCTGAGCGATCCTCGGCTGCGGTCAGGCTCCGACGCGGGCGCCGGACGGTCGAACGCTCCGCGGCCACCGACGGCGCAACGGTTCCGGTCCCCGCAAGGCGGTGGAGCGACTGCCGGCGGCGGCCCTCAGTGTACTGGTGGCGGGGCACCGGTCGCCAGCTCGGGCTTCTGGGTGGCGCGGGATCCTCGGTCGGCGTCCGGGCTGTCCCGCTCCAGCCCCGCGGATTGCCTCTCGGCCCGCCGATCGCCCCTCGCGCTTGCGCTTCGTCGGGCCACGGGCTGCAGTCGGACCGCCTCGACGATCCCTCGGCCGGCTGGCGGTGCCTCGAACCCGTTGTGGTCCCTCCCAGCAACTGGCTCCGGCCGGGGTGGCCGTGGGCTCGAGGCGGTCCGACTGACGCTCCGTCGAGGGGTCCGACCGGTCGTCGCCTGGCGCGATCGGCCGGATCGGTGAGTCCGGCGCACCGGTTCGACAGGCCCGCCAGGCCGGAGGTCCAGGTGGCCGTCAAGCCGTGGGTGGGGATCACGCCCGGCCACGGTCGCGCCCGGGCGGACGGGGAGCGGCCGGTCGGCGTGGCATTGCGCCTGAGGCTGTGCTGCCGACGGCAAGGCGGGTGCCCGCTCGTCCGCCTCGGCGTTTTCTTCGATACTCGCCGTACGAGTACGGGCGGGCCGGCGGGCTCGGAATCTTCCCGGATACTCCCACGGCGAGTGAGTTGGACGCCGGAATCTCCACGTTACTCGCCGGGCGAGTATCGCGGCACGAGAAGGGGGTGGCCGGCGCCGTGGCCGAGCACGACCACGAGGGGGTGACCGCGGAATCGTGTGGAAAACCGATGGCCGCTCTTCCAGCTCACTCGCCCGGTGAGTAAACGAGAAGTTTCGGCGCGCAAGAAGCGCGGCGGAAGCGCGGCGGAAGCGCGGCGAGCCGCCCGGGGAGCGACGCCGCGAGAACCGCTCGGGCGGCGCCAGGTGATGAGGTGAGCGGCGGCACTGGCGAAGAGAAGGGACCGCGACCGACGCGGAACGGGGCGACGTCGGCCCGGGGCGCTGGAGTGGCGGCAACGAACTCCCCGGCCCCCGAACCACCCCGCGCTACAATCGCTCCGAACGCCACGACATCCCGCGCGGTCCGGTTGCCGGTCCGCGACCGCGTCCCGCGCCCCCCATCCGGTGCGATCACCGCCCAAAGGAGCCGCCCCATGGCCGAAACGCTCACTTCCACCGGAACGCGTGCCCACCGGGCCGCCAAGCGCTACATCTACGCCTTCGGCGGCGGCCGAGCCGAGGGCGACGCCTCGATGCGCGACCTCCTCGGCGGCAAGGGAGCCGGCCTCGCCGAGATGACGAACGCCGGCCTCCCCGTCCCGCCCGGTTTTACGATCACGACCGAGGCCTGCAACGACTACTTCGCCAACGGCGAGCGCCTCCCCGACGGCCTCTGGGAGGACGTCCTCGACGCCGTCCGCGAGGTCGAGGAACGAACCGGGAAGCGCTTCGGCGACCCCGAAAACCCCCTCCTCGTCTCCGTCCGCTCCGGGGCGAAGTTCTCGATGCCGGGGATGATGGACACCGTCCTCAACCTCGGCCTGAACGAGCAGACCCTCGAAGGTCTCATCCGGCTCACCGGCAACGAACGCTTTGGCTGGGACGCCTACCGGCGCTTCATCCAGATGTTCGGCCGGATCGTCATGGGCGTCGACGGCGAGAAGTTCGATCACGCCTTCGAGGAGGTGAAGCGAGCCCGGGGAGCCCGCCAGGACACCTACCTCGACGCCGACGCCCTCAAGGAGGTCGTCCGCCGCTTCCTCGCCATCGTCCGCGAGGCGACCGGCCGCGACTTCCCGACCGATCCCTACGAGCAGCTTGAGCTCGCCATCAAGGCCGTCTTCGCCTCCTGGTTCGGGAAACGGGCCCGTGACTACCGCGAGTACAACAAGATCCCCCACGACCTCGGCACGGCCGTCAACGTCGTGACCATGGTCTTCGGCAACATGGGCGACGACTCCGGAACCGGCGTCGCCTTCACCCGCGACCCGAACACCGGCGAGAAGCGCCTCTTCGGCGAGTACCTGACGAACGCCCAGGGCGAGGACGTCGTGGCCGGCATCCGGACGCCCTTCAAGATCGCCCACCTCAAAGAACAGATGCCCGAGGTCTACGCCGAGTTCGAGCGGATCGCCGAGCGCCTCGAGCGGCACTACCGCGACATGCAGGACCTCGAGTTCACGATCGAACGCGGCCGCCTCTACATGCTCCAGACCCGGAGCGGGAAGCGGACCGCGGCGGCGGCCGTGAAGATCGCCACCGACATGGTCGACGAGGGGATCATCACGAAGGAGGAGGCCGTCGCCCGGGTCGAGCCGGCCCAGGTCGAACAGCTCCTCCGCGACCAGTTCGACCGGGGCGCCCTCGAAGCCGCCAGCCGGATCGCCCGGGGCCTGAACGCCTCGCCCGGAGCCGCCGTGGGGCGGGCCGTCTTCTCGGCCGACGACGCCGTCGCCTGGGTCGAGCGGGGGGAGAAGGTCATCCTCGTCCGGGTCGAGACCTCGCCCGACGACTTCCACGGCATGGCCGTCGCCGAGGGCATCCTCACCGCCCGGGGCGGGGCCACGTCCCACGCCGCCGTCGTCGCCCGGCAGATCGGCAAGCCCTGCGTCGCCGGCTCGACGGAGCTCGTCGTCGATTACCGAACGAAGACCGCCCGGAGCACGGAAACCGGCCTCGGCTTCGCCGAGGGCGACTGGATCAGCCTCGACGGCTCGACCGGCGAGGTCTACCTCGGTGCCCTGCCGACGGTCTCCGCCCGCTTCGAGGACCAGCCGGAGCTCCAGCGGATCCTCGGCTGGGCTGACGAGATCCGTCGCCTGGGAGTCTGGACGAACGCCGACAAGCCCGAAGAGGCCGCCCTCGCCCGGAGCTACGGTGCCCAGGGGATCGGCCTCTGCCGGACCGAGCACATGTTCCGGGAGGGCGAGCGGCTCGCCATCGTCCGGGACGCCATCCTCGTCGCCCACGAGGCGACGAGAGCGAAGACCCGCCGAGCAGCCGGGGAGCCGCTGAGTCCCGAGGACGAGGCCGCCATCGCCCGCTTCGACGCCGCCATGGCGAAGCTCGAGCGCCTCCAGCAGGGCGACTTCGAGGGGATCTTCCGGGCCATGGACGGCCTGCCCGTCGTCATCCGGCTCATCGACCCGCCCCTCCACGAGTTCCTGCCAAGCCACGAGGAGCTCCTCGCCGAGGTCGTTCGCCACCGAACCCTCGGGACGCCCGAGGACGACCCAGCCTACAGCGAGGCCCGAACCCTCCTCGCCGCCGTCGAGTCGATGCGCGAGCAGAACCCGATGCTCGGGCTCCGCGGCTGCCGGCTCGGGCTCATGATCCCGGACTTCGTGAAGACCCAGACCCGGGCGATCCTGAATGCCCAGATCGCCGTCAAGCGCGCCGGCGGGCGGCCGATCGCGAAGATCATGATCCCCCTCGTCGGGCACGTGAACGAGCTGGCCGAGACGCGGCGGATCCTGGAGGCCGAGGCGAAGGCCGTCGAGGCTGCGGCCGGGGTCTCGGTCGAGTACTCCTTCGGGACGATGATCGAGGTCCCCCGCGGCGCCCTCACCGCCGACGAGATCGCCCGCGAGGCCGCCTTCTTTAGCTTCGGCACGAACGACCTGACCCAGATGACCTTCGGCTTCTCCCGGGACGACGCCGAGGGCGGCTTCCTCCTCAAGTACGTCGAGGACAAGATCCTCCCCTTCAACCCCTTCCAGACCCTCGACGACGCCGTCGCCGACCTCATGCGGATCGCTGTCGAGAAGGGTCGGCGGGCGCGGCCGAGCCTCGAGCTCGGAATCTGCGGCGAGCACGGCGGCGATCCCGAGTCGATCGCCAAGTGCGAGCGACTCGGCCTCGATTACGTGTCCTGCTCGCCGTTCCGGGTCCCCGTTGCCCGGCTCGCCGCCGCCCAGGCGGCGATGGCCGCCCGAGCCGCGGGTGGGGCAGGCGAACGGGACCGTTGAGGGTGGCGGGCAGGGCCCTGGCTCGCCGAGACGGCTCGCCGAGGCGAGCGGAAGTCGGCTGAGCGAGCGGCTGAGCCACGAGCCGGGTCAGCAGCCCACCAGCCGGGCGAGCAGCCTGAGCCGCCAGCCAAACCAGCCGACGCAAGCGGACGACCGGGAGGGAGGCGACGACACCACCTGACGAAGCGGCGGGGCGGCCGACCCCGCCCCAGCCCTCGCCGCCTCGCCGCGCCGTGCCCCGCCGCGCCGTCCGTCGCCTTCTCCTCGACACGAGACCCCTTCGTCTCGACCGGGACTTCCGCCTCCTTTGGCTCGGCCGGGCGGTCAGCACGACCGGGCGCCAGATCACCCGAGTCGCCCTGCCCTTCCAGGTCTTCGTCCTCACCGGCTCGTACCTCGCCGTCGGCGCCGTCGCCATCGTCGAGCTGGCGGCCATCCTTCTCTTTTCCCTCGGCGGCGGGGCGATCGCCGACAGCGTCGATCGGCGTCGCCTCATGCTCTGGACGCAGATCCTCCTCGCCGCCACGAGCCTCGCCCTCGCTGGCCTCGCCCTTCTGCCCGAGCCCTCGATCCTCGCCATCTACGCCGTCGCCTTCCTGGCGGCGGCCGTCTCGGCGGTCGACCAGCCGGCCAGGGCGGCAGCCATCCCCCGGCTCGTGCCGGCCGAGCGCCTGCCGGCGGCCATCGCCCTGAACCAGCTCGTCGGCCAGGCAGCGTCGGTCATCGGCCCCGGGGTCGGTGGCCTCCTCCTCGCCGCCGTCGGTCCAGCCGGTGCCTACGCCGTCGATGCCGTCACCTACGGGGCGGCCATCGTCGCCACTGCGCTCATCCGGCCGATCCCGCCCGTCGGCGCCCCGACCCGCCCGAGCCTCGGGGCCGTCGTCGAGGGGCTCCGGTTCGCTCGCCGGCAGCGGATCATCATCTCGACCTTCGTCGTTGATCTCGACGCCATGGTCTTCGGGATGCCGACCTCCCTCTTCCCGGCCCTCGCCCTGACCGTCTTCGACCGGGGTCCGGCCGGGGTTGGCCTCCTCGCTGCGGCTCCCGGTGCGGGAGCCTTCCTCGGCGTCCTCCTCTCGGGCTGGGTGAGCTCCGTCGCCCGACCCGGCCGGGCGACCCTCGTCGCCGTCGGCGTCTGGGGGGCGGCGATCCTCGCCTTCGGGCTCGTCACCTTCTCCTTCGAGCTCGCCCTCCTCTGCCTCGCCGTCGCCGGGGCGGCGGACGTCTTCTCGGCGGTCATGCGCTCGACGATCGTCCAGCTGGAAACGCCCGACGAGCTCCGGGGGCGGGTGACCGCCCTCCACAGCCTCGTCGTCACGAGCGGGCCGAGGCTGGGAGATGCCGAAGCAGCCGCCGTCGCCGCCCTCGTCGGCCCGCAGCTCTCCGTCGTCTCCGGCGGGCTCCTCTGCCTCCTCGGCCTCGGGATCGTCGCCCGCTCGTTCCCGGAGCTCGCCGCCTACCGGGTCCCGACGGTGCGAATGGCACGGGACGGCGCCCTGGCGCGAGGAGGCGCGGGCGAGGCGCCCTCGGGGTGAGGAACCGACAGTGATGCGGATCCGGCACGCCCGACCGCCGTCCGCGGTTAGACTCGCGGCATGGCGCAGCGTCCCCCGCCTTCGCCGCCGCACCGCGTCGTCGTCGTCGGCGGCGGCTTCGCCGGCCTCTACGCGACGAAGGTCCTCGCCGACGACCCGCTCGTGTCGGTCACCCTCGTCGACCGTCGGAACTTCCACCTCTTCCAGCCTCTCCTCTACCAGGTCGCCACGGGGGCCCTCTCGCCGGGCGAGATCGCCCAGCCCCTCCGATCGGTCTTCCGACGCTCCTCGAACGTGACCGTCCTCCTCGGGGAGGCGATCGGGCTCGATCCCGTCGACCGCCGGGTCGCCCTCGCCGACGGGGCCACCATCCCCTACGACAGCCTCATCGTGGCGACCGGAGCCCGCTTCTCGTACTTCGGCCGCGACGACTGGGCCCCGCTCGCCCCGGGTCTGAAGTCGGTCGACGACGCCCTCGAAATCCGGCGCCGGATCTTCATCGCCTTCGAGGCCGCCGAACGGGAGGGCGACCCGGCGCGGCGGGCCGAGTGGATGACCTTCGTCGTCGTCGGTGGTGGGCCGACCGGGGTCGAGCTGGCCGGCGCCCTCGGCGAGATCGCCCACGACACCCTCCGCCGGGATTTCCGCTCGATCCACCCGCCCGACGCCCGGATCGTCCTCGTCGAGGCCCTCGACCGGATCCTCCCCACCTACCCGCCCGATCGCTCCGAGTCGGCGCGCCGCCAGCTCGAGCGGCTCGGGGTCGTCGTCCGAACCGGGACCCGGGTCGTCGACATCGGCGAACGGGCGGTCCGGGTCCTCGTCGTCGCCTCCGGGGTCGAGGAGACGATCCCGGCCCGAACGACCCTCTGGGCGGCGGGCGTCCAAGCCTCGAGCTTCGCCCGGGCGGTGGCCGCGGCGACTGGCGCCGAAACAGACCGGGCCGGACGGGTCGTCGTCACCCCGGAGCTGACGATCCCCGGCCACCCCGAGATCTTCGTCGTCGGCGACGCCGCGGTCCAGCCGTGGGGTGAGGGGCGGAGCGTCCCCGGCGTCGCTCAGGGCGGGATCCAGGGCGGGAAGTACGCCGCTCGGACGATCCGCCGGCGCCTCCGGGGCGAGCTCGTGCCACCGTTCCGATACCGAGATTTCGGCGACGTGGCCGTCATCGGCCGGCTGGCGGGAGTGACGAACATCGGCTGGCTCGGCCGGGTCGGTCGCCAGGGGGGCTTGCCGGCCTGGCTCCTCTGGCTCGGGATCCACATCGCGTATCTCATCGGCTTCGCCAACCGGCTCGTCGTCCTGACCCGCTGGGCGTGGAGCTTCCTCACCCACGGGCGGGGAAGCCGGCTCATCACCGGGATGCCGTTCCTGCCGCCCCTCGAAGCGCCGCGGGCCGTGGAGCCGACACGGGAGCCGGGCGTGGACACCGTCGACCTCGACGGCGGTGCGGCCTCGGCGGCCGCCGCCGAAGGCCGTCCCCCGCGGGCGTTCGAGGCCGAACAGAGCGGAACGCCACGACGGAGCCCATAGCGGGCCGTCCCGGTCTCGGGCCGTGGCGACCCGACGCGGATCGGCCGAGTGCGGCATCATTGGAGACCACGGCGCCGACGGCGCCAGCGTTCCCATAGCTCGCCTTGTCCAACGAAGGAACTGTGTCCGAACGTCGCGAATTCGACCAAGCCTCGGGGTTCGGATCCCCGACGTCGAGCCGACTCGATCCAGGGCCGGCCGGCCCGGCGGCGTCCGCCGCCGGTGGTCAGGCCGACGCCCCCGCGAACCCGGCCGGGAGCGGCTCGCCCGGGTCGGCCGCCGCCGCGGCCGGCTCGGGTTCGGCTGCGGCCGGCTCGGCCTCTGCCGCCTCTGGCTCGGCTTCGGCCGCCTCTGGCGCGCCGCCGGCGACCGGGCCCGAGTCCGTCCTCGTCTGTGCCGCCTGCGGCAAGAAGAACCGGATCCGACCGAGCGAGCGGGGCGTGCCCCACTGCGGCTCGTGCGGAAAGCCGCTGCCCTGGCTCGTCAACGCCACCGACGCCACCTTCGACGTCGAAGCGAAGGCCGCCGTCACCGTCCTCGTCGACCTTTGGGCGCCCTGGTGCGGCCCGTGCCGGGTCGTCGGCCCGATCCTCGAAGAGCTCGCCCGCGATTTCGCCGGTCGGATCAAGGTCGTCAAGGTGAACGTCGACGAGAACCCGGCTCTCGCCGCCCGTTTCGGGGCGATGAGCATCCCCACCCTCGTCGTCATCCGGAACGGCCGCATCCTCGACCGGATCGTCGGTGCCCTGCCGAAGAGTCAGCTCACCATTCGGCTGACGCCGTACCTCCTCCGGACCTGACGTGGCGGACGTCCTCACCGCCCGTCGTGTCGCCGTGACCCGCGGACCCGCCGCGGCGCGCCGTCGTGTCGCCGCCCGTCATCCTGTCGCAGCCCCCTATCCCGACACCGCCACCCGTCCCTTTGCCATCGGCCGTCCCGACAGAGCCCGCCGTCGATGAGCACTTGGCCGCCGGGCCCGCCCGGCCAGCCCGAGCCGCCCCCCATCGAGCGTCCCCGCCGGAGCCCCTTCGGCTGCATCCTCGAGGTCGTCGAGACCCTCGTCCTCACGGTCATCATCTTCTTCGTCATCCAGACCTTCATCGCCCAGCCGTATCAGGTCCGCCAGCAGTCGATGGAGCGGACCCTCGAGCCCGGCCAGTACGTCCTCGTCGACAAGCTGACCCCCCGCTGGGATGGCTACAAGCGGGGCGACGTCATCGTCTTCGAGCCGCCAGCGGGCTGGTCCGATGGCGATCGGACGCCGTTCATCAAGCGGATCATCGGCGTCGGCGGCGACGAGATCGAAATCCGCGACGGGCGGGTCTACGTGAATGGCGTTCCCCTCGCCGAACCGTACGTCTACGACGGCCAACCGACGACGGCCCCGCCGGACCGCGACGTCTTCACCGTCCCGCCCGGCGAGTTCTTCGTCATGGGCGATCACCGGGCGAGTTCGGCCGACTCGCGGATCTTCGGTCCCATCCCCGGCTCCTCGATCATCGGCCGCGCCTGGCTCCGCTACTGGCCGCCCGAGAACTTCGGGATCCTCCAGACCCCCGTCTACGCCATCGACAACGGGAGCCGCTGAGCCCGCGGCTGCTCGGGGGACGACGGGCCCGGCGGCGCCATCGGCTGGGCCATCGGCAACAAGAGTCGGTGAGCCAGCGGCTGCTCGGGGGACGACGGGGCCGGCGGCGCCATCGGCTGGGCCATCGACAACAAGAGCCGCTGAGCCAACGGCTGCTCAGGGACGCCGGCGGGCGCCCGGCGAGGCAGACCTCAGGGGCCGTCCCGGTCCGCCGGCCGTCACGCCCTCGGTGGACCGTCCGGTCGTTCGCCGACGAGATCGTCGTCGCCGACGAGATCGTCGAGGTGGACGCACGCGAGACGATCGTCGAGGCGGCGGAAGGCTGGGTCGTTCGCGACGAGGGCCGTGCAGCCCGACGTGAGCGCTGTCGCTGCGACGACCGCATCGGCGAGCCCGAGCCGCTGGGGAGCTCGGAGGCTGGCTGCTACGCGAGCCGTCGACCGGGTAACCGGCACGACCTCGATCCCGGGGCCACCCAGGAGCCGGTCGATGGCCGCCGCGTCGCCGCCACTGGGCCCGAGAGCGCCGACGAGGAGCTCGGCTTCGGTGACGACTGAGACGACGATCTCGATCCGACCCTCGCTGGCCCAAACGAGGATCTCCTCGACGACAGCGTCCCGCGGTCCGTAGCCGCCCAGGAAGTAGATGAGGGGCGCCGTGTCGAGGGCGATCCGGCTATGGCCGGCCAGGGCGGCAGTCAGTCGCTCGTTCGATCCCACTCGCCGCGGAGCGTCTTGAGGTACCGATCGGGATCGTCGCCGTACGCCGCCCGAAGGGCGCCGCGAAGTCGCCGGATCGACGCGTCGGCGCGCTCGAGGATGAGCTTGTCATCGTCGACACGGAGTGCCACCGGCGTGCCGGGCCCGATCCCGAGGCGGCGCCGCACCCAGGCGGGAACCGTGATCTGGCTCTTGGAGGACAGGACGGCGGTCGTCTTCACGGACGCCATCGTAGCTTGAACCGGCACCGAAATGTAAAGCGCGAGGGCAGAAGCTTTACACGGGGTGCCTTCTCGCCACCGCTTGGGGGTTGGCGCACGCGGTTGCTCGTCCACTCGTTCGTCGGAGCGCGGGTCGGCCCAATCGTGGGCGTGCGCAGAGCTGCTGCTACCATCTGCCAGCAGTCTTGCAGTCGGTGCTACTATCTGCAACATGAGTGGCACCTGGTATCGGCGGACATACTGGATGGCGGCCATCGAAGCCGCCTGGAGGCGGCGGCCGATCGTCTGGCTGGCAGGGCCCCGAAGGGTGGGGAAGACCGTTCTCTGCCAGCTGCTCGACGACGTGGAGTACTTCGACTGCGAACTTCCGAGCGTTCGTCGCCAGCTGCGGGATCCTGAGCTCTTCTGGGAGCGCTTCCAGGGAAAGCGGGTCTGCCTCGACGAAGTCCACCGCCTTGACGATCCGGCCGCCGTGCTCAAGATCGCGGCCGATCACCATCCATCCGTCCGAGTTCTCGCCACGGGCTCGTCGACCCTCGGGGCGTCCGCCAGGTTCCGGGACACCCTCGCCGGCCGACGAGAGCAGATCTGGCTGACCCCGATGATCGAACAAGACCTCCTCGATTTCGGCCGCCCGGACCTGGAGCGGCGCCTCGTTCGTGGCGGTCTGCCGCCGTTCTTTCTGTCCGACGAGCCCCTCGAGCGGGACGTCCAGGACTGGCTCGACGCCTACTGGGCAAAGGATCTCCAGGAGCTGTTTCGCCTCGAGCGTCGCGATGCGTTTCTCCGGCTTACCGAGCTGCTCCTGGACCGGAGCGGCGGCGTCTTTCAGGCGAGTCGGCTGGCGACCGAGTGTCGGATCAGCCATACGACGGTCCTCAACTACGCTTCGGTCCTCGAGGCGACCGGGGTCATCCAGCGGATTCGGCCGTATTCGAAGCGTCGAGCTACCGAGATCGTGGCGGCGCCGAAGGTGTACGGCTTCGATACCGGCTTCGTCCTCCTGATGCGGGGAGAGCAAGCCAGCCCGCGGGAGCTCGGTAGCCTGTGGGAGCA
Organism: Chloroflexota bacterium; assembly: GCA_042408925.1. GTDB lineage: Bacteria > Chloroflexota > Limnocylindria > Limnocylindrales > CSP1-4 > BPIH01. The sequence continues at coordinate 9,954 of JBHOQO010000006.1, read as the reverse complement.
CTTCGTGCTCAATGAACTGACGGCTCGGATGCGACGCCGGCGAATTCACTACTGGCGAGACAAGCGTGGTCACGAGGTGGACTTCGTCCTTCCCGAGCGGATGGGGCCGGTGGCCATCGAGTGCAAGTGGCGAGCGGACAGCCTCGATCCCCGGAACCTCGCGGCATTCCGACGGCGCCACCCCGATGGCCTGAATTTCGTCGTGGCGCCCGATGTCCGAGGTTCCTGGATCGAGCGGCGCGAGGGGATGGTCATCGAGTTCGTTTCCCTCCCCGGGCTCATCGCTCGTCTCGAGGAGCTCGGCGCGCCGGCTGGCGGCGCCGGGACGCGGGGACCCGACGGGTGTGGCCCCTAGCCCGGATGCTTCGGCTGCTTCCGGATCCCTGGCGCATCGAGAACGGCTGGCCCGACACCTCCGTCTGCGAGCACCGCGTGCTTTGGCCGATTCCAGCCCCTGGCTGATCTCTCGCGCAATCCGAAGCGGCGCCTTCGACGTTCGATGAGCGAGCCGGGGGATGCCATCGAAGGAGCAGGAGATGCGCCGCTTCTCAATCGCCCTCGCCCTGGTCGCCGTCCTCGCCCTGCCCGGGTCGGCCATCGCCTTCCACCACGTCGGCCTGCCAGCAACGGTTTGCCACGCCGAGGCGGCGGGGAGCCCGTCGAACGACAACGGGAACGCGAAGGAGGCGATCCTGGCCCATGCGCCGCTTACGCTGCCGCTGCCGCCGGTCGGGACGCCGGGGCAGGGGCAGGGTGAGGGGGGCGAGCACTGCGCGAACGCCGCCGACTGAGGGTTGGCCCCCGCCTTCCTCGAGCTCCGGCCCGGGCAGCGAACCTTCGCCGTCCCTGGGCGGCTGGCCCTCGCTCACCCGCCGGGCCCGGTCGACCGTCGGACCGGCCTCGCCCGGGCGAGCCTCGCTGACTCGGTCGGTTCGGCCGACCTTCCCATTCCCTGTGCGGCTGGCCCTCGCTCACCCGCCTGACCCGGCCGGGCCGAACCGATCGACGATGAAGCGCCGGAAGGCGTCCCCCGTCGGACGAACCGTCCCATCGCGATCGACCAGCCCCCGGGCCTTCGGCCCGTCCAGCCCGAACCAGATGGCGATCGGCAGCCCGGTGGCGATCACGCCGGCCATGATCGCCGTCGTGTCCTCGGGGTCGTCGGTGACCTGGCCGACCTCGTTCGTCATGACCGGCAGGCCGGTCCGGGCCCGGAGGAAGGCGACGGCCTCGGCCAGGATCTCCGGTTCGGCGATGTACCAGTGGAAGTTGACGTAGTCGGCCCCGGCGGCGCGATAGCTCGCCAGGAGCGCCTCGCCCTTCCGGAGCTGTTCCTGCGCCCGGGCCGAGTCGAGTTGGGTTCGCTCCTCCGGCGTGAACGCTGAACCGGCGATCCGTTCGACTCGGCCGGCATCATCCGCGCGGCGAGCGTCGTCGTAGACGAGGAGGGCGACGAGGCTGCTGACGAGTCCGCCGTTCGCGCACGGGATGCCCCGTTCGTGGGCCACCATGCAGGCGACCTCGAGCTCGGCCGCGTACTCGGCCGGCGTACCGGCGTAGAAGAGGGCTGAGTTCTCCTCGTTCTCGACGACGAGGACGGCCGGCCGGTAGCGATCGAGGACCTCCGCCAGGGTCCGTCGGTACGCCTCGAGATCCCGGGGTGGAGCAGTGGCGCCAGGGCCGTTCGCCCGGACCGTGAGGACGAGGGCGAGTCCGGCTCCGAGGGCCGTGTCGCATTCGAGGCAGCGTCCCTCCCAGCGGTCCACGAAGATCGAGGTCGGGCGGTAGTAGACGGCGCCCAGGGCTCTGGCCGTCTCGATGCCTCCCGGGCGCCGGACGAGCTCGGCGGGGAGCATGACCCCGAACGGGTTCTTGGTCGTCGGGGTGGGGGAGTTGGCGGGCGAGGCCTGGCGGCTCGGCACCGGTTGGGTCGGCGAGGGAGGCGACGAGGGAGGCGGCGAGGGAGGCGACGACGGTTCGGTGGACGGCGGCTCGGAGCGCCGGGTGCCGCAGGCGGACGCGACGAGGGCGATGGAGAGGAGGAGGGCGGTGATGGACCGGGCGTCGCTGCGCACGTGCAGCTTGTACCACGCCCCGCACGCCGTTCGTGTGTGAAGTCGCTTCGCCGGCACCTCGCCAGTCGATCCGTGACGCTCACAGCGAACGGAACGACCCCTCTGCTGGCCGCCGCCCCTGTGTTGACGCTCACAGCGAACAGAACGGGGTCTCGGACCCCTCGCCACCGGGTCGGTGACGCTCAGAGCGAACAGAACCCCCACGGGCTCGGCGTGGACCCGCGTTCTGTTCGGCCTGGGTGGCACTCAAGCCGAGACGGTGCGCCCCAGCGCCGTGTTGTTCGGCCTGGGTGTCATCGAGCAGGCCGGATCGGTCGCGACCCACGTGTTGTTCGGCCACGCTGTCACTGAGGGCGCCGTTCCAACCGCCGACCCGCGTTCTGTTCGGCCTGGGTGGCACCCTGGGTGAGAGCGGCGACGTGCGTGCAGCCCCGCCCCCCCTTTTGACACGACCGACAAGCCGCTGTAACTCTTCGCACACACTGCCGGAGCTGCCGTGGCGAACCAGATCCACTTCCCGACGGGCCGCTGCGGCCGCCCTTCAGAATCCGGTGCACGGGGGCCGGACCGTGCGCCGGTCAGTTCGGGGACCAATTGGCCCTCACCGAAACTGCGTGCCACCGACAAACACGGTCAGCGTTGACGATAGCTGCAGAACGGGTCCATACTAAACGCAGCATTGATCATGCACTCGTGGGGCGGACATGATGAAGCCAACGGAGAATATGGCGACCCGAGCCGGACGATACGTAACACAGCCCACCGGGTATCGCGCGTTTCTTCCGGCGCCGCTGCCACCCGATCCGCCGGTGGACCTCGGTGGGGCATTACGGACGCTCCTTTCGCAGGCGGATCACGCGCTCGGCCGGCTCGACGGGGCCGTTCTCACGCTGCCGAACCCGGACCTCTTCGTCTTCATGTACGTGCGCAAGGAAGCCGTCCTCTCGAGCCAGATCGAGGGTACGCAGAGTTCGCTCCAGAACCTGCTCGCGGCCGAGGCGAACCTTTACGATCCCGACGCGCCTTCGGACGTTGGGGAGGTCGTCAACTACGTGCGGGCCATGAACCATGGGCTGGCCCGCCTGGACCAGCTTCCAGTTTCGGTACGACTGATCCGTGAGATCCACACCGAGCTCATGCGAGATGTCCGGGGCGGCAAGCTCCGGCCCGGCGAGCTACGCACCACCCAGAACTGGATCGGCCCGCCAGGCTGTACCCTCCGCGAAGCCATCTTCGTGCCGCCCCCACCGCATGAAGTCCCGGCGGCGCTTTCTGCGCTGGAGCGGTTCCTCCACCAGGGCATCGACCTGCCTCCGTTGGTACAGGTAGGGCTGGCTCATGCCCAGTTCGAAACGATCCACCCCTTCCTCGACGGCAACGGGCGGGTGGGGCGGCTGCTGATCACCTTCCTGCTCACCGAGAAACGGCTCCTCAGCAAGCCAGTCCTCTACCTCTCGCACTACTTCAAGCAGTACCGGAGCGACTACTACGAACGGCTCCAGGCCGTACGCGACCAAGGCGACTGGGAGGGTTGGCTGGCCTTCTTCCTCGACGGCGTCGTACGGGTGTGTCGCGAGGCCGCCGACACGGCGGCGGCCATCCTGCGCGTGCGGGAGGACTGTCGCACGCGGATCGCCGAGCAGATGGGACGCGCCGCTGGGAATGGCTACCGCATTCTGGAGCGGCTGTTCGACCACCCGATCGTCACAGTCGCCACGGTGCGTCAGTGGCTCGGCATCACGCAGGCGGGAGCGAACAATCTGGTAAACCGCCTCGTGGACGCCGGAATCCTCCGCGAGATCACCGGCTACGCGCGCAACCGTCGCTTCCTCTTCGACCCGTATCTGCGGCTCTTCGAGGAGCCCGGCCCGGGGGCGGGATGACGGGGCGGCTGGCTCTCCCGTCTGCGAAGCAGCGAACAGCCGCGCCTACCCTCCGGACCCGAGCCGCGCGAAGCCGTCGTGGATGACCCGGGCCATGAGCTTGCGGCGGGCTTCGAGGAACTCGCCGTACGGCATGGCATGCCACCCGTCGGGTAGCGCGTGCCAGTACCGGTCCTCCGAACCGAGACGATGCGCGTACCGAGGGAAATAGACCGAGGGTGGCTCGGCGCCGATGGCGGCGTTGTCCGGCCACTCGACGAGGGCGAAGTTGGCGATCTGGTTGACGTCGCGCCGGCGGGTGATGCCGATGGACTGGAGGTAGGCCCGCGGGAAGAGATGGTGGCGCTCCACCGCCGAACGCCGCGCCTTCACCGTCGGGTCCAGGAGGTCGCTCACCTTGAGGTTCGAGAAGAGGACCCTGGCCCCGAGGAGGTTGAGCGCCGCGTAGTAGGCGAAGAGGGTGGGGCTTCTGGACGCGCTCGTCGCGAGCTCGATCGGGAGGGTGATCGTCCAGAAGTCCTCGGTCAGGGTCTCCGCGACGATCCGGTCGAGGGTCTCCAGGAAGCCCTCCGGCCCTGCGGCCTCACCGAGGCGGGCGACATCCTGCTCCATCCGGGTTTCCGGCGAGTCGGTGTAGCGACCTGTCAGCTGGGTCATGAAGAACCAGCGGGCGATGGTCTCGCGGAGCACGTCGGGACCGACCTTGAAGTCGAGCCGCCCGATGAGGTAGAGGGCGTACGTGTACATGAGCCCGTTGGCCGAGGAGACCATGTCGCGCGAGCGGAAGCCAGCCCGCAAGACGGTCTTGAAGAAGTCGTGCCAATGCTGAAGGTCAAGGGTGTCGGCCTGGGCGCCAGCGAGAACCTCGAACTGGCGCTCCCGCCGCTCGTCGGAAAAGGCGCCCGTCTCGAGGTCCTTGCCGCGAAGGATCGAGTAGACGTGGACGAGCCGGGCGCGCCGGAAGCCGCGGGCGACGCTGACCCGGAGGAGCTGGTCGGGGTCGGGCTCGATGAAGTGGTTGTACGGGCTCGCGGTCTTCGAGGGCTGGCGGGCGTCGCGGCAGAACCGCTCGAGCTCGATCCGGCCAGCTTCCCAGAAGACCGACATGAGGGTCAGGATGAAGTCGGCCTGGTTGAGGTTGGTCCCTTGGCTGTTGATCCTGACGAACACCTCGGCGACGTCCTCTTCGGGAACCGAGGCCGAGAGCTCGAGGGCCGTGAAGCGGTAGTTGCGGATGTCGAAGAGCCGGTCGAGGGCGCCGGCGATCACCTTCTCCTGGGCGGTGTCGACATCGCGCTGCCGACGAAGGCGGTCGAGAAAGCCGGTGATGTACGTGTAGCTCGTCATGCCCTCCGACCACAGCTCGCTGATGTCGGCGACCCACTCGGGGTCACGGCGAATGGCGACGTTCGAGACCTCGAACCGTCCGTCACGCGGTCGGAAGGCGATCCGGATGGGCTCGCGCTTGAAGTCGTCGCGGTAGACGGGGGCGCCCTTGAGCACGGCGAAGAGCGACGTCAGCCGTTGCTGGCCGTCGACGATGAGGAGCTTCGGGACGTGCCGCGTCGAGGCGGTCCCGATCTGGCGATGCTCACCGGAGAGGCCGTTCGCCCAGAAGAGGAGGTAGCCGACGGGGAAGCCGCGGTACATCGAGTCGAAGAGGTCTCGAACCTGCCGGTTCGTCCAGACGAAGGGTCGCTGGAGGTCGGGTAGCCCGATCTCGCCGGCCTCGATGTCCTCGACGAGCTTCGTGAGGCTGTAGTTCACCTCTTTGAAGAGGGTGTCGGGCATCGCTCCTCCTCTGGTCCTCTTGCTCCTCGGCGGCGATCGGGCGCCAGCGGTCGGTCGCGCGGAGGCGGGGCCGCTGGAAACCGCTGTGCGGTGGTGTGACCAGCACCGGACACGCCGACGCGGTGTCGGCGCCACGCTAGCTGGCACGGGCCAGCATACTCTGACCGGTGTGTCACGCTTGAACCGAGCATGAGTGACTCGCCGCCGAAGGATGGCCCCGCACCAGGGCAGGAGGACCGGAGGTGCCACGGTCGATGACGAGCGCAGACCGAGCCTCGGGCCTCCGCGAGGTCGCGGCGAGGGCCCGTCCGCGGGCGCAGCCGCGAGGGCGTCATTGTCAGAGAACATGCACCGGCTGGTGGCGCAGCTTCGCGAGAGCGAGCCGAGGCGGCGAAGTTCGATGCGGCGATCGACGCCGACCGTGAGGAGCTCGGCATGGCCCTTGACGAACAGCTGAAGGAGAAGCGAGGGGAGATCCTGCGCCTGTGCGCGGTGTACCGCGCGCGCAACCCGCGGGTCTTTGGTTCAGTCGCGCGTGGAGAAGCCGACGAGCGCAGCGACGTCGATGTTCTGGTCGAGATGGAACCCGGACGCAGCCTCTTTGACCTGGGAGGTCTTCAGTACGAATTGGAGCGTCTGTTGGGCCGTCCGGTGGACGTGGTGACCGAGCGGGGGCTCAAGGCGCGCATTCGGGATCGGGTGCTTCGGGAAGCGGTGCCCCTATGAGGGATCCTAGGGAACGGCTGCGCGACATGCTCGAGGCCATCGCGGCCATCGAGCGCCATCTACACCGCGGCAAGGCGCCCTTCGAGAGCAACGAGCTATTGCAGGGCTGGTTCGTCCGCAACCCCTAGATCCTCGGCGAGGCGGCGCGGGCGTTGCGGAGGACCTGCGCGCGCTGGCGCCGGAGATCGAATGGGCCAAGAGCATCGGGATGCGCAACGTCCTGGTGCACGATACTTCGACATCGACGCCGACATCGTTTGGGAGGCCGCCAGCCGAGACGTACCGGCGCTGAAGCCACGCATCGAGGGATTGTCGCGGCGCCTGGAAGGACAATCGCCACTGACTACCCCGCGAAGACGAGCGGGCGGCCCTCGGCACCGCGCATGAGGACCGGGACCCGGCGGCGGCCCCAGCGGCCGGGCGGCCCGGCGAAGACCCCCGGGATCTGCGTCCCGCAGACCTCGCAGCGGCCGTCGTCGGTGAGCCGGTAGCGACCGAGCTCGTACCAGTCGCGCTCGATGACGAGGGTCCCGCAGCCGTGGCAGTACGTGCTCCCGCCGTCGGTGTCGTGGACGTTCCCGGTGTAGGCGTAGCGGACCCCGTTCCGGAGGGCGATCTGGCGGGCCCGGGTGAGGGTCGCCGGCGGCGTCCGCGGCGTGTCGAGCATCTTGTAGTCGGGATGGAAGGCGGTGAAGTGCATCGGCACGTCCGGCCCGAGCTCCTCGACGACCCAGCGGGTCATGGCCTCGATCTCCTCGTCCGAGTCGTTCCAGCCGGGGATGAGGAGGTTCGTGATCTCGAACCAGACGTTCGTCTCGTGCTTCAGGTAGCGGAGCGTGTCCTTCACCGGCTCGAGATGCCCGACGCAGAGCTCGTGGTAGAAGCGCTCGGTGAAGCCCTTGAGGTCGACGTTCGCGGCGTCCATGTGGCGGTAGAACTCGGCCCGCGGCTCGGGGTTCATGTAGCCGGCGGTGACGGCGATGGCCTTGATGCCGAGCTCGTGGCAGGCGTCGGCGACGTCGATGGCGTACTCCATGAAGATGACGGGGTCGTTGTAGGTGAAGGCGACCGAGGCGCAGCCGAGGGCCTTCGCCGTCCGGGCGATCTTCTCGGGGCTCGCTTCGTCGGCCAGGGTGTCAATCTCGCGGCTCTTGCTGATGTCCCAGTTCTGGCAGAAGCGGCAGGCGAGGTTGCAGCCGGCGGTCCCGAAGCTCAAGACGGAGCTCCCGGGCAGAAAGTGGTTGAGGGGCTTCTTCTCGACGGGGTCGATGCAGAAGCCGGACGATCGACCGTACGTCGTGAGGACGATCTGGTCGTCCTGGCGGGCTCGGACGAAGCAGAGGCCGCGCTGGCCTTCGTGGAGGCGACAATTCCGGGGGCAGACGTCGCACTGGATCCGTCCGTCGTCGAGGCGGTGCCAGTAGCTCGTCGTGATGGTGTGTGGTGCGACGAAGGTGCGCATGGGCCGAGCCTCCGGCGTTGATTCTCCACCTTTTCGGCAAATCCTGCCAGGAGGGCTCCTTGCCGGGCGGGTGCCATTCTCCATGGCTTCTCGGTTCGGGTCGTGCCGGGATGGCCGATGAGGCGAGGCGGCATCGGCGATGATGGGGGACGGTGTATCGGATCGCCGTCAGTCTCTTCCTCATCCAGGCCGGGTTCCACGCCTTCACGGCCTCGATGCCGCTCGCTCTCGCCCGGGGCGGGATCCCCGACCCGGAGATCGGGCTCATCGTCGGCCTGGCGGCCCTCGTCCAGATCCCGGCCGCCTTCGCCGCGGGCGCCCTCGTCGACCGCTTCGGTGGCTTGCGGCTCATGGTCGTCGGCGGGCTGGCCTACATCGCCGCCTGTCTCGTCCTCCTCTCGCCGGGGGTGGAGCCCGGCGGCTCGAACCTGCCCTTCGCCATCGCGCGGCTCCTCCAGGGGGTCGGGATCGGGACGGCACTGCCGGCGGGGCTGTCGGTGGTGCCGCGGCTCGTGCCGGCGGTTCGGCGGGGCGTCGCGCTCGCGGTGGCCGGGGCGTCGCACAACTTGACGCTCGTCGTTCTGCCGCCGGCGTCGCTCGTCGTCCTCGATCTGGCGGGGCTCGACGGGGTGGCGGCCGCGGTCCTCGTCCTCGTCGGGTTGGGGCTGGCGATCGTCCTCGTTCGGCCGCCGGAGCCGGTCGCCCTCGTTCGGAATTCTGGGTCGGCCTCGCCAGTTGGGCTGCCGGAGCCGGCCTCGTCCGGCGCCAGTGCCACCCTCGCTCCCGCTCACCGGCACCTCGGGATCGCTTACCGGTCGAGCTGGACGGCACCGCTCGCCATCGTCCTCCTGTTCGTGGCTCACTGGGGAGTGGTGACGGCGTACCTGCCGCAGCGGGCCGAGGCGGCGGGCGCGAACATCGGCCTGTTCTTCGCCGCCGACGGGGTCTCGGTCCTCCTCATGCGGGTCCCGGCAGGTTGGCTGTCGGACCGCTTCTCGGGCCTGCCGCTCGTCCTGGCGGGGATCGCCATCACCGCCGTCGGTGTCGCGCTCCTTCTTCTGCCGCCGGTGACGTGGCTCCTCGTCGTGGCCGGGCTGGCGACGGGGGTCGGGGCGGCCCTCATCGTCACCCCGCTCCTCCTCGAGCTGACGCGGCGGAGCACAGACGCCGACCGGGGGAGCGCCTTCGCCCTCTTCTCGGCGGGCTTCGCGGCGGCCATCGCCCTGGGGAGCATCGGGGCGGCGCCGCTCGTGGCGGTGGCCGGCTTCGAGGTGGCGATCGGGGTGGCGATGGTCGGGCTCGCGCTGGCGGCCGGGGTCGCCCTGGGCGACGGCGGGCTCCGGGTCGGGCGCGCCGGTCGGCTGGCGGTGCGGGGGTAGGGGGCGAAGCGGGCGGGACAGGGATAAGCGGGCGAGGCGCGACCGGACGGGGCGGGCGGTTCAAGCCCCCGGGGGCGGTTCGGGGGTTCGGGGGGACCGGCGCGCCCGAAGCGGTTCGGGCGGTTCGGGCGGTGCGGGCGGTTCGGGCGCGTCGGGCGCCCGGGGTGCTTCGGGCGAGCCGGGCGGGACGGGCGCTTCCGGGTGCGGGCGTGCCGGATGGGACGGCTTCCCGCCGCCCCCGCGTGGACGCTCGTCGGCGCCGGTTATGCGCAGGCGGAATGCAAGCTCCCGCGCCGCCCCCGCGTGGACGCTCGTCGGCGCCAGCTATGCGTGGCGGGAATGGAAGTGCGGCCGCCGCCCCGGTGTGGATCCCCGTCGGAGCCGGCTATGCGTGGTGGGAATGCACATCGGGCCTCAGCCTGCGAGTGCATGCACGGGAGGCATAGCTGGTGGGAACCGCGGTCCCAGCGGGCGGTTACGCCCATCGGAGTATGCATCGGAGGCATGGCTGGTGGGGGTAACGGTCCCGCTGGTGCCTAGCATTCGCCAGAGGCATGGGTGGTCCGGTCCACCGAGCCATGGGGCGGCCTCGGGCCTCGGGCGGCGCGGCCTCGCGCCGGGCGGCCTCGGGCCTCGGG
>JBHOQO010000002.1:0-25964 GCA_042408925.1 Chloroflexota bacterium | reverse complement strand
CCGGTCGGCCGGGGCGGCTGGCGCGGCGGACGGCGCGGGCTCCGAGGCGGCCACGGGCTCCGAGGCGGCGGACGGAGCGGCCGACGGCGCAGGTGAGACGGAACGCGGGCCGGGGTGTGGAATCGGCCGCTCCTGCGGGCGGGGACGGTCCTCCGGCAACGACGAAGCGAAGGTGGGACGCCGCTGGCGACCGACCCAGTACCGGTACGCGGCGGCGAGGACGACGAGCCCGCCGCTCGCCCCGTAGACGGCCCGGAGGGCGTCGGTATCGGTGCCGGCGAGGACGCCGTGGGTCCAGGCGAGGGCGAAGACGACGAGGCTGACCCGGTGGATCCGGAGCCAGGCGCCCGTCGGCAACAGGCGCGTATAGCGCGCGGTCAGGGCCGTGACGAGGAGGGCGTAGAGGGCGAGGGTTCCGAGGGCGACCGGGACGCTCCGGTAGCTCGAGGCCCCCGGCAGGAAGGCGCCGCCGAGGCCGACACCGGCGTACGGATCGAGGACGAGGCTCGCGATGTGGACGCCGACGAAGGCGACGACGAAGACGAAGAGGTTCTCGTGCCACGGGAAGAGGCGCTTGCTGAGCCGCCACGTCGACTGGTTCACGGGGTGGCTCAGGATGAGCCCGAAGGTGACGAGGACGACGAGGAGCAGGTAGGCGGTGATCCCGGTCGCCCGGGCGACGAGCCAGATCCGCATCTGGGCCTGGTAGGCCGTCGTCGGGGGAACGACCTGATCGCTCGTCGCCACGGCGAGGAGGGCGACGACGACCCCGACGACGAGGAGGGTCCGCCCGCTCAGCCGCACCCTTCGACCCTCCGTCGCGAGCCCGAGCACCCCTCGCCCGGACGAGCTGCTGCAGTCACGGGACGTCGCATCTCCGGTCTCCCGTGCCGCCCGGCTGCACCGACCCGCCGATCCTAGCCCCGCGACGGACCTCCTGACCAGTCCACGAGATGGCCAAACCGTCATCCCCGGGGCTGGTCATTCCGTCCCGGTCGGGCGCCCAATCCCGACGCCCTCGGTGTTCCGGGTCGGTGGTCAGGCTGGTGCACCGGCGGTCGGCGGCTCGGGCAGGCGAGCGGCTCGGGTCGCCACCCGAACGCTCCCTCGGGTCGCCACCGGGTCCCGATCCGATCGCCACCGGACCACGGCCCGGTCGAGTCCGGCGGGCCCCGGCGCCCGGACCGGATCGGCGTTCGGGTTGCCTTCGGACGGCGGCCTCGGGGCTCCATCTGCCCGGTGCGGCGAGGGAACCCGATGGTCGGAGCCCTCCCCGGCATCCGACGATGCCCCCGGCCGGGGATCCGCGTCGAGGCGACGGCTCTGCCGCCCGGGGCACCGACGTCCCCTTCGCCTCGGGGCTCCCCCGGCCGCGAGGAGGCCGCGAGGAGACCGGCCGCCGGCGCAACCCGCCCGACCGATCGAGGGGTAGCGGAGGTCGCGAAACCGATGACGCGTCAGGGACCGAACCCGACGGACGCAGGCCGACCGTCACCGAGCGTGACGTCCCCCGCCCGCCGCTCGAGGGGGCGCCGCCTCGTCGCGCTTCTCTCCGGCGTCGCCCTCCTGGCCGGCGCCCTCGCCCCGCTCGGAACGCTCGCCTCCCCGGCACCGAGGACGCCCGCGGCCGACCCGGCTCCGCCTGCGGCGCCGAGCGCCACCCAGCTCTACCTCCGGGTCGTCGACTTCGACACCGGCACCCCCATCGACACGTACGCCTGGCGGATCGACGTCGACGACACCGGTGACCCCCGGAACACGCCGGAGAACCGCGCGAAGTGCTTCCCGGCCACGAACCCCGACTACCCGGCCGGCTGTCCCTGGCCCTCGGTCCACACCTTCACCGGCGGCGCCGGCGGCGCCGACAATCTCGTCACCCAGGGCGACGCGAGCGACCTGAACGAGACGACCGGGCTCGACCTCTCGAAGTTCCCGCTCGACCCGGAGCGACCCGACGACCCGTACGCGAACAAGTTCCTCATCTCGGTCGTCGCCGACGGCCACAAGATCGGGGGCGCCCACTTCAGCCTCCCCCTCGCCGAGCCCGGGCTCGTGACGGTCCGCCTCCATCCCGACCCGCTCCCCTTCGCGACGATCCGGGTCCAGATCTTCGACGACGTGAGCACGAACGGCCAATTCGACCCCCAGGTCGAAGGACCGCCGATCCCGGCCGGGAGCGGTCACTTCGAGGCCCATGTCTCGGACGTCATCGGTGAGGTGACGACCGACTGGTACGGCAACCCGATCTGCGCCAAGTACACCGACCCCGCCGACCCGAGCACGTACATCCCCGGGACCGGCGGGCATTGCATCGACGAGGACAACGACGGGATCATCGAGATCCCGAACCTCGGCTCAAACCGCTACAGCGTCTCGGTCGTCCCGCCCGACGGCGAGACCTGGATCCAGACGAGCACCCTCGAGGGCGCCCACGACTGGGACGTCTGGGCCTACGAGGGCTTCCAGGGCAACGACCCCGAGGTCATCCAGAACGGCGCCCCGATCGCCGTCGCCCAGTTCGGCTTCGTCCGCCCGACGGCGCTCGCCGGCCACCCCGACATGCCGGTGACCGGCGGCCCAGCCTACAGCGGGAGCATCAGCGGCGAGGTCTGGTCCACGAAGTCGTACCTCCCGCCGGCCGGCGGCGACACCGACGAAGCACCGGTGAAGTACGCCTGGGTCTCGCTCACCGACCTGGCCGGGGCCGGCGACGACGTCCTCGTCTGGGCGGGGAAGGCCGGGGCCGACGGTCGCTTCACGATCAACGGCGTCCGGCCGGGCACGTACGCGGTGGCGATGTGGGACGAGCCCCAGAACCTCCTCCTCGGCCTGACGACCGCCGTCGTCGGCACCGGGGCCGTCGACATCGGGAAGTTCTTCCTGCCCCACTGGTTCAGCCACCTCGAGGGCACGGTCTTCGTCGACGACAACGGCAACGGGATCGAGGAGCCCACCGACGGGAACGGGATCCAGGACCCGGGCGAGCCCGGTCTCGCCGGCTTCGTCCTCGTCCTGAAGTCCCGCGACAACAGCGTCGTCGACGCCGGGAGCAAGTTCGCCACGACCGACCGAAACGGCCACTACGTCTTCGACCAGGTCTACCCGTACGGGTACTGGACCGTCCTCGAGGCCTACAACGACCTCTTCTACACGACCGGCGTGAACTACCGCTCCGACAACATGTTCGAGGCCGACGGGGTCACGCCGCGCTACAACGTCCGGCGCGGGGCTGGCGTCGACGTCTCGGTCCTCAACCAGGACGGGATCTCGTCGGAGGTGAACTGGGGCGTCCGGCCGTACCCCCGGGGGACGAACGGCGGGATCGTCGGCTCGGTGACCCTGGCCGTGACCCGGAACGAGCTCGACCCCCGCCTCGCCGCCACCGAGGACTATGAGCCGGGGATCCCGGGGCTGACCGTCAACCTCTGGCAGCCGGTCCGCTGCACGAACCCCGCCGACCCGGCCCAGAACTGCGATCCCTCCGGCAAGTACCAGCGCGAACCGAACGGCGCCTACAAGAAGGGCAAGCTCCTCAACGACTACCTGTCCGAGGAGTTCGTCCGGCCCACCGGCTGCCAGGCCCTCAACGCCAAGGGTGAGCCGATGAACCTGCCCTTCATGTCCCCCGTCGACGACGCCCACGAGTGCATCGAGTCGCCGCTCATGGGCAACCAGATCAAGACCGGCCCCCGGGAATCGGCGCCCTGGAACCAATCGGACGACCCGACCGGCGATTCCGAGTTCACCCTCGTGAACGGCAACTACGGCTTCGGCGACGGCTGCCTCTCGAGCACGTTCGTGCCGGGCCCGGTCGCCGGGACCGGCCACTGCCAGGACGCCTCGGGCAACGCGGTCGACCCCGAGCCCCTCGTCCCGGCCGACTACCTCGTCGAGGTGACGGTCCCGACCGACGCCTGGGGCAAGCCGAAGTACCAGGTCCTCCGGGAAGAGGACGTCAACGTCTTCGACGGCGACGACTTCACCCCGGCCGTCCCGCCGCCGCCCTGCGCCGGCGCCCTCCACGTCGTCGACGTCGCCGGGGTCGGCCCCGACGGCCCGGACGCCGTCGAGAACCCGACCTTCGCCGAGAACGGCGGCAGCCCCTATGAAGGCACGCTCCGGCCGCTCTGCGACGTGAAGCTCGTCACGGTCTCGAACGGGAAGTCGGTCGCCCCGAGCTTCTACTTCTTCAACCCCGTCCCCGCGCCCGGTCGACTCTTCGGCGCCGTCGTCGAGGACCTCGCCCTCGGGACCGACCCGACCGAGTTCTACTACGGCGAGAAGGCCGGCATCCCGAACAGCCCGATCGGCGTCTACGACTACAGCAACGACCTGGTCCTGAACACGCAAGCCGACCCGAACGGCTTCTTCGAGATCCTCCTGCCCTCGACCCGGACCTTCAACTGCCCGCTCCCGGCCGGCCCCTGCCCGAACGTCTACAAGGTCGTCGGCAACGACCCCGGCACCCCGGGCCGACCGAACCTCAACTACGACCCCCAGTACTCGACCCTCGAGTCGGACTGGCAGATGTGGCCGGGGCTGACGCTCCTCGCCGACGTCGCCCTCCTGCCGACGGCGGCCGTCGTCGAGATCCCGGGCTCCCAGAACACCCATCCGCCGCGCTGCGACGTCGAGCCCGGGCGGCCGCAGCTCTTCGCGGTCTCGCGCCCGTACGTCGAGGGGAGCGGGACGATCACGATCGAGGGCCAGCACTTCGGCCTCGTCGAGGGCGAGGTCACCCTCGACGGCGTCCCCCTCGCTCCGGCGGCCGTCACCTGGTCCGACACCTCGATCACGGCAACGATCAGCGGGGTTACCCCGGGGCCGCACCAGCTCGCGGTCGTCGGGGCGAACGGCCTCGCGACGGTGAACGGGCTCACCCTCCATGTCCTCGGACCGGGCTACGAGCCGCGCCGCTACGAGGTCGATCCGACCGGCGACTACACCGACCCCGCCCCGGGCGAGACGATCTACGACTCGGTCCAGGCGGCCATCGACGCCGCCTCGGCCGACTACCTCGCCGACGGCACCGACGCCCTCGTCGTCGTCTACCCGAACGCCCCGGATCGGTTCACGCCGCTCGGCGACTACTACGAGAACGTCATCATCCACACGCCGCTGAAACTCCAGGGGGTCGGACCCGGCGGCGTCCGCGAGGACGGCAGCTTCGTCCTCGGCTCGATCCTCAACGGCCTCGGCTTCGCGACCCAGCGGGCCGACGCCTGGGCGGCCCGGATCGAAGCGCTCCGCGCGGGCCCCGGTTGGGACGGCAGCCAGGCCGTCGCCGACGGGCAGGTCGTCTACGTCCTGGCCCGGGACGGTGAGTTTGGGGCCGACTACCCGGCCGCCATCGACGGCTTCTCGATCCGCGGCGGGACGGAGTTCGGGGCCGAGGGGACCTTCGTCGTCCCGAACTACCCGACCCAGGGCGGCGCGATCTTCGTGAACGCCTACGCCCGCCACCTCCGGATCACGAACAACGTCATCGCCGGCAACAGCGGCGCCTACGCCGGCGCCATCCGGGTCGGGACGCCGAACGTCGGCGACCAGCACAACGACGACCTCCGGATCGCCCACAACCGGATCGTCGCCAACGGCGGCGCCAACCTCGCCGGGGCCATCGGCCTCTTCAACGGCACGAACGGCTACGAGATCGCCGAGAACGACATCTGCGGCAACTTCAGCGCCGAGTACGGCGGCGGGATCAGCCACTACGGCCGCTCGTCGGTCGGCGGGCCGGTCGCCCGGATCCACGACAACCGGATCTGGCTGAACCGCTCCTACGACGAGGGCGGCGGCATCATCGTCGCCGGCGAGCAGCAGCCGGCCGTCCCGCCGACCCTCTCGCCGGGCTCGGGGCCGGTCGAGATCGCGAACAACTACATCCAGGGCAACCTCGCCGACGACGACGGCGGCGGCCTCCGCTTCCTCATGGCCGGCAACTTCCCGATCGACGTCGTCAACAACGTGATCGTCGGCAACGTCTCGACCCACGAGGGCGGCGGGATCGCCCTCGACGACGCTGTCGACGTCCGGATCGTCAACAACACGATCGCCGGGAACCTGACGACGGCGACCGGCCAGGACAGCGACGGCAACCCGGCCCCGGCCGGCCTCTCGACCGTCGCCAACTCCACCCTCCTCCAGGCGACGCTGCCGCCGGGCTCGCCGACCTTCAGCGATCCCCTTCTCTTCAACAACATCTTCTGGGACAACCGGGCCGGCGACGTCGTCGGCTCCACCGGGAGCGGCTTGTCGGTCGTCGGTCTCGGCCTGCCGGGCGATCCGAACCCGGTGAACGTCTGGGATCTCGGCGTCGTGGGCCCCGGCGCCCTCTCGCCGACGAACTCGATCCTGACCGGCGACCCGAACTCGGTCGTCGTCGCCGACCCCTCGAATCGGGTCGGTCTCGATCCGAAGTTCAAGGCCGAGTACCCGATCAGCGTCGACTTCCTGCCCTGGCGGGCCGGCGGCTTCTTCACCTTCGTCTACGTCGTCACCGCCGACCTCCCGCCGGGCTCGACCGAGGCGCTCCTGCCCGGGGCCTCGCTCGGGAACTACCACCTCGACTTCGCCGCCGGGAGTCCGGCCGAGAACGCCGGAGCCGGCTCGAAGGGGACCGTCGCGGCGCCGGCCCTCGACATCGACGGCCAGGCCCGGCCGTCCGCCGGCGGCTTCGAGATCGGCGCCGACGAGAACCCGGGCTCGGTGAGCGACGTCACCGGTCCCCTCATCACCGCCGCTTCGGTCGGTCCCGATCCGGCCGACGCCTCGACGGCCCTGACCGTCGACGTCGACGACGCGACGACCGGCGGGAGCGCGATCGCCGGCGTCGAATACCGCCTCGACGGCGGGGGCCCGGTCGCCCTCGTCGCGGCCGACGGCGCCTTCGACGAGGTCACCGAGACGGCCACGGCGACCATCGACACGACCCTCCTCGCCGAGGGCGGGCACAGCCTCGCGATCCGGGCGCAGGATGCCGCCGGGAACTGGAGCGCGACGGTCACCCTCGCCTTCCGCGTCGACCGGACGGGTCCGGACTTCGTCGCCGGTCCGAGCGGCTCGCCGAACCCGACGAACGGAGCGACGAGCGTCGCCGTCACCGCGAGCGTCGACGACTCGCTCCACGGCGGCTCGACCATCGCCGCCGCCTCGGTCTGGCGCGACTGCGACCCGACGCCGCTCGCCCTCGCCGCCGCCGACGGGGCCTTCGACGAGGTCGCCGAGGACCTGACGGGGAGCCTCACCGTCCTCACCTCGAGCTGCGGCGTCGGGACCCAGACGGTGTCCGTTCGGGCCGTCGACGCCGCCGGGCACGCGACGACCCGCTCCTTCGTCCTCGACGTTCCCGACATCATCTTCGCCGACGGCTTCGAGACCGGGAACGTGAGCCGCTGGAGCGCGGCGATCGGGCCGAGCCTCCTCGCCGTCCAGGGCGCCGCGGCCCACGACGGCGCGTACGGCCTGCGGGTGACCCTGGCCGGCTCGACGAAGACGGGGGTCCGCGACACGAGCCCGGCCAACGAGGCGAGCTACCACGCCCGCTTCTGGTTCCACCCGAACGGCTCGAACCTCGGGCCGGCGGCCGAGAAGGTCTTCGTCGGCAAGAGCGCTTCCGGCAAGACCCTCTTCGACGTCCAGGTCCAGCAGGTGACCGGCGGCTACCGGATCCGGGCCGAGGCCCTCATCGGCAAGAAGGAGCTGAAGTCGAGCTGGGTCGCCCTTTCGAACGCCTGGCACGCCGTCGAGATCGGCTGGCGTTCGGCGGCGAGCGGCGGGCTGACCCTCCTCCTCGACGGCGGCGTCGTCGCCTCGATGAGCGGCGACACGAGCGCCTTCACCCTCGACCGGGTCGACCTCGGCGCCGTCGGCGGCCTCAAGGGCGGCGCCTCGGGGAGCCAGTTCTTCGACAGCTTCGTCTCGACCCGGGCGACGACGATCGGGCCGACCGCCGCCGGATCGAGCAGGTGGGGCGGGCTGCCGATCCGCCCCGGCCCCATCACGGCAGGACCCCTTCGACCGGAGCACAGGCGATGGTGACGAACCTCTGGCAACGCCGCCGGCTCGGCCGGCGGGCCTTCCTCAAGCTCGGTGGTCTCACCGCCCTCGGCGCCGCCGGGGCGACGGTCCTCCGAGCCCTCCCGCACGGGCGCCTGGCGACGGGAGCGGCCGCCGACACAGCGGTGAACCCGAAGGTCATCACCCTCGCCGCGACCGACGGCTTCATGTACCTGCCCGGCGTCGTCCCGAACCCCAACGGTCCGGGGACGGTCCTCCCGGATCCCCTCGCCGAGCCGCCCCTCACGATGTGGGCTTTCGGCTTCCGGGACGTGACGGGCTTCAGCGACTCGATGATCCAGAACCAGCGCGGTCGCTTCCAGGCCCCGGCGCCGCTCCTGTGGACCGACCAGGAGCGCGACACCGAGATCACCCTCCACAACCTCGGGATGGTGATCCGGCCGGACCTCACCGACGGCCACACGATCCACTGGCACGGCTTCCGGAACGCGACCCCGATCTTCGACGGCGTCCCCGAGATGTCGATCGCCGTCCCGATCAACCGCCAGTTCACGTACTTCTACCGGCCCCACGACCCGGGGACGTACATGTACCACTGCCACTTCGAGGACACCGAGCACGTCTCGATGGGGATGACCGGGATCGTCTTTGTCCGGCCGATCCAGAACGTCGGCAACGGTACCGACATCCTCGTCGCCCGGGCCGTCGACTCGACGGCCGACCCGACGACGCACCCGCTCGGCTACGCCTACAACGACGGTCGCCCGACGAGCGACCCGGCCTCGACCCGCTACGACCGCGAGTACGGCCTCTTCCTCCACGAAGCCTGGGCCCTCGAGCACTTCGAGGGTGCCCACATCCAGGAGCACGACTGGAGCGAGTACGAGCCGGACCTCTGGACCCTGAACGGGCGCTGCTGGCCGGACACCGTCGCCCCGTCGGGCCTCGGCCACGATGCCGACGGCGACCTCGTCCCGGCGCCGGGCTTCGAGTACCTGAAGTACAACCCGATCTCCTCGCTCATCGAGGCGAACGCCGGGGAGCGGGTGCTCCTCCGCTTCGTGAACCTCGGCTTCCAGCAGCACGCCATGACCGTCGACGCGATCCCCCTCCGGATCGTCGGCAAGGACGCCACGCTCCTCGCCAACGGCGGCACCGACCTGACGTACCTCTCCCAGACCGTCTACATCGGTCCCGGCGAGAGCGTCGACGCGATCTTCGAGGCGCCGGCCTACGCCGGCGGCGGCAGCGAGCCCGACCGCTACCGCCTCTACAACCGGAACCTCGCCTACCTCCACAACCCCGGGCTTCCGGGCCTCGGCGGGCAGATGACGGAGATCCGGGTCTATCCCCCGGGCACGCTCCTGCCCCAGACCGAGCCCCACAGCTATCCCGGGCCGGCCTGATGCCTCGAGGAGACGCGAGATGACCCCCTCGACCGCGACCCGTCGCTGGCTCGTTCCGCCCCTCGTTCTCGCCCTCGTCGGCGCGTCCCTCGGCTCGTTCTCAGGCGCCCGGGCCGCGGCGGCGCCGAGCTCGGGGATCGTCTGCACCGAGGACCTCGCCCACGGGACGAACCCCCAGTTCACCCTCTACGCGACCGGCGGCTACGTGAGCGTCCCCGACGGGAACACGATCTACATGTGGAGCTACACGGCCGCCGGCCCGACGGCCTTCCAGCTCCCCGGACCCACGCTCTGCGTCCGCGAGGGCGACCACGTCACGGTCACCCTCGTGAACCGCCTCGATCTCGAGCCGTCGCCGGTCGTCCCCGAGCCGGTCTCGATCCTCTTCTTCGGTCAGCCCGACCTCCTCGCCGACGGCGCGCCGGCCGAGCCGGAGCTCGACGCCGGCGGCCACGTCACCTCCTTCGTCCCCTCGGCCGCACCGGGCGGATCGGTCGTCTACGAGTTCGACGCCCGCGAGCCCGGGACGTACATCTACGAGAGCGGCACCGACCCGGCGAAGCAGGTCCCGATGGGGCTCTACGGCGCCCTCGTCGTCCGGCCGAGCCTCGGCGACGACTACGCCTACGACGACCCGGCGACCCGCTTCAAGGCGACCCGGGAGGTCGTCATGCTCTTCAGCGAGGTCGACCCCGATCTCCACCAGGCCGTCGAGCGGGGCGAGGACTACCGCCCGGGCGACACCCACAACCGCTACTGGATGATCAACGGCCGCAGCTTCCCGGACACCATCGCCCCGAACTTCGCCCCCTGGCTCCCCTCGCAGCCGTACAGCGCCCTCGTCCACATCGACCCCTACGACCCGGTCGCCAACCCGCTGCCGGCCCTCATCCGCTACCTCAACGTCGGCTCCCTGAACCACCCCTTCCACCCCCACGGGAACCACGGTCGGGTCATCGCCCGGGACGGGCGCCTCCTGAAGGACGGCGACGCCGCCCTCTCGTACGAGAAGTTCACCGTTCTCGTCGGGGCCGGCCAGACCTGGGACGAGTTCTTCACCTTCACCGACCGCGAGCACTGGAACCCGGTGACGAACCCGATCCCGGTGACGATCCCCCAGCTCCAGAACCTCATCTTCAAGGACGACGCGACCTGGTACTCGGGGAGCCCGTATCTCGGCGTCCAGGACGAGCTTCCGGTCGGGGTGACGTCGTTCAACGAGTGCGGCGAGTTCTACCACGTCGCCCACAGCCACGCCCTCCAGGAGGCGGCGAACTTCGACGCCGGGTTCGGCGGGATGCTGACCCTCATCCGGATCGATCCGCCGGCGCCGAACGGCTGCTCGCCCCACCCGTGACGCCGAGTCGCTGACGGAAGGAGCCATCCGATGCGTGCCCGAAGCTGGACGGTCGCCCTGGCGGTGGCGGGCGCGGCCGCGCTCGTCTCGGCCGTCGGCGCCCTGACGACGACGATCCCGAGCCCGCGGGTCGGCGCCGCGCCGCCGCGGAGCGCCCTGCCCGCGACGACGTGCAGCCTCATCGCCGGAACCCGGACCTGCCATCTCTGGGCCGCCGAGGGGACGATCACGCTCCCCGGGCCGACGACGCTCCCGATCTGGGGCTACGCCGCCGGCGACGGCACCGGCCCCGCCGGTCCCCCGACGGCGCCGGGTCCGGTCATCGTCGCCGCCGAGGGCGAGACCCTCGAGCTCGTCCTCCACAACGCGCTCGCCGAGCCGACGTCGCTCGCCGTGCCGGGCTTTGCCAGCTTCCCGGCCGACACGACGGGGGTGGCGCCGGGCGGGAGCCGGACGTACACCTTTACCGCCGAGCGGCCGGGCACCTTCCTCTACGAGGCCGGCCTCACCGACGGCGGTGACAAGCAGGTCGCCTTGGGCCTCGTCGGACCCCTCGTCGTGCGCCCGGCGGGCGATCCCGGGACGGCGTACGGCGACGCCGCGACGGCCTTCGACCAGGAGGCCCTCCTCGTCGCGACAGAGCTCGACCCGCGGCTCCAGGCCGACCCGGCCGGCTTCGACATGCGAGACTTCCGCCCCCGCTACTGGCTCCTCAACGGCCGCGCCTACCCCGAGACCGAGGGGCTCGACGTCGCCGGCGGGAGCCGGGTCCTCCTCCGCTATGTGAACGGCGGGCTCGGGAACGAGTCGCTCGGCTCGCCGACCCTCCATGCCGCCGTCGTCGCGACGGACGGCCACCGCCTCCCCCACCCCTACGACGTCCTCGCCGAGACGGTGCCTGCCGGCGCGACCCTCGACGCGATCGCGACGATCGCGCTCGGCCAGCGGGCGGGCACGATCTACCTCCTCGGCACCGCGGCCCTCCATCTCGACAACGACGCGGTGGAGGTCGCCGGGGGGCAGGTCCCGATCGGCGGCCGCCTCAGCCTCGTGACCGTCACGACCTCGGGGCTCGACGAAGCGGGACCCCTCACCGCGCTCGCGCTCTCGACCGACCTGGCGAGCGACCCGGCGGGCATCGTCCTCGCGGCGAGCGCCGACGACACCGCGACCGGCGGCTCCTACATCGCCGACGGCGAGGCCTTCGTCGATGCCCCCTGCAGCCCCGGGACCGGCCGAGCCCTGAGCCTGAGCGGGCGCCGGGGTCCCTCGGTCACCCTCGTCGGCACGCTCGCCGGCGTCCCCGAAGGGGCGCACACCGTGGCGGCCCACAGCCGCGACGCGGCCGGCCACTGGGGCGCCTGCAGCGAGGCCCGCTCCGTCGTCGTCGATGCCACGGCGCCGGTCGTCAGCGCCCCGACGGCGACCCCGAACCCGGCCCTCCTCGGCGGGTCGGTCTTCCTCACCGCGCAGGCGAGCGATCCGATCTCGGCCGGGGTCGCGTCCGGCATCGCCGGGGCCGAATGGTTCGTCGATCCGTCGACCGTCCCGGGGGCCGGCCAACCCGCGGCCGCCGCCGACGGCGCCTTCGACGGGGCGAACGAGACGCTCACGGCGACGATCGACGTCTCGGGTTGGGCGCCCGGGACCCACACCCTCTACCTGCGGGCCCGCGACGCCGCCGGGAACTGGGGCGCGCCGGTCACGGTCACGCTCTCCGTCGGCGACGTGATCTTCGCCGACGGGTTCGAGGGCGGCTCGCTCGCCGCCTGGAGCCGCGCGGTCGGCGGGAGCGGCAACCCGGCGGTGACGGCCGCAGCGGCCCTCCGGAGCACCGGGCGCGGTATGGCCGTCGCTCTCGGCTCCGGCGACGCCGTGGTCGTCGACGAGCATCCCACCGCCGAGACGAGCTACCGGGCCCGCTTCTGGTACGACCCGCACGGCTGGAACCCGAACGGAGCGACCGGCGGCGGACGGCACCGGATCTTCGTGGGCCGAAGCGGTTCGGGCGGAGCCCTCTTCGCCGTCGAGGTCCGGCGCACGAAGAGCGGGAAGGCCTTCCGCTATGAGGTCCGGCTCGTCGTCGACCGGGTCGGCGGGACGAGCGCCACGAAGTGGTACGCCCTCGGCTCGGCGGGCGGGCACGCCCTCGAGATCGCCTGGCAGAGCGGGACGAAGGCCTCGGCGAGCCTCGCCGTCGACGGCGCGCCGAAGCAGACCCTCCGCAAGCTGAACACGAGCGGCCGGTTCCTCGAGACCGTCGAGCTCGGGGTCGAAGGCGCCCCGGCCGGGGCGACCGGGACCACCTACCTCGACGAGTTCGTCTCGACCCGCTCGACCCCGATCGGGCCGTAGCGGGGTGCCGCGGCGATGCGTCGACCTGCGATCGCCCCTGGGGCGGCCGGCCTCGCCGGCCGGCCGCTCGCCGCGGTTCCGGTCTCCGCGAGCCGCCCGGGTCGTCACCTGCCCGGCGACGGTGGCCCGGCGGTCCCCTCGGGCGCCCCGGCCCGTGCCCTCCGACCGAGCCTGCGGGGCGCCGTGGCGCCGCTCGTCCTCGCGCTCCTCGCTGGAGCCCTAGCCTGGATCGCCGTCGGGCTCGCCCCGCGGTCCGGCCCGCCGCCGGTCCCGACGAACCCGGCGGTCGAGGAGCGCTGGGGCATCCGGGTCGCCCACGTCGGTGTGACCGGCGACGGCGGCCTCGTCGAGCTCCGCTTCATCGTCCTCGATTCCGACAAGGCGCTCGCCCTCATGACCGAGGAGGCGAACCTCCCCGTCCTCCGCTCCGAGCGGAGCGGCGCCGTCGTTCGGTCGGCGGCGCTCATGACGAGCCACCGCGCGGTCGCCCCCGGCCGCTCGAGCTTCCTCCTCTATCGAAATACCGGCGGGGCGCTCAAGCCGGGGGCGCTCGTCACCATCGCCTTCGGCGATCTGGAGCTCGAGCATGTTCCCGTCGAGTGACCGGTCCCCCGCCTCGGTTCGCCGACGGCTCCAGCGGCTCGGGGTCGCCGCCGCCCTCGCCGCGGGCGCCTCGCTGGCCGCGGCCGGAATCGCCGCCGGCCACGCCGTCGTCGTCCGGACCGAGCCGGCCGACGGTGCCGTCGTCGCCGAACCGCCGCGCGAGGTCGTCCTCGTCTTCAGCGAGCGAGTGGCCGTCGACCTCACCGCGGTCTCGATCGTCGACAGCCGGGGGCGCAGCTTTGCCCCGACCGCCCTCGGGCCCGGCCCCGACGGCCCCGAGACCCTCGTCGTCTCCCTGCCGCCGCTCCCCGACGACGTCTACCGGATCTCCTGGACGACGGTCTCCGACGACGATCTCCACGCGACCCGCGGCGCCCTCGTCCTCGCCGTCGGGGCGGCGGCCGGCGCCCGGTCCGGCGTCGATGCGACCGATCCGGCGCCGGGGACCAACCCGAGCCCGGCGCCCCTCGCCCCGCTCGAGGGTCTCGTCCGGAGCGTCCAACTCCTGGGACTCGCCCTCCTCCTCGGCTGCCTCGTCCTCGCCCGCCTCGCCGGCGGCCTCGAGCCGGCGTCCGAACCGCGGCTCCGACGGCGGCTCGTCGGGTGGGCGGCCGTGGGCGCCCTCGGCGCCGGGCTCGCCGGACTCGGGCGGCTCGCGGTCGCCGCGGTCGACGGCCGGACGACCCTCGGCGGGCTCGTGGCAGGATCGGCCTTCGGCGGCCGCGCCGTCGCCGAGGCCGGCGTCCTCCTCGCCGTCGCCTTCCTCCTCCTCGTCGCCCATCGTCCGATCGGTCGGCAGCCTCTCGCACGGAGCGGGACGCTCGCCGTCGGCGGCCTCGTCGGCCTCGTCGCGATCCTCGACGCCGCGAACGGCCACCTCGCCGCCCGCGACAGCCTTGTCGGCCTCGCCCTGGCGACCCTCCACCTCCTCGCGGCAGGGCTCTGGGTCGGCGGCCTCCTCGGGCTGGCCCTCGTCGTCGGCCCCGGGCTTCGAGCCGGAGCGCGCTCCCGGGAGCCCGGCGGCCCCGCCGCTCGCCCCGGGCGGATCCTCGTGCGTCGCTTCAGCCCCCTCGCTGCCGCCGCCGTCGGCCTCCTCGCCTTCAGCGGTAGTCTCGCCGCCGGCGAGCTCGTCGCGACGCCCGACGCCCTGCTGACGAGCGACTACGGCCGGATCCTGCTCCTCAAGACCGGCCTCGCCGGACTCGTCGCCGGCGTCGGCCTCCGGAACGCCGCGGCCGTCCAACCCGTCCTTCGGATGGTCGCTCGGGCCGCTCGGCGGGTCGTCCGCGGGCCGCTCGGGGCCGTCGCCCGACGGGGCGGTGGGGGCCGGGGCCTTGCGACCCGCATCCGCCTCGAGGCCGCCCTCGGCGTCCTCGTCGTCGCGACCGCCGGTTGGCTCGTCGGGACCGCCCCGGCCCGGGGGCCCGCCTTCGATCCGCTCCCGGCCTCGGCCGTCCATCCGTCGGCCTCCGGCCGGGCCGCCGACCTCGTCGTCACCCTCTCGGTCCGACCCAACCGCCCCGGGCGGAACATCGCCGCCATCGGCGTCTTCGACACCCGCCGGCCGGCCCCCGCGCCCATCGTCGGCGTCAGCCTCGTCCGGAGCGACCCCTCCGGCACGACCCGGGTCGGGCTCCCGGCCCGCTCCCTCGGCGAGGGCCGCTACGAGGTCGGGGGCGACCTCTTCGAGACGCCCGGCCGGTGGCTCGTCGGGGTCGTCGTCGAGCGAGCCGGCCTGGCACCGGCGTCCTTCGTCGCCGACTGGGACGTGCCGCCGGCGGGGACCCCCGCCGAGCGATCGACCCTCGTCGCCCAGGTTCCGCTCGGCGACCTGGCCCGACCGGCGGCGATCCTCGTCGGCCTCGGCTATGGGAGCGCGGTCGGCCTCATCGTCCTGCTCGGCCGCCGCAGGACCCGGCCGACCCGGCGCGCAGACCGCGGGGCCTGCCTCGGGGGCGATCGCGATCGAGACCTCCGCCTCCGGCAGGACCGGCGACCGCTCCCGGAACTCGGGTGACGGCGATGCGTCCTCTCCACCCCGTCCCGACGAACCGGCCGTCGGCCTCCCTCGGGGTCCGTGCCGCGGCCGGCCTCCTCGCCGTCCTCCTCGCCGGCCTCGTCCCCCTCACCGCCTTCGGGGCCGGCCCCCGACCGACGGCCGGCCCGCCGAACCGTGAGCCGCTCCCCGGCGCCGCCATCGACCCGGCCCTCGCCGCGGTCCTCGCCGCCGCCGACCCGGCGACCCCGGTCGCCGCGATCGCGATCCTCCGGGACCAGGTCGGGCCGCGCGACCTCGGGACCAGTTCCGGCCGCCCGCCGGCGAGGCTTCTGCGGACGAAGCGCGACCTCGCCACCTCGGAGCAGTCCGGGCTCCTCGCCATCCTCGACCTGCGGCGGCGGCAGGGCGCCGTCGAACGGGTCACCCCGCTCTGGATCGTCAACGCGATCTCGGTGACCGCGCGACCGAGCGTCATCCGGGAGCTCGCCCGGTCGCCGCTCGTCGCCCGGATCGAGCCGGAGGTCGTCCTCGCCGCCGTCACACCGACGACGACCGCCGGCGTCGCGTCGACCGTCCCGGTCGAACCGAACGTCAGCCAGATCGGGGCGCCGGCCCTCTGGGGTCTCGGCTACCGGGGCGGCGGGGCCGTCGTCGCGAGCCTCGACACCGGCGTGGACGCCGGCCACCCCGACCTGGCGGCGACCTGGCGGGGCGGCGCAAACAGCTGGTACGACCCGTACGGTGAGCACCCGACGACGCCGACCGACCTGAACGGCCACGGAACCGGCGTCATGGGCGTCGTCGTCGGCGGTTCGGCCGGCGGCACCGCCATCGGCGTCGCCCCGGAGGCCCGCTGGATCGCGGCGAAGATCTTCAACGACGCCGGGGTCGCCACGACGACCGCGATCCACCTCGCCTTCCAGTGGGTCCTCGACCCCGACGGCGACCCGACGACCGCCGACGCCCCGGACGTCGTGAACGGCTCGTGGGCGATGGGCGCTCCGGGCTGCGATCTGCGCTTCGAGCCCGACCTCGAGGCGCTCGTGGCCGCCGGGATCGTCCCGGTCTTCGCCGCCGGCAACTTCGGCCCGACGAGCCCCTCGGACGCCAGCCCGGCGAACAACCCGGCCGCCGTCGCCGTCGGTGCCGTCGACGGTTCGGACGGCGTCTGGTCCGGGAGCTCCCGGGGACCGACGAGCTGCGGCCGGACGTCCCCGGCGACGTTCCCCACGGTCGCCGCCCCGGGGGTCGAGATCTGGACGGCGACCCGCTTCGGGCAGTACACGTCGCTGACCGGCACGTCGATCGCCGCCGCCCACGTCTCGGGGGCGCTCGCGCTCCTCGCCGGCGCCGTCCCCTCGGCCGACGTCGCGAGCCTCGAGGCGGCCCTTGCGGCCGGCGCCGTCGACCTCCCGCCGGCCGGGCCGGACAACGGCTCCGGGGCCGGACGGATCGACGTTCTCGCTGCGTACCGGCGGCTGACCGGCGCTCCCGAGCCGACTCCGACGCCCACGCCGACGCCGAGCGCCACGCCGGCCCCGAGCGCCACGCCGGCTCCGACGCCGACCCCGACCCCGACGGCGACCCCGACCCCGGCCCCGACGGCCACACCCGGCGGCGACACCACCGGACCGACGACGGCGACCCCGGTCCTCGCCCCGAACCCGACGACCGGGGAGACCCCGGTCACCCTGGCCGCGACGATCGACGACACGGCGAGCGGCGGCTCGCCGATCGTCGCCGCCGAGTGGTTCCTCGACGCGGCCGGCCCGCCCGGAACGGGCGTCCCCCTCGACGGCCCCCTCGGCAGCCCGACCGTCACGGCGACCGGCACGATCCCGACCGCGACCCTGGCCGCCCTCGCCGACGGCGCCCACCTCGTCCTCGTCCGCGGCCGCGACGCCGCCGGCAACTGGGGACCGCCGGCGAGCGCGGTCCTCGTCCTCGATCGCCAGGGGCCGGTCGTCGAGCTCGCGGCGCCCCAACCGAGCCGCACGGACGGCGCCGGCACGGTCGTCGTGACCGCCTCGGCTGCCGATCCGACCGGGGTCGGCGGCGGGGAGGCCTGGATCGATACCGACCCGGGCCTCGGCCGGGCGACCCCCCTCGACCCGGTCGACGGCGCCTTCGGCGACCCCTCGGAGGCGCTCCAGGCGGCGCTCGCGACCGCCGGTCTCTCGAACGGCGAGCACCTCGTCGGGGCCCGGGCCCGCGACACCCTCGGGACGTGGGGGGCGGTCGCCGTCGCCCCGTTCCTCGTCACCCCGCCCGACACCCTCGTCGCCGACGGGTTCGAATCGGGCGACCTCACGACCTGGACGCGCGTCCGGGGGACGACCCGCCTCGCCGTCGTCGAGGCGCTCCCCGCCGCCGGCCGCTTCGCCCTCGCGGCGACCCTCGACCCGAAGACCCCGGCCTACGTCGAAGCCGCCGTGAGCCCGGTCGACGGGTTCCGGGCCCGGATCGCCCTCGACCCGGCGACGGCGGTGACCGGCGGCCGGATCGTCGACGTCCTCGCCGCCCGGAGCACGACCGGCAAGACCCTCGCCGCGGTCCAGTTCCGGCGGAGCTCCGGCGGCCCCGAAGTCCGGCTCTGGCTCCGGACACCGAAGACGATCCTCGTCGGGCCGTGGCAGGCCCTCGGCCCGGGCTGGCACGTCGTCGAGCTCGCCTGGCAGCGCGGCGCCTCGGCCGGAGCGACCCTCTGGCTCGACGGCGGCATCGCCGGGGCCCTCGCCGGCGTCGACACCCGGACCGGCACCGTCGCCGCCCTCCGGCTCGGCCCCTCGGCGGGGCTCGGGAAGGGCGTCGGCGGGATCCTCCGGATCGACCGCTTCGTGGCGACCCGAAGCAGTCCGATCGGTCCGTAGGGAGGAGGGCGGCCGTGGACGCCGTCGCCGAGATCATCGACGCCGTCGTCGCCCGCCGGCTCGCCGCGGTCCGTCGGCGGACCCTCCTCGGAGTCGCCCTCGCCCTCCTCGTCGGCCTCCCCGGGCTCGCCCTCGCCGCCGGCCGCCCGGCCGCGCCCGCCCAGCCCCCGAAGGTCGTCGTCATCGTCGGTCCGGCCGGCCCGGCGACGGACCTCTACCGGCGGCTCGGTCGCGAGGCCGCCGAGACGGCTCGCCGGACGACGCCCGACGTCACCGAGATCGTCTCCCCGAACGCGACGTGGCCGCTCGTTCGCGACGCCCTCCAGGGTGCCAACCTCGTCGTCTACCTCGGCCACGGGAACGGCTGGCCGAGCCCGTACCGAGATCGCCCGTTCCCCCAGACCCAGAACGGCCTCGGCCTCAATCCGGTCGCCGGCGGCGACGACGATGCCCACCAGTACTTCGGCGAGGCGTACCTCCGCGACGCCGTCCGCCTCGCCCCCGGGGCGGTCGTGGTCCTCAGCCACCTCTGCTACGCGAGCGGCAACTCGGAACCCGGCGATCCCGAGCCGACCCGAGACGTGGCGATCCAGCGGACCGACAACTTCGCCGCCGGGTGGCTCGCCATCGGTGCCGACGCCGTCATCGCCGACGCCGAGCTCCGGCCCGCCTTCTACGTCGGGCGCCTCCTCGACGGCCGCTTCTCGACGCCCCGGATCTGGCTCGGCGCCCCGAACGCCCACGGTCACACCCTCGCCGTTGCGAGCGCCCGAACCCCCGGGGCGGCGGTCCTCCTCGACCCCGACGATCCGGCGGCCGGCGGCTGGTTCCGCTCCCTCGTCACCCGCTCGCCGGGGACGCTTCCGGGCGTCGCCTGGCTCGGCGGTCCGGTCGACGCGTCCGGGGGCCCCTCGACCCTCGGCGACCCCCTCACCGCCGCGTTCAGGCCGGGCGGCGCCCCGATCGCGGCGCCCGAAATCGTCGGCGACCAGGCGCCGGCGGGGACCTCGATCACGGTCCGGCTCCCGATCGGCTGGCGGGCCCCGCTCGACGTCCTGGCCAGCGCCCGCTGGATCCCGATCGAGCTCGATCCCCCGGCGACTCCGGGCGACGAGCCGTCCTCGGCCGTCGCTCGATCGCCGGACGGGTCCCCGCCCTCCGCGTCCGCCGCCCCGGCACCGTCGCCGGCGTCCCCGAGCGTCGTCCTCGTCGCCCCCGAGGCGCCGAGCCAGGTCGTCGAGCCCGTCGAACCGGTCGCCGACGCCGACGGCCTCCGGATCGACGCCGAGGCTCCGACGGAGCCGGGTCACTACCGGCTCGTCGTCACCCTCCACCGGCCGGACGGCACCGCGCTCCCGGCCGAGGTCCAGGCCCGGATCCCCTCGAGCCTCGTCCGGGTCACCGGCCGGGTCTCGGTCACCTTCGCCCTCCCGGCGACCCTCGAGGCGTACGCCGGTCAGGTCGTCCCCGTCCCCGTCGCGGTCCGGAACACCGGCTCGTTCGGCTGGGGCGGCGATCCGAACCCGGCCGCCGAGGTGACCCCGCGCTCGGCCCCCGAACCCCCCAGGCTCGTCGCGACCTGGATCGGTCTCGAGTCCCCGTGGCCGACGCGGGTCGCCGCGGGGCGAGCCATCGGCCCCCTCGCACCGGGCGAGGAGACGTCGATCGTCCTCCTCCTTCGAGCGCCCGACGTCCCCGGCCCGTACCTCCTCCTCATCGACGTCGACACGCCCGACCACGGCTCCCTCGTCGCCGCCGGCTCCGAGCCGGGAACGACCCGGATCGTCGTCCTCGATCGCTCGGCGGTCCCGGCGGCCCCGAACGCGACGCCCGAAGACCGGGCCGCCGCCTCGAGCGGCTGATCGAGCACGTCCCGAAGGCGGCGGTCCGGCTCGACCCCCTGCGGGCCGGACCGTCCGCCGCAGCCGAACGGGGTCCGATCGCCCTGCAGGCGCCGCCCGCCGACGGCATCATGGACCCGTGACCGACCCGACACCCCCGACCCCACCGGTCCCGCCGAGCCCGACCGCCGACCGCGCGTCCGCCTCCGCGCCGGAGTCCGCCCCGGGCCAGCCCCGCCCGCTCGACGCCGCCCGGGCCTCCGACGCCCGGGCCGTCCTCGCCCGCAAACGCGGCCTGCCCGGCCCCTACATCACCGGCGGCGAAGACGCCGACCCGAGCGCCGGCCGTAGCGAGGAGCGCCGCTACGGGACCCTCCTCGTTGCCATGGTCGTGGCGATCGTCCTCGCCGGGTTCGTCCTCGGGATCGTCGGCGTCCTCCTCGGTGCCGGGACCCCGTGACCCGAACCGACCGCCCGGGCCCGTGAGCGACCCCCAGGCGCACTCACTCCAGCTCGATCCGGCCGCCTGGGCCGCCGCCCACGACGAGCTCGTGGCGACCCTTCGCGACCTCGTCCGGATCCCGTCGGTCAACCCGCCGCCGCCCGACGCCCCCGACGGCGAGCGCCGGGTCGCCGAGTACCTCGCCGGCGCCCTCGCCGACGTCGGACTCCGGCCCGAGATCGCCGAGGCCGTCCCCGGTCGGGCCTCCGTCTTTGCCCGCCTCCGGGGCGACGGGACCGGCGGCGACCCGCTCCTCCTCCTGAGCCACCTCGACGTCGTCCCGGCGCCGCCCGACGGCTGGACCCACGACCCCTTCGGGGCCGATATCGCCGACGGCTACCTCTGGGGTCGGGGGACCGTCGACATGAAGCAGATGGTCGCCATGGAGCTGGCGGTCGTTCGCCTCCTCGCCCGAGCCGCCCGACGGGCCGGCCGGGACCCGGCGAGCGACCCGATCCCCGGCCTTCGGCGCGACGTCCTCTTCTGCTCGACGGCGGACGAAGAGGCGGGCGGCCACCTCGGGGCCGGCTGGCTCGTCGAGCATCGGCCGGAGTGGCTGCGGGCCGGAGCGGCGATCAGCGAGTGCGGCGGGGTCTCCTTCGAGATCGCCGGCCGGCGCTTCTACCCGATCCAGGTCGCCGAGAAGGGCTACGTCGTCTACCGCCTCACCGTCCGGGGGACGTGGGGCCACGGCTCGATGCCCCGGCCCGACAACGCCGCCGTCCTCGCGGCGCGGATCGTCGAGCGCCTCGCCGAGCCGCTCCCGACCCGCGTCACCCCGGTCCTCCAGCAGGCGGTCGACCAGCTCCGGGCGAACCTCCCAGGACCCCTCGCCCGACGGGCCGCCGAGCTCGTCGATCCCGAGTCGCACCGCGCCGAGCGGGCGGCCGAGCAGCTCTGCGACCCGAGTCTCGCCCGAGCCCTCCGGGCCCTCCTCCGCGACACGATCTCCCCGAACGTCGTCCGGGCGGGGGTGAAGTACAACGTCGTCCCCGGCGAGGCGACGATCGAGCTCGACTGCCGGACCCTACCCGGCACCGACGAGGCGGCGCTCCGGGCGGCGATCCTGGAGCGTCTCGGCCCCGAGCTCGCCGCCGCCTGCGAGATCGAACCGATCAACGCCGGGTCACCCGTCGAGGCGCCGCTCCGGCACCCCCTCTACGAGCTCCTCGAGGCGACCCTCCGCGACCACGACCCCGAGGGGGTTCCGCTCCCGGCGATCGCGCCGTGGGCGACCGACGCGAAGCACACCGCCAAGCTCGGCGTCCCGACGTACGGCTTCGCCCCGCTCCGACTGCCGGCCGAGGAGCGCTTCCTCGAGCGCTTCCACGGGGTCGACGAACGGGTCTCCCTCGACGCCCTCCGCTTCGGCCTCCCGGTCCTCTTCGACGTCGTCCGGCGCTTCGCCGGCTGAGCGCAACGGCGAGCCTGCCGCGTCCCGGGGCGGACCCGCTCCCCGTCGAGCCCGCCCCGGCCCCCGACTCGCCGGCGGTTACGTCCGCCGCCGGCGAAGGACGAAGGCGCCGACGAGGAGGCCCGCGCCGAGGAGCCCCAAGACGACGGCCGTGGCCCCCGAGCCGCCGGCCGGAACTTGCTGTGTCGCCGTCGCCGGCGGGGTCGGGGCCTGCCCCGCCGTCGCCGTCGGCGTCGGGGCCGGAGCCGCCGCGCCGATCTGGCCTCGAATCTCGCCGCCCGGGTTCGCCGCGGTGTGGAGATTGAAGTACGTGTCGCCGGCCCGGATCGCGGCGAGGGCGCCGGCGAAGTCGGTCACGCTCCCGGTCGGCTCGAGATCGGCGGCCGTCAGGGTCCCGATCATCGGGCTCGGCCCGACCGCCAGGGGGAACAGGATCCCGCCGGCGACGCCGGCCGCGCCGAGGTGGATGTGGGCCGCCGACAGCGCCCCGGAGAGGCCGTCGTAGCTGACCCGATACGTCAGCCTCGCCGCGTCGCTCGAGATGACGAGGAGTCCGCTCCCGGTCGCGCTCGTCGTCACCGGCGGGACCTCCTGGGCCCCGTCGAGGCTCGACTCGAAGGCCTCGGCCGTGCCGACCAGGTTCCCCCGGATCTCGCCGCCCGGGTTCGCCGCGGTGTGGAGGTTGAGGTACGTCTGGCCGTTTCGAATCGCGTCGAGGGCGGCCGCGAAGGTCGTCACCCCGCCGGCGGCCGTGAAGTCGGCCGCGGTGAGGGTTCCCGACATCGGGCTCGGCCCCGCCGCCAGGGGGAAGATGATCGGCCCCGTACTTCCGGGCGCCCCGACGTGGATGTGGGCGGCCGAGACCGCTCCTGAGAGGCCGCTGTACTCGACGTAGTACGTGATCGTCGACCCGTCGCTGCTGATGGCGACCCAACCGTAGCCGGTCGCGCTCGTCGAGACCGCCGGGACCTCCGAGGCCCCGTCGAGGGTGGCGTCGAACGCCTCCGGTCCCGCGGCGAGGACCGTCGCCGGGGCGAGCCCGAGGGCGAGGACGACGCCGACGAGGATGGCACCGAGTCGTCGCATGGGTTGCTCCTCCCGTCTCCGCCGGCCGTCTCGCCCGGGGACGCAGGGGCGAGACGCGGCCGACGCCACCTGATACGTCGTCCGGGCGCGGCCGGATTGGGGGCCTCGCCGCGCCTACCCCGGAAACCGCCCGCGGCGGGTCGGCGTATCGGACGGTGTGCGCCAGGTTCGCCGATCATGGCGTCGCTTCGTCCCCGTCCTCGTCGCCGTCGCCGTCCTCGCCTCGTCGGCGGCCCGGCCGGCGACCGCCGCGACCCGGACCGTCGAGGCTCGGAACTACGCCTTCGATCCGGCGACGCTGACGATCGCCGTCGGCGACACCGTCGTCTGGACGTTCTCGGGCGAGCCCCACACGGTCACGAGCGGGAGCGGGCCGACGGACCCCAGCCTCGGCGCCGCCTTCAACTCGGGGCTCGTCGAGCCGGGCGGGCGCTTCGAGGTCACCTTCAGCGAGCCGGGGACATACCGGTACATCTGCCTCGTCCACATCGACAGCGGAATGGCGGGAACGATCGTCGTCCGGGCCGCGGCGACGCCGACGCCCACGCCTCGCCGGACGGCGACCCCGACGCCCCGACCCACGACCCGGTCGACGCCGGCACCGTCGCCGAGTCCGGCTCCGAACCCGCTCCCGTCGCCCACTCGGCTCCCGTCGCCGAGCCCGACGCCGAGCCCGGTCCCGTCGCCGAGCCAGACGCCGCCCGCCGCCACCTCCGCTCCGGCGGCGTCCCCGAGTGCGGCCTCCGCCCCGACGGCGCCGCCCGTCCCCGTTCCGAGCCCCGCCGGAACCGAACCCACCGGTACCGCGGTCGATCTTCCCCCGATCGTCGGACTCGGCGCGTTCCTCGCCCTCCTCGCCGCCGTCGGTACCGGTGCCCTGGCCGCCCGCCGGCGACGCCGCTGACCGGCCGAGCCGACCCGCTCCTACCCGGCCGCCCGAAGCCGAGGGCGCCCGATCAGTCGACGGGAGAACGGACGAGTCGCCCCTGGGGCGAGATCGCGTGGGTGGCGAGGGCGGCGACGCCCATGGCGATGAGGGCCCGCTCCGCCGGCGGCAGCGTCCGGACCGCCCGAAGGAACTGCTCGGCCCGTGCCCGATCGACGGTCCGCAGGAGCGCCCGGCCGCGCTGCGTCAAGGCGACCGTCCGTTGCCGGCGGTCCGCCTCCTCGACCCGCCGCTCGGTCAGCCGGCGCCGGACGAGCCCGGCGACGAGGCGGCTCGTCGCCGACGGCGAGCGGCCGAGGGTCTCGGCGAGGTCGGCGATCGTCCGGGTCCGGCCGTCGGCGAGGATGTAGAGTGCGGCGAGCTGGGAGAAGCTAAGCCGCAGCTCGCCGAGCTGGGAGGCGAAGCCGAGGACGAGCTCGCGCCAGAGGGCGCGCCCCATGGCGATCCGTTCGGAGATCTGGCGGGGATTGCTGATCCGGTTCGCGGCGGCGAGGACCGGCGCCGAGAGGTCGGCCTCGAAGACGCGGGCGATGACCCAGCGCGGCGCGGGTCGACGACGGGGACGGCGTCCTGCCCGCGAGATCGAGGGGCCGGCTCCGGAAACGAGTGCCGGGCTGTTGATGCCAGGGTGCGCCCCGAGTCCCTGGGAGACCCGAGCCTGGGCCTGGCTGGTGACCTGCTCGGACGGGCGGGTCTGTCCGGTAAGGGCCCGCGAGGCCCGGGGATCGCTGGTTCGAGGCGTGGCCCGCCACGCGGGCGTGGCCCCAGGAGTCGCGTCCTCGGCCGCCATGGCTTTCGTGCGGTTCCGCATCAGCCGCCACGGCCGGCCGCGGCCGAACGGGGAGCCGGACGGCGCGCAACGTCGGTCGTCCAGCGCGTCATGCACGCCCTTCTGGAGGCGCGGAGGCGGCTGGGGCGGCGTACGAGGCACAGCATGCTGGGAAGCGTAGCCGATCCGCGCCGTCGCGTCCCCAAGCGCGGGCGCCCGTCGCGCCGGACGCACGAGTTCGGGGCCTCTGGCGCCCCTCGCCCGGCCGCTGCGGGCCGGGCTCAGGCGGGCGGCATCTCGTCGAGGATCGGGACCCGGCGGACCAGGTCGAGGAAGTCGGCGAAGGGGAGCCCCTCGAGGCGACCGAACTGGGGATCGGTGGCGAGGCCGACGGGTACGGTCCGGCCGTCGAGCTCGCGGAACGTCCCCCGGCCGAGGCCGGACTCGTAGTAGACGGTCGCGATCCCGGCCCTTCGCAGGTACTTGCTGCCGACGAACATGACCGTCCGCTCGGTCGGGAGCGTGGCCTTGAGGGCGGCGATCTCGTCCGGTCCGGCGACGAGGTACTCGAGGAGGAGGTCCGAGGCGTCGGCGGCGGGGAGGTTCCCGGCGAGGACCGCCTCGACCCGGAAGCCGACGTTTGCGAAGTACACGTAGTACTCGGGCCCGAGGCTCGACTCGGGATCGCCGACAACCCGGCCCGGCTCGACCCGCCCGTCGAAGCGGCCGAGGACGACGGCCTGGCTGTAGCGGCCGAGGTCGGCGAGGGAGGTCGGGACCGGGCCGCTGGCCTCGAA
>JBHOQO010000001.1:0-2698 GCA_042408925.1 Chloroflexota bacterium | reverse complement strand
CGACTTGCCGCGGGCTTCGAGGAGGACCGTCGTCGTCTCGGCGGGGAGGCTCGTCGGCGTCACCGAGAGCCGCGCCTGCGGCGTCGGCTGGGCCCCCATCTCGTGGAGGAAGCGCCGGAGCGCCTCGGCGCAGTCCGCCTCGTCCGGGCAGACCGGGAGCGGGACGACGATCTTCGGGTCGAGCTGGGCGACGAGCTCGGCCGCCTTCGTCGCCGAGAGCGCCCCGCCGACCGGGACGCAGGCGACGTCGACGCCGCCGATGTCGGCGAGGACCTCCTCGGAGAGGAGGTGGCCGATGTCGCCGAGGTGGACGGTGTGGATCCCGTCGAGCTCGATGGCGAAGGCGGTCTGGCGCCCGCGCTCCGCGCCGCGCTGGTCGTCGCGATACGTTCGGACGCCGGTGATGAGGACCTGCTTCACCTCGTACTCGCCGGGTCCGACGAGGTCGAAGGCCCGCTCCAGGCTCGTCGGCAGGACGGTCGCCCCGTCGCGCGTGCGGCGGCCCTTCCCCTTCGCCGGCGGCTCCTCGTCGGGATGGCTGAAGGTGACGATGTCGGCGCTGAGGCCCCGCCCCGTCGGCCCGACGATGGACGGATAGGGATCGCAGACGACGACGGCGTCCTTGCCGCGGAGGCGGACGCAGGTCCGCCCGTACCAGGTCAGTTCCATACGGGGGTGATTGTGGCATAGCGCCCTCGGAGCCGACGGTCGACTCGGGCGCCCGTGTCGGCCCCACCCCGACGGCCCACGCAAAGAGAGACCGAGGGCGCCTGCCCAATCGGCGCCCCCGGTCGGAGGGAGGGAGGATGGAACCTGAGGGTCCGTTCCACCCCGTACGCTACCTCGGCAAGGTTCAGGGCCAAGGGGCGAGACGATTAAGAAATCCACATCTTTGGCCGCGGGCCGAGCGGCCTGGTCCGGCGGCGGCGTCGTGAACCCTCGTCGTGCGACAATCCCCGGCCATGGAACCCCGGTCCGGCGCCGCTCGTGTCGCCTCCGCCGGCCGGCCTCGCCGGAAGGCGAGCGGACCCGTCGCCCTCGCCCTTGCCCTCCTCCTCGGGGCCTGCGGCGGACCGGGTCCGACCCCCACACCGACGCCCACCCCGACCCCGACCCCCTCGCCGACCCCCACCGCCGTCGCCAGCCCGACGCCGGTCCCCGACCCGAGCGTCGTCACCGCCGAGATCACCGACCAGGTCGTCGCGATCCGGGGCCTCGCCCTCGAGGCCCCGATCCGCTCGGTGGTCCTCGACGAGGCGGCGGCGTCGGAGCGGATCCTCGCCCAGTTCGACGCCGACAACCCGCCCGCCGTCCTCGATCCGAACCGCCGGCTCCTCGTCGCCCTCGACCTCCTGCCGGCCGACGCCGATCTTCGGGGGCTCTACCACGAGCTGCTGTCGAGCCAGGTCGCCGGCTTCTACGACCCGAAGGCGAAGGAGATGGTCGTGATCTCGAAGGGCGCCGGGCTCGGCCCGACCGAGCGGACGACGTACGCCCACGAGATCACCCACGCCCTCCAAGACCAGCACTTCGGCCTCGAGGGGCTCGACATCGACGCCGTCGGTCAGGGCGACCGGAGTCTCGCCCGGCTCGGCCTCGTCGAGGGCGACGCGACCCTCGTCATGACCTACTGGGCCCAGCAGCACCTGAGCCAGCAGGAGCTCCTCCAGCTCATCGCCGACTCCCAGGATCCAAAGGCACTCGCGGTCTTGGAGCGGATGCCGGCGGTCCTTCGCGAATCGCTCCTCTTCCCGTACACGTCGGGCCTGCAATTCGTGCTGACGATCCAGGCCCAGCAGGGGTGGTCGGGCGTCGACGCCGCCTTCGCGCACCCGCCGAGCTCCACCGAGCAGGTTCTCCACCCGGAGCGGTTCGGGCTCGGGCCGACGCCGCGCGACGAGCCGGCGGCGGTGACCGTCCCCGACGGCCTCGCCGCCCGCCTCGGAACCGGCTGGACGAAGACCCTGGAAGACACCGCCGGGGAGTTCCTCCTCCGGCTCTGGCTCTCCCAGGTCGGCGGGCTCGACGAGGCGACGGCGACGGCGGCCGCGGCCGGCTGGGGCGGGGACCGGGTCGCCCTCTACGAGAACGGCGATCGCTTCGCGGTTGTCCTGGCGACGAGGTGGGATTCGGCGGTCGACGCGACGGAATTCGCAAGCGCGGCGACCGGTCTCGTGGGGCGCCTCGACCACCCGGCGGCCGTCGTCCACGAGGCAGGCTCCGCGGCGGTCACGGTCCTCATCGCCGCCGACGCGGCGACGCTGACCGACCTCCGCCGGGCGGTGGGTCCAGCGGGCGGCTGAGCGTCGGGGATCCGGGCGGGGCGCCACCCCGTCCAAGCGGTTCGCGCTTTTTCAACGTTCGGGCTCGAACTTTGAATAGCGTGCCCGGCTGTTCAAGTTCTGTGAATCTCGCGCCTCGGCCGCAGAGCGGCCACCGCCCCGATCACCCCTACATCGACTCCGGGGCCGAGATCCCGAGGAGCCCCAAGGCGTTCGCCAGCGTCGTCTTCGCGGCGAGACAGAGCGCCAGCCGCCGCCGCGATTGCTCCGGCTCGGCCGGGTCGACGACCCGGGCGTCCCGGTAGAAGGCGTGGAACGTCGTCGCCAGCTCCGTGGCGAACGTCGTGATCCCCTGCGTCTCGTGGACCGCCGCGGCGTCCTCGACGACCTCGGGGAAGCGGAGGAGCACCTTCGCG
>JBHOQO010000046.1:0-5500 GCA_042408925.1 Chloroflexota bacterium | reverse complement strand
CGGCCGAGGAGGGCGGTCAGCTCCCGGCGCGCCCGGCCCTCGGCATACGCCTCGAGGGCCCGGCCCGTGGCGAGCATGACCCCGATGACGGCGGCCGCGAACGTCTCGCCGAGGAGGAGGGCGCCGCCGATGGCGAGGAGGGCGATGACGTCGACCCCGGCCCGCCGCTCCAGGAGGTCGCGGACGATCGAGATCGCCAGGTGGGCGCCGACGACGAGGGTCGGGACGGCCCAGGCCGGCCAGGCGAGGTCCGGCCGGCCGAGGATCGTCGCCACGCTCCCGAGGAGGAGGCCGGCGGTCGTCAGGACGAGGAGGCCGGTCGTCCAGGAGAGGGTTCGCAGGAGGCCGGGCGACGGGGCGTCGATCCGGATCGGGCGGTCGGGAGCGGGGTCCTGGGTCGGGGTCGGGGTGGGGGTCGCGTCGGGCACGCGTCCAGGGTACCGAGTTCGCGCCTCCGGAGGCGGATCCGATCGGCCGATCGCGGACGGCCGTTTAGCCTCCTCGCCGGGGGTCGGATGCCGCAGGGGTGCTACGCTACCGCGTCGGATTCGCGGCGGCGTCGACGTCGGGAGGACGCCGTCCCAGGAGGGCGCCGATGGAGATCCGACAGTTCGTCATCGAAGGGCTCGGACACCTGTCGGCCCTCGTCGCCGACGAGGAGGCCGGGCTCGCGGCCGTCGTCGACCCCCGGCGAGACGTCGACGTCTACCTGGCCGCGGCCCGGGCCCGGGACCTGCGGATCAGCCACGTCGTGGAGACCCACCTCCACAACGACTACGTGTCGGGCGGGCGGGAGCTGGCGGCCCTGACCGGGGCGACCCACGTCATCGGCGCCGGGGCGGAGCTCGCCTACGAGCACCGACCGGTCCGCCACGGCGAGACGTTCCGGGTCGGGGCGCTCGAGTTCCGGGCCCTCGAAACGCCCGGCCACACCCCCGAGCACGTCGCCTACGCCGTCGCCGACACGACCCGGGCCGCGGAGCCGGCCCTCCTGTTTTCCGGCGGCTCGCTCCTCGTCGGGGCCGTCGGGCGGACCGACCTCCTCGGCGCCGAGAACGCCGTCCCCTTCGCCCGGGCGATGTACCGCTCGCTCCACGAGGTCATCCTCCCCCACGAGGACCACGTCGCGGTCTTCCCGACCCACGGCGCCGGCTCGCTCTGCTCGACGGGGATCGCCTCGACGCCGTTCTCGACGATCGGGTACGAGCGGCGCCACAACCGGATGGTTCAGCCGGCCGACGTCGAGACCTTCGTCCGGCGCCTTCTCGGCCGTCAGCCGCCGTTCCCGCGCTACTTCGCCCGGATGCGACCGACGAACCAGGCCGGGCCGCGTCTCCTCGGGGGCCGGGTGCCGGAGCCGCGGCCGCTCTCGGTCGGCGAAGTCGCGGCGGCGATCGAGGCCGGGGCGGTCGTCGTCGACGCCCGCGATCCGGTCGACCACGCCCTCGCCCACCTGCCGGGCTCGATCTCGATCCCGGCCGGGCCGTCCTTCGGGACCTGGCTTGGCTGGGTCGTCGAGCCCGAGCGGCCGATCGTCCTCGTCCTCGCCTCGCCCGCCGACTGGGACGACTGCGTCCGCCAGGCGCTCCGGATCGGCTACGAGTCGGTCCTGGGCCACCTCCGAGGCGGGGTCGACGCCTGGCTCGAGGCCGGCCGGCCGACGGACTCCCACGGTCGCTGGTCAATCGCCGAGCTGGCCGGGCGGCTCGCGGCCGGGGGGCCGGAGGCGCCGCTCGTGATCGATGTCCGGACGCCGACGGAGTTTGCGGCCGGCCACATCCCGGGCTCGCTCCACATCTCGGGCGGCGACCTCCCCGAGCGGCTCGACGGGCTGCCTCGGGAGCGCCCGATCGCGGTCGTCTGCGCCTCCGGGTACCGGTCGAGCATCGGGGCCTCGCTCCTTCGGCGGGCAGGCTTCGAGCAGGTCAGCTGGGTGGCGAACGGGATCCCGGCCTGGCGGGCCATGGGGCTGCCGCTCGAGCGCGGCGAGGCGGAGGTGTAGGGGCGGTCGCCCCAGGGCGGGCCTCGCCCGGGCCGCCCTCTACTCGATCCGGATCCCGACGACCCCCAGGGCCGAGACCCCGAGGAGGACGAGGTCGAGGAGGATCACGATCCCGATCGCTGCCCCGGCTAAGACGTTGAGCCGCCGCCCGTTCCGGTAGCGGCCGAGGAGCCGCTCGTCGTTCACGAGGACGAGCATGAAGATGAGGACGATCGGCAGGAGCAGGCCCTGGAGGTTTTGCGAGGCGACGATGAGCGGGATGAGATCGAGGCCCGGGATGAGGACGACGAGCGCCCCGACGACGAGCAGGAACGTGTAGATCCCGAAGAAGATCGGCGCGTCCCGGAACCGCTTGCCGACCCCCGACTCCCAGCCGAAGGCCTCGCAGACGACGAAGGCCGTCGAAATCGGCATGATCGACGCCGCCAGAACGCTCGCCCCGAAGAGCCCGATCCCGAAGAGGACGCTCGCCAGATCGCCGGCAACCGGGGCGAGGGCGAGCGCCGCGTCCTCGGCAGTCTCGATCCGCAGTCCCGCGGCGTGGATCGTCGTCGCCACGGCAACGACGATGAAGACGGCGATGACGTTCGTCCAGATCGCCCCGCCGACGGCGTCGGCCCGCTCGAGGCGCAGCTCCTCCTCCCCGATCCCCTTCTCGGCGACCGCACTCTGGAGATAGAACTGCATGTACGGCGTGATCGTCGTCCCGACCATCGCGACCATGAGGAGGAGGATGTGGGGGTCGAAGGAGATCGTCGGGGTCACGAAGGCCCGTCCGACCGCCCCCCAGTCCGGACCGGCGAGGAAGGCCGAAGCGATGTAGGCGAGGAAGACGAGGGCGGTCGTCAGAAAGACCCGCTCGACGGCCCGGTAGCTCGGCGAGAAGACGACGAGGACCCAGAGGGCGACGGCGACGACCGGGACGGTGAGGTAGCGACTGATCCCGAAGATCTCGAGGGCCGCCGCGGCCCCGGAGAACTCGGCGACGGTGTTCGCCCCGTTGGCGACGAGGAGGACGAGCATCGCGAAGGCCGTCCAGCGGACGCCGAAGCGGTCGCGGATGAGGTCGGACAGCCCCTGGCCGGTGACGACGCCGAGGCGGGCCGCCATCTCCTGGACGACGGCGAGGATGACGATCGTGATCGGAAAGAGCCAGAGGAGCGAGAGCCCCGTCTCGGCGCCGAGGACCGAGTACGTCGTGATCCCTCCCGCGTCGTTGCCGGCGACCCCGGCGATGAGCCCCGGGCCCATGACGGCGAGGAAGGCGAGGAGGCCGCGGCGGCCCCGGAAGCGGCCCCGGAGGCGGAGGAGCTCGCCGTGCTCGAGGCGGTCGACGAGGCGGGCCAGGGGGCTGATCCGAGGCGGCTCGGAGCGGCGGCGGACGCGCCGGACGGCCCGCCGCGCGCCGGCTTCGGCCTGCCGGACGACGCTCCGCGGCAGCTCCCGCATCCCCATCCCGGCCCGCCTACCGCGTCCGCTCGCCGGCCCCGACCGGCGTCCGGCGTCCGGCCTCGGCCCGGGCGAAGAGCTTCGGGAGTCGCTTCTTCCAGGCCGTCGGCAGGATCGTGTCGATGGCGTCGTCGACGGTCACGATTCCGACGAGCCGCCCCTCGTCGTCGACGACCGGCACGGCAAGGAGGTTGTAGCGGGCGACGACGGCCGCCACGTCGTCCTCGTGGTCGAGGACCCGGACCGCGACCGGATCGCGGATCATGACCTCGCGAATCGGGGTGTCCGGCTTGGCGACGATGAGGTCGCGGAGGGAGAGGACGCCAACGAGGTGCCCCTCGTCGTCGGTGACGTAGACGTAGTAGATCGTCTCGGCGTCGGGCTCGAGCTCCCGGAGCCGGTCGATGGTCTGAGCCGCGGTCAGGTGGTCGGGGACGGCGACGAACTCGGTCGTCATGATCCCGCCGGCGGTGTCCTCCGGGTAGCCGAGGAGCTCCCGGACCTCGTCGGCCTCGTCGCGCTCCATGAGGGCGAGGATCTCGGCCCGGGCCTGGTCCGACAGGTCGGCGACGAGGTCGGCGGCGTCGTCGGGGCTCATCTCCTCGAGGATGTCGGCGGCCCGCTCGGGGGCGAGGTCCTCGAGGATCTCGACCTGGGTCTCGGGCGCCATCTCCTCGAGGGCCTCGGCGGCCGCCTCGTCGTCGAGGGCGGCCATGATCCCGGCCCGGTCCTTCGGAGCGAGCTGGTCGATGATCGAGGCGAGGTCGGCCGGGTGGAGCTGGCGGAGGCCGGCGTGGGGGACGCGGAGCTTGATCGAGGCGACGGAGCTCTCGACCGGGTCGACGTCCTGCCAGTCGATGTAGCGTTCGG
The DNA here is from genome assembly GCA_042408925.1 of Chloroflexota bacterium. Lineage (GTDB taxonomy): Bacteria > Chloroflexota > Limnocylindria > Limnocylindrales > CSP1-4 > BPIH01. Next base: position 1,179 of record JBHOQO010000046.1, on the reverse strand, counting down.
GGACGGGGAGGCCGAGGTTGCGGGCGATGATCCGATACGCCCCCTCGATCCCGAGCCGCCGCAGGAGGCCGGCCGTCCCGACATCGACGGCGACGAGATGGAGCCGGCCCTCGATCTCGTCGAGCCGGAGGTCGTTGACGCGGACGACCTTCCGGCCGTCGATGTCGACGATCTGCTTGTCCATGAGGTCGGCCCGGAGGAGGATCTCGTTCGGCCGCTGGCGGAACTTGCCGATGTCGATGGTCCGGGTGGCGAGGCGGGCGCCGGACGCGTCGAAGGTCGCGACCGAGGTCCAGGGCACGAAGATCTTCCGCCGGCCGGTCTTCACGACGAGGCCGGTGACGGGCGGGTAGGGCGGCCCGACGGCCACGATGAGGTCGTCGACGGTCCCGATCGGTTCGCCATCGCGGTCGCGGACGGGGCGCCCGATGGCCTGGGAGAGGTAGAGCATGGGCCACCTCGCAGACGGTCCGTCCCGTCCGCCGGTGGCCGACGGTCAGATCGAGACGCCGATCGGCGCCGCGGACCGCCGGAGGGCAGGACGGACCGGATTGGGCTTCGGCCGGCGTTGGCCGGCGGTACTCGGTCCGGTCTCCACTGAAGGAGGCTTCCTCCGTTGCTGGTTCCGACGGCTGCACGGTCCGTGGCCGGTCCGGCGGGCGCAGCCCGGCCCGCCTCGCGGGGCGACGGGCGTTCGCTCGGTTCTCCGGGGTCGGACCACGGGCTGTGGCCGAGAGGAGTGTACTCGCCGGCGAGGTCCCGGGTCAACGGATCGCTGCTCGACCGACGTACGCCTCCCAAGGCCATGTGGATGGGGGCGCGGACGACTACAGGAGCGCCGTGGGACAGCGGACGGGGGTGCGGCCCGCGGTGGGGACCTACCGTTCGTCCGCGGCGGCCGGCTGCCGGTGACGGCGTAGCTGGACATCTCGCGACGCTCGGCCCCGCGACGGCTGCCGGTGACGGCGTAGCTGGACATCTCGCGCATGGCAGCCTGTCTGGAGCGCGCGGTGACGGCGTAGCTGGACATCTCGCGACGCTCGGCCTGGCGAGGCCCGCACTTGTCAAGTCACGCCGTCACGGTCGACCGACCCGAGGCCCCGAACCCGCAGATGTCCAGCCAGGACGTCACGGCTGACCGGTCGGGGCTGGCCGACCCGCAGATGTCCAGCCAGGACG
>JBHOQO010000149.1:0-5812 GCA_042408925.1 Chloroflexota bacterium | reverse complement strand
GCGGTGGAGGCCGCGGGGCGAGCGGAGGCGGGGGCGGAGGCGGGGGCTGCGCGGGAGGCGGGAGCTGCCGCGGCGCTGCGGGCGGTCTTCGCCGGGCTCCCGGCGAGCTCGCTCTGGGACGAGGCCCTCGCCGGCGCCGAGCGGCGTGACGGCGGCGGACCCCCGACGTCGCCCCGGCCCGAGGCGGCGGTCACCGGCGCGGCGACCGGAGGTATCCCCGCGCAGCGACCGCAGGGCACGGAACCGGAGGCGACCGACTGGCTCGCCATCGCCGACGAGGCAGCCGCCGCGGGCCGGCTCGACGTCGCCCTCGCCGCCCTCGGCCTCGCGCTCCGTCGTGAACCTGGCGGGGCGCCGGCGATCCTCGCCGCCGTCGAGGGGCTCGAGGGGCCCGGGGTCGACCTGCTCCGCGGCGACGCGCTCCGGGTCCTGGGGCGGGACGCCGAGGCGGAGGAGGCCTACCGGGCCGCCGAGGCGGGGCTCCGGCGGCCGGGCGGGTCCTGACGGCGGGGGCTCTGACGAGTACTACGACCGCGTCTGCGAGAGCCTCGGGGGTTCCGAGCCCGGCTCGTTTTCCTGGTTACTCGCCGGGCGAGTGGACCGATGGGCTCCACGGCTGATTCTTCCTGGATACTCGCCCTGGTGGTGGCTTGGCAGAAGATTCTTCCTGGATACTCGCCCCGCGAGTAGCGCGGAAATTCCCGCGGCGCCCGGCGCCGTGCCCAAGCTCGGAGGCGCGGCCCGCGCCGTGGAAATTCGGGGCCGGTTTCCCAGCTCACCACCACCCTTGGTAAACGAGAAGTTCCTCGCCCGGGTCGCCGCCGTCGGGTCGGCGAGGAACGTGGTGATCCAGGGGCCCCGGCCCCGGCGAGCTCAACACCGGTCGCCGCCGTCGGGCCGCTGCCGGCTCGCGCTAGACTCCGTTCCGCGGCGCCGAAGGCCGGCCCCGGCACCCAGCCGCGGCACGGCGCGCCCCGATCCACACCGTCCTCGCCCCACCCGGCCACCCACGGCCGCCAGCAGCTGGAAGGTACCGTGACCGAACGCACCCTCGTCCTCGTCAAGCCCGACGGCGTCCAGCGCCTCCTCGTCGGCCGCATCATCGGTCGCTTCGAGGAGCGTGGCCTCAAGCTCGTCGGCCTCAAGCTCGTCCGGGTCTCGCGCGAGCTCGCCGAGGCGCACTACGCTGTCCATCGCGAGAAGCCCTTCTTCCAAGGGCTCGTCGAGTTCATTACCTCGGGACCCCTCGTGGCGGCCGTCCTCGAGGGCCCCGGCGCCGTCGGGCTCGTCCGGACCATGGTCGGTGCGACCCGGCCCCCGGAGGCTGCCCCGGGCACGATCCGCGGTGATTTCGCGATCGAGACCGGCCAGAACCTCGTGCACGCCTCGGACGGTCCGGAGACGGCGGCCGCGGAGATCGCCCTCTGGTTCCGGCCCGACGAGCTCGTCGAGTACGAGCGGGCGATCGACCGCTGGGTGATCGGACCGGCGGACTGAGGAGGCCGACTGAGGAGGCCGGCTGAGGAGGCCGACTGAGGAGGCCGGCCGAGGGCGAAGGGCGACCGCGGGCCGACCGACGCGGACCGGCCGACGGCGGCCTGACGGGCCGACCGACGCGGGCGACAAAGGTCGACCGACGAAGGTGGACCGACGCAGGCCAGCGGCCGCCGAGCCCCGGTCAGGGCGCTCCCTCGAGCCCGCCCCCGATCGGCTCGGGCTGCTCGAGCGACGGCGGTCCAGCGGCCGCCGCCGTCTCGATCCCGAGCCAGCCCGCCGATCCCGCGACGGCGAGGAGCGCGAGGGCCAGGGCGCCGAGCGAGGCGACCCGAACCCGGTTCCGCCGCCACCCCGCCTCGATCCGTCGGGCCGCGAGGCCGCTCCGGAGGGCGCCGCCCAGGTCGCGGGCCGCCTCCCACCGAAGCGAGTCGAACGGCGATCCGGACCAGCGGCCGCGGATGGAGCCCCGCCATCCCGGCGCCCCGCCGGCTCGCAGCACGCCCGGTCGAGCGCCGCCCGACCCGCCCCGCATCCCGACCACGGCGATCCGCAGGAGCGCGACGAACGGGAGGAGCGCGAGACCCTCGACCAACCCCGTCAGCCCGCCGAAACTCCCCCCGACGGCGAGCCCGACGATCCGCGCCCGCGCATCCCAGATCGGCCAGCCGGGCAGCCCCACCGCCGCGAGCGCGATGAACGCCAGGGCGACCCGCAGGCCTCGCGCCTCGAGGAGGACGCCGCGGAGGTCGGCGACCCGGCGCGAGCCCGTCCCCGCTCGCGCCGCCGCAACCCAGCCGCAGAGCGCCGTCTCGACGACCGCGATCACCACGAGCCAGCTCCGGAGCGGCTGCCAGATCCCCGGATCGAAGACCGTGAGGCCGAGGAGCGCCAACCCGGTCTCGGCGACTGCGACGTAGACGGCGACGTGGACGAGGTCCTCGGCGAGCCAGGCGGCGAGGGCACCGAGGCCGAGCGACGCGATCCCGACGGCGACGACGACCGCCCGCTCCGTCTCGAGCGGCACGAGGATCGGGGCGATCGACCGATCGACCCAACCGAGGGCGACGACGGCGAGGACGACCGGCACCCAGACCGCGAAGACCGGCAGGGCGGCCGGCGGCGCCGAGTCGGCGAGGCGGGCGAGCCAGAGGTGGAACGGGACGGCGCCGGCCCGGAGGGCCACGGCCCCGACCATCGCCAGATACGCGGCCCCGAAGACGGCCGGCTCGAGGGCGAGGATGCCGAGCGGGCGGGCGAGCCAGGCCGCGGCCCCGATCGACAGCGCCCCCGCGATGACGACGGCCCGGAGCGAGCGCATCGCCGCCGCGACGGCCGACGCGCTCGGGGCCTCGCCGCCGAGGACGACGAGGACGCCGGCGATCCCGGCCCCGAGGACGAGGAGGAGGGCGACGATCGGGTCGTCGACGAGGAGGGCGGCGCCGAGCCCGCCGAGGACCGCGAGGGCCGCCGGGGCGTGACTCGGCGGCTCATCGTCGGCGCGCCCCAGGATGAAGGTCACGAGGGCACAGCCCGTGGCCAGGACGAGGACCGTCCGCGCGTACGCCGTGCCGACGAGGGCGACGTCGCCGATCCGGAGGCCGCCGCCCTCCTCGATCCGGCTCGCGATCGCGAGGCCGGCGACGAGCCCCACGAGCCCGACCCCGAGGGCGGCTCCCCGGAGCGGTCGGAGCAGGAGGGCGACGACGGCGGCACCGAGGGTGACGGCGAGGAAATAGAGCCCGGTCATCGCGGCGCCGCCTCCGCCGGTCGATCGCGGTCGGGCCCCGGCTCCGCCGGTCGGTCGCGGTCGGGCCCCGGCTCCGCCGGTCGATCGGCCGAACCCGCTGCCCGGACCGCCGCCGCACCCCGAACCAGGAGGGCGACGGCGGCGCCGAGTCCCGCGGTCAGCCCGGCGAGGACGATCTGCTCGGCCGGCCCCGGCGTTCCGGCGAGCCCGACCCGGAGCGACACCGCACCCGTGAGCAAGAACGTCAGCCCGATCCCGACCCGAAACGCGTCGCGCCCCCCGAGGACGATCGGCGCCGCGGCGAGGACGAGGAGGGCGACCCCGACCGCCGACGCGGCCTCCGGACCCCGCCCGGGCGCCCCGAGGCCGTGGCTGGCCCAGCCGACGACCGCGCCGGCGAGGGCGAGGAGCGCCTCGCTCGGCCAGGCGAGGGCCGAGCCGGCGGTGGGCTCGCGGACATCGCGGACGACGACCCACAGTAGGTACCCGGCGAGGATCCCGGCGACGAGCCGGACGGCGAGGGCCCCGGGCGGCGGCAGGGGATCGGCGACGAAGACCGTCCCGAGGAGGACGGCGAGGAGGCCGACCGTGGCGGCCCGGGGATCGCGGCTGGCGACGGCGAGGACCGCGGCGGCGACAACGACCCCGCCGGCCGCGGCAGCGAGGGCGCCGATCACGACGAGCGGCCGCCGCCGGCGGGCGACCCGAGTCGGAGGTACGTCGTCGGGGACATCGCGGCGCACCATAGCGCAGCCGCGCCGCCGTCGCAGCCCCGCCGCCCCCTTCCGAGGCGGGCTCGCGACGGGGCGGCTGCTGCGTCGGCACCTGCTCGGCACCTGCTCGGCACCTGCATAGAACGCCGCGACGCCGCAGGTTGACCCGCCGCTCCGGGCGTTGATACACTGCCGGCCGGCCTCCCGCCCGCGCCGTCGGCGACGCCCATGGCGAGGATCCGAGGCCGCCGCCGAGCCGACCCCCGGATGCGCGCCCAACGCGGCGCGGCACGTCCTGCGCCGGTGGTCGTCAGATTGACAGGAGGATGTCCGGACCCCTCATGGACGCGAGCACGCTCCAGCTCATCATTCTCCCCGCCGGCCTCGTCGCCGTCCTCTTCGCCCTCTACCTGGCCCGCGACGTTCTCGCTCGAGACACCGGGACCGAGGCGATGCAGGCCGTCGCCGGGACGATCTTCGAAGGTGCGGTCGCCTTCATCCGGCGCCAGTACACGACCATCGCCCAGCTCGGGCTCCTCGGCGCCGTCGTCATCGCCGCCCTCATCACGATCTTCGAGGGTCCGGACGTCGCCGACACGAACGTCTACGGGATCGAGCTCGGCATCCGGACCGGGATCGCCTTCCTCGTCGGGGCCGCCTTCTCGATGGCCTCGGGGATCATCGGGATGTACATCTCGGTCCGCTCGAACCTCCGAACGGCGGCCGCCGCCCGGCGGAGCCTCGTCGAGGCCGTCCAGGTCGCCATGCGGGGCGGGGCCGTGTCCGGCTTCCTCGTCGTCGCCCTCTCCCTCCTCGGCGTCTACCTCATCTTTGCCGCCTACGGCGGCCTCGGGGTCGACACCGTGACCGAGGCGCCGTTCCTCATCGTCGGCTTCGGCTTCGGGGCCAGCTTCGTCGCCCTCTTCGCCCAGCTCGGCGGCGGGATCTACACGAAGGCGGCCGACGTCGGCGCCGACCTCGTCGGCAAGGTCGAGGCCGGGATCCCCGAGGACGACCCCCGGAACGCGGCCGTCGTCGCCGACCTCGTCGGTGACAACGTCGGTGACTGCGCCGGCCGCGGCGCCGACCTCTTCGAGTCGACGGCGGCCGAGAACATCGGGGCGATGATCCTCGGCGTCGCCGTCTACAAGATCGCCTCCGATCTCGGCTGGCCGCACCCGACGGCCTGGATCTTCTTCCCCCTCGTCGTCCGCTCCTTCGGGCTCCTCGCCACGATCGTCGCCATGTTCTTCATCCGCGGCCGCGAGGACGAGGACCCGATGAACATGCTGAACCGCGGCTACTGGGTCACGACCGCCCTCTCGGCCCTCGGACTCCTCCTGACGACCTCGGTCATGATGGGGACCGCCGGCCAGACCTCCGCCGGCGTCCCGATCTGGCTCTACTTCTTCGGGGCGGGGCTCGTCGGCCTCGCGACGAGCGTCGCCTTCGTCTACATCACCCAGTACTACACCGCCGGCGCCTGGCGCCCGGTCAAGGAGATCGCCCAGGCGAGCAAGACCGGTCCGGCGACGAACATCATCTCCGGGATCGCCGTCGGCTTTGAGACCACCTTCGTCACCGCGGTCACCATCGGGATCGCCCTCTTCGTCTCGCACTGGCTCGGCCAGGAGGCCTTCGCCGGGCTCGGCCTCGACCACAACCCGGGCGGCGTCTTCGGGACCGCCGTGGCGACCATGGGGATGCTCATGACGACGGCGTACATCCTCGCCATGGACACCTTCGGCCCGATCACCGACAACGCCGGCGGGATCACCGAGTTCAGCCGGGCCGAAGCCGGCGCCCGCGAGATCACCGACCGGCTCGACGCCGTCGGGAACACGACGAAGGCGCT
>JBHOQO010000044.1:0-23833 GCA_042408925.1 Chloroflexota bacterium | reverse complement strand
GCCGCCCGCGGCGCTTCGGCGCCGTCTCGGCCGCGGCCCCGGCCGGCTCGGCGACGGCGGTCCCGCCGGCGGTTGCCTCGGTCGTCGCCTCGGCGACCGGACGCTCCCCGGCTTCTCCGGCCTCGCCGCCCTCACCGGCCGCCGATCCCGGGCGCGGGCGCGCCGCGAGCTGGGCGCGGAGCATCGCCTCGATCTCGGGCGGCACCTCGCTCCAGGGCTCCGCGGACGACCGCTCGCGTCGCTCCGCCGGCCGTTCGGGTCGGCCTGTCCTGCCGCCGACCCCACCCGAGGTCCGTGCCGGCTCCGGATATCGTCCGAGTCCGCCGGTCACGCCGGGCCGCCCGAAGCGCTCCCGCTCGACGGCGGCGGCATACGCCCGGCTCGTGCGTCCGCCGCGCCCGCGGTTCGCCTGGGCGCGCCGCCGCCGCTCGGCGAGCAAATACTCGGGTACCTCGGGCTCTTCGAGGCCTTCGAGGTCCTCCTCGGCGATCGGCACGTCGGTCCGCGGGCCGCTCGGCATCCCGATCTGGGAGTCCCAGACCGAGCCGAACGTCGAATGGCGGGCCGGGCTCGGTGCCGGCAGCGGCTCGAGCTCCGGCTCCTCCTCCGGTCCCAGGCCCTCGAGGCCCCGAACCTCGGCCGCCTCCCGCCCGCGACCGCGCCCGCGACCGCCCCGCCGCCGGCGGCGACGACGACGCGACGATCCCTCGCCGCCCTCGCTCGTGGTCGGGGCAACCGAGGCAGCCGTCTCGGCGACGCCCTCGGTCGTCTCGGGCTCACCCTCGGGCACCGCCCCGGCCGCCTCGACCGCGGCGAGCGCCGCCGCCCGACCGGAGAGCTTCTCCCCGGGCAGGAGGGTGAGGACCGGCGCCCCGGCGGCCCGGCGTCGGCGACCGGTCGAGGAGGCTGCAACGGTGGGCGCCCCGGCTTCGGCCGGCGCCTCGCCACCGCTCGCGGCGGCCGCCGCGGCCGGTGCCTCGGCGGTCCGGGTCCGTCGGCTTCGGCCGCGCCCTCGACCCGTCCCCTCGGTCTGCTTCTCGGGAACCTCCGTCATCGAGAGGTCTTCCTCGGCCGTCGCCGCAACCCGGCGACCGCTCCGCGTCGAGCCCTTCTCGACCTTCGCGATCTGGGTGATGTCGATGAACTGGTCGGCGACCTCGATGAGGTCGCTCGAGGTGTTGCCGCGGAAGCTGATGACCTCGACCCGGACGCCCATCTCCTGGACCGCCTTGACGGCCGGGGCAAAGTCCCCGTCACCGGAGACGAGGACGGCGATGTCGAGGTTCCGGGCCGTCTTCAGCATGTCGACGACGAGCTCGATGTCGAGGTTCGCCTTCACCTTGCCGTCGCCGTACTTCCGGATGTCCTTGCTCACGACCCGGTAGCCGTGCCGCTGGAGGAAGGCGTGGAAGTTCCGCTGGTTCTCGTTCTCGGGGTCCAGGCCCGTGTAGGCGTAGGCCCGGACGAAGTCGCGGCCGGCGGTGGCCGCCCGCAGCAGCGTGACGTAGTCGATGTCGACTCCGGCCGCCTTCGCGGCGTAGAAGATGTTCGCGACGTCCACGAAGACGGCGACGTTCTTGCTCACGTGTACTCCTCGTTCACCCGGTCCCGGGGCCGGCGAAGCGGCTCCGGGCCGGCGGTTCATCTCGGTTGCGCCCCGGCCCGGGCCGGCGCAACCGGCCGTTCGAGGCGCGGGCCGGCGTCGACGAAGCCGTGGCGTTCCCAGCGGGCCCGCTGGGTCGGTTCGTCCGGCCGAGCTGCCTCGACCAACGTACAGCCCTTGTTCCGGGCCGATTTCAGGATCTCTTCGATGAGCAGGTCGGTCACCCGGTCGGCGTCGTGGTCCTCGTCGACGACGAGGAGGTCGACGGTTCCGACGAAGCCCCCTGCCCGGGCCGAGGGCCGGAGGGCGAGGACCGCCGCCCCGGCGAGCTCGCGCCGGGCTTCGGCGACGAGGACGCTCGCCTGGGGGAGGTAGACGAGCTGCCGGAGGAGGTCGGCCGCCGCCAGCGGAGTGTCGCCGTTCCCGAGGACGCCGGAGGCGAGCCCGACGAGGCGGTCGATGTCCGTGATGCGGGCCGCTCGGACCTGATATTCCACGCCGCGTGTGACCTCATCGAGGAGGGCGACCACCGACGCCTGTGGCGCTCCGATCCGGGCCGGACGGGAACGCACACCGGTCGCGGCGCGCCGCACGGGCGAGGGATCCGTCTCGATTCCACCGTGGCCCGGGTCGCTCGCGACGTGACGAGGCGTTCGGTTCGCCGTGTCCAATCATACGCCATCCCGCTCGACAGGCACGCCCCCGGGACGCGGCTCCGGCTCCCCCCCGCGGCGCGGCTCCGGCGGCAGCGCAGGCAGCAGCGCGCGCCCCATCCGCTCAGGCGACGCCGAGGTAGGCCCGCCGGACGGCGTCGTTCGCCTGGAGCGCCGCGGCCGTGTCGGCGAGGACGATCCGTCCCGTCTCGACGACGTAGCCCCGGTCGGCGACCGAGAGCGCCATCCGGGCGTTCTGCTCGACGAGGAGGATCGTCGTGCCCTCCTCGTGGAGGTAGCGGATCGTGGCGAAGATGCCGTCGACGAGGACCGGCGCGAGCCCCATCGAGGGCTCGTCCATGAGGAGGACCCGCGGCCGGGTCATGAGGGCCCGCCCGATGGCGAGCATCTGCTGCTCGCCGCCGCTCAGGGTCCCGCAGACCTGGTGCTCCCGCTCCTTCAGGCGCGGGAACATGGCGAAGACCCGCTCGATCCCCTCCTCGATGGACCGCCGGTCCCGGACCCGGTACGCGCCCATGAGGAGGTTTTCGCGGACGGTGAGCCGGGCGAAGATCCGGCGACCCTCGGGGACCTGGACGACGCCGCGGGCGACGATCTCGTGGGCCGGGACGCGGGTGATGTCCTCGCCGCCGTAGCGGATCGAGCCGGCGCTCGGCCGAACGAGGCCGCTGATGGCGTTGAGCGTCGTGCTCTTCCCGGCCCCGTTCGCCCCGATGAGCGTGACAATCTCGCCCTCGGCGACGTCGAGGGAGATCCCCTTGAGGGCGTGGATGTTGCCGTAGTGGACGTGGAGGTCCCGGATCTCGAGGAGTGCCATCGTCAGTGCACCACCGGCATGCCCGGGCCGCCCGACCCCTCGGCGGCCTCGCCCTGATCCTCGCCCGCGTCCCCGCCGGCACTCCCGCGACCGAGGTACGCCTCGATGACCCGGGGGTCGCTCTGGATCTCCCGGGCCGTCCCCTCGGCGATCTTCACCCCGTAGTCGAGGACCGTGATCCGGTCGGAGATGTCCATGACGACCCGCATCTCGTGCTCGATGAGGAGGACCGTGATCCCGAGCTCGTCCCGGAGCCGCCGGATGAAGGCCGTCATCTCGGCCGTCTCGGCCGGGTTCATGCCCGCCGTCGGCTCGTCGAGGAGGAGGAGCCGGGGTCGGTTCGCGAGGGCCCGGGCGATCTCGAGCCGCCGCTGGTCGCCGTACGGGAGCTTGCCAGCCAGGACGTCGCCCCGGCCGCCGAGGCCGACGAACTGGAGGAGCCGGCGGCTCTCCTCGAGGGCCTCACGTTCCTCCTCGCGGACTCGCCGGGTCCGGAGGACCGCCCCGAACCAGGTCGAGTGGAGGTGGTGGTGGAGGCCGACGAGGACGTTCTCGATCGCCGTCATCGTCGGGAAGAGCCGGATGTTCTGGTACGTCCGGGAGATCCCGAGGTGGGCGATGTGGTCGCGACGGAGGTGGTGGATCGGCCGGCCCTCGAAGAGGATCTCGCCCTCGTCGATCGGGTACCAGCCGGCGATGCAGTTGAAGAACGTCGTCTTGCCGGCCCCGTTCGGCCCGATGACGCTGACGATCGAGCCCGGGGCGATCTCGAAGTCGAGCTCGCGGACCGCGACGAGGCCGCCGAAGCGCTTCGTCACGCCCCGAGCCGCGAGGAGCGGCTGCCCGTCGGCCATCGTCAGCTCGCCTCCGAGCCGCGGGCTCCGACGGTCTCGCCCGCGAGATCGGCCTCGACGGCCGGCTCGGCGACCTCCTCGACGACCTCCTCGACGGTGTGGAGCTCGCGCCGGACGATCTTCGACGGCAGCAGGCCCTCCGGCCGGAAGCGCATGACGGCGATGAGGGCGATGCCGTAGAAGAGGAAGCGGTACTCCTCGAACTCCCGGAAGAGTTCCGGGACCCCGATGAGGAAGATCGCCCCGAGGACGACGCCAGGGTTACTGCCCATCCCGCCGACGATGATGAGCGCGGCGACGTTGATCGAGACGAAGACGGTCAGGCTCGAGGCGAAGATCGAGCCGACGAGGGCGGCGAAGACGGCCCCGCCGAGACCGGCAAAGGAGGCCCCGAGCATGTACGCGAGGAGCTTCGTCTGGACGAGGTTGATGCCGAGCGCCTCGGCCACGTCCTCGTCCTCCCGGATCGCCATCCAGGCCCGGCCGATCCGCGATTCGCGGAGCCGCGCGGCGACGAAGGCGACGACGACGGCGAAGACGAGGGCCAGGTAGTAGATCTGGTTCGGCCCGAAGAGCGGGTGGTCGGGCGGCAGCTCGATCGGCTTCGGGATGTTCGTGATCCCCTGGGGGCCGCCGAGCAGGCCCTTGAAGAGATCGGAGCCGGCGAGGATCCGGATGATCTCGCCGAAGCCGAGCGTGGCGATGGCGAGGTAGTCGCCGCGGATCCCGAGGATCGGGAGGCCGAGGAAGCCGCCAAAGGCCATCGCCAGGACGACCGCGACCGGCACGGCGGCCCAGAACGGCCAGTGGGCGATCCCGAGCGGCCCGATCGAGGTCAGGAGGGCGACGGTGTAGGCCCCGACCCCGAAGAAGGCGACGAACCCGAGATCGAGCAGCCCGGCCAGGCCGAGGGTGATGTTGAGGCCGAAGCCGAGGAGGACGTAGAGGGCGACGAGGGCGACGACGTGGGCGACGAAGGGCCCCAAAATCTGGGGCACGAGGAGGACGACGACGAAGCCGAGGACGGCGCTCGGCAGGACGAGCGCCCGCCGGCGCGCTGGCGCCATCGCCGCGTACCGCTCGCGGACCCGGAGCGTCCGCGAACCCACGACGTAGCCGGCAGCCAGGACGAAGGTGAGGACCGCCCCGAGCGGAGTCAGGCCGTCGGAGGCGAAGAGGCTCCGGGCCAGCGGGCCGAGGCCGCCGGCGATCATCGGCGTCCTGAGGAGGCCCGCGAAGAGACCGAGGACGAGGACCGCAACAAGGCCGTAGCCGAAGGCGAGCCGGATCGTCGGCCGCACGACGCCGACGAGGCCGCCGAGGACCCCGACGCCGAGGCCGAGGACGATCGGGTACCAGAAGCCCGCCGGCCCCATCCCGGCGGTGAGGAGCGAGTAGAGGGCCGGACCGGCGTTGATCGTGAGGGCCCGGAGGTCGACGACCTGGCCGACGATGACGAGGAGCGACAGACCGCTCCCGGCGACGGCGCCGGCGAGCCCGCCGAAGGCGACGGCGAGGCGGTCGCTCTCGGCCCGGCGGGCCGCCAGAAGCCCCGCCCCAACGAGTGTCAGGAGCGCCGAGACCTGCCCGAACGAGATCACCCCGGCGACGATCGGTCGCTGATCGAAGACCGGCACGATCCCGACGAGGGCGAGGTAGGCGGCCATCACCGCTCCGGCGAGCCCGATGCTCACGATCGGCCACCAGCGACCGCGGGCGGGCGCCACCGCCCCGGGGACGAGCCGTTGCGTTATCGATGCCATCGCCTCAGGCCCGCTTTGCGGCCAGCCGCTCACCGAGGATCCCGGACGGCCGGAAGATGAGGATGAGGACGAGCATCGTGAAGGCGATGACGTCCTTCAGCTGGTTCGGTGACGGCACGTTCAGCCCGTCGAGGAAGAGGATCGGCCCGATCGACTCGGCGAGGCCGAGGAAGAGGCCGCCGAGCATCGCCCCGGGGATGTTGCCGATGCCGCCGAGGACGGCCGCCGTGAAGGCCTTGATCCCTGGGATGAAGCCCGTGAAGAAGTAGACCTGGGTGAACATCAGCCCGTAGAGGACGCCGGCCGCACCGGCCATCGCGGCCCCGACGGCGAAGGTCGTGACGATGATCCGGTCGACGTCGATGCCCATGAGCGAGGCCGTGGCCATGTCCTCCGACACCGCCCGCATCGCGGTGCCGACCTTCGTCCGGGTCACGAAGAGGTAGAGCCCCAGCATCATGAGGAGGGCCGCCCCGATGACGACGAGATCGATGACCCGGAAGCGGACGATCCCCGGTAGGAGGTCCTGTTGGAGGATCGAGATGCTCGGGTAGGCGTAGATCCCGGGGCCGAAGAAGCCCCGGAACGAGTACTCGAGGAAGAACGAGGCCCCGATCGCGGTGATGAGCGGCACGAGGCGAGGGGCGTTGCGAAGCGGCCGATACGCGACCCGCTCCATGACGACGGCGATGACCGTGCTGACGATCATCGCGACGACCATCATGAGCCCGATCGAGACGAACGTCGCGGCGAGGCCCCCGTTCAGGAGCCCGGCGTTGTTGAAGTAGACGGCGACGAAGTAGCCGCCGAAGGCGCCGGCCATGAAGATGTCGCCGTGGGCGAAGTTGATCATCCGGAGGATGCCGTAGACCATCGTGTAGCCCAGGGCGATCAGGCTGTAGACGCTGCCGAGCGTGACGCCGTCGATGACGAGCCGCAGCCAGGTGTCGCCCGAGTAGCGGCCGCCCTGGAGGGTCAGGAGCGAGCCGACGACGACGACGAGGATGACGACGATCCGGAAGCCCCACAGGAAGGCGGCGATCGCCGCGTCGATCGTCCGCTCGATCCGACTCGTGTACATGCGCGCCTCCGCGCCTCGACGAATGCGGCGAGCCGGGCTGGATCAGCCCGGCTCGCCGACAGGAACGACGATCAGGAGCCCGGTGACGGTTCGGGCCGCCAGATCGGCTTCTCGGGCGGCCACTGGCCGCCGACCTCACGAGCCGTGATCTGGTAGACGGCAATGACCGGAGCGCTGCAGTCGCCGTACTGGCTGCAGGTCAGCGTCCCGGTGACTCCCGGGAAGTCCTTCGTCTGGTAGAGGGCGTCCCGGAGCGCCTGGCGCCCGATGTAGATCGTCCCGTCGCCCGCCTTGACGGCGACCTTCTCGATCGCCTGGAAGAGGATGTTCGTTGCGTCGTAGGCGTGGGCGTGGAAGATGCTGATCGGGTCGCCGTACTTCGCCTTGTACTTGGCGAGGAAGCCCTGGTAGTCGCCGCCGAAGGCGGTGAAGTCGGGGCTGGAGAGGTACATGCCCTCGGCCGCCGCTCCGGCCGCCTTCACGAAGTCGGGCGAGAACATCCCGTCGGCGCCCATGAGCTTGACGTTCTCGAGACCGGGAACCTCCTTTACCTGGGCGGTGATGAAGCCACCTTAGGCGACGAAGATCGGGTAGTAGATGAACTGCGGACCGGCCGCGGCGATCTTCGTCAGGACCGGCTTCATGTCGGTCTGGCCCTTGGAGACAGCCTCCTGGGCAACGATTTCGCCGCCGAGCTGCTTGAACGACTCGGCGAAGACGTTGGCGAGCGCCTCGGCGTAGGCGGAGCCGTCGTGGATCGTCGCCGCCTTCGTGAGCTTGAGCTGGTTGTAGACGAACTCCGCGGCGACCTTGCCCTGGACGGCGTCGCTGTGGGCGGTTCGCAGGTAGCCGGCGAACTCGGCCGGGCGGTCGGCCTGGGTGAACTGCGGGCGGGTGTTCGAGGGCGAGATCGTGACGAGCCCGGCGGCGTTGAGGGTCGCCATCCCGCCGGCGGTCTCGTCCGAGCAGCTCGAGCCGATGAGGCCGACGATGGTCTTGTCGGCGGCGAGCTTCTGAGCGGCGGTGGCACCGCCCTCGGGTGTGCACTGGGCGTCTTCGGAGGTCAGCTCGATCGGGTGGTCGAGCAGCTTGCCGCCCTTGTCGTCGATGGCGATCTCGACGCCGCGCTTCGAGTCTTCACCGAGCGAGGCGTTCGCACCGGAGAGGACGCCCCAGAAGGCGATATGGATCGGCTCGCCCGGCGGGATCTCGACAACGCCGAGTTTGTCCGCCGGCGGCGTCGTCCCGCCACCGCCGCCGGTGCAGGCGCCGACGGCGAGGACGAGGGCAATGGCGATGCCACTGAATCGTCTCATCGATTCCTCCTCGACCTTCTCTGCCCGGCCGATGCCTCGTTCGGGTTGCGGCCGGGCGCTTCGCTGCGCGGTCAGACCGTCCGTAGTCGGTGCCAGGAGGACCGATCCGCGGCAGGGCCGGCACCCCGCCGGCACGAGGTCGCGGCGCCGGCGGCCCGCGATCGCCGCGAGCCCGCGATGTCGGCGTCGACGCGTCGTGCCACCGTCCTCCTCCAACTGACCACGGCCGATCACCCGGGACCGGCACGCTGAACCGCCCGAGGACGGGCCGGACGCCCACGGCGCACGGACCGCCCCACAGACGGCCGACTTCAGGGTGGCCCCATGATAGCCGGCTCGGCGCGGCCGTCAACGCCGACCGCGCACCGCGACCCGCGGCCTACCCCCGCGGCGGCTCCCCGAACAGCTCGTAGACGGCCCGCGCGTAGATCGCGAGACCGAGCCAGGCGAGCCAGTACCCCGGCGCCCGGTCCGGGAGGAGCCCGGTCGGATACGTCACGACGAGCTCGATCGGCCAGAGGACCGCCCCAGCGACGCCGGCGAGGAAGAGGACGAGGTAGCCGGCGGCCCGATCGAGGGCGACCGGCCGGTCGGCGGCGTACGGGAGGGCGACGAGGGCGATCGTCGCGAGGGCGACCAGGAAGACGACGATCCCGGAACCGTCGAAGGCTCGGAGTTCGAGGGGCGGAAGCCCGATCCCGTCGCCCGCCCGATACCAGGGCAGGAGGGAGGCGACGAGGAGGACGGCCGCGGCGGTCAGGGCGAGGATCCGGGCTCGGCCGAGGGGACGGCGGTGCACGGCCTCAGGCGAGCTCCGCGTAGACCTCGGGGCGAAGGACCCCGACGAACCGGAGGTTCCGGTAGAGCTCCCCATAGTCGAGCCCGTAGCCGACGACGAACTGGTCGGGGATCGTGAAGCCGACGTAGTCGACCGGGATGTCGACGAGCCGCCGGGCGGGCTTGTCGAGGAGCGTGCAGATCCGGAGCGACCGCGGGTTCTTGCCCCGCAGGTAGCGGATCAGGTAGTTCAGGGTCAGCCCGGTGTCGATGATGTCCTCGACGATGAGGACATCGCGTCCTTCGATCGACGACGAGAGGTCCTTGAGGATCCGGACGAGGCCCGACGACTCGGTCGCGCTCCCGCCGTACGAGCTCACCTCCATGAGGTCGATCCGGATCGGGATCGTGAGCTGCCGCATCAGGTCGGCCATGAACGGCAGGCTGCCCTTGAGGACGCTGACGAGGGTCAGCTCCCGGCCGACGTAGTCGGCGCTGATCCGGGCCCCGAGCTCGGCGACCTTCGCCTGGATCTGCTCCTCGGTCAGGAGGATCTCGGCGATGTCAGCCTCGAGGTCGACCCGCGTGCTCACGGCTCACCCGCAGCGACGACCGGGGCCGGGCGGCTCCGACGCCCTCGCCCTGCCGGGCGGCGGGTCGGCGCGATGGTCCCCTCGGTCAGCTCGGCGACGGCCGGGGTCGGCTCCGTGGTCGGCCGCTCGGGGACGACCGCCGGCTCCTTGGTCTGCTCCGCGGTCGGCCGGTCGGGGACGACCTGGCCGAGGGCGCCGGAGAGCTCCTCGGCGACGGCGAGCCGCCCGTACTTGAGCATGAGCGCCCGAAAGTCGCGGGCGTAGAAGAGCTTGATCCGGACGTCGGGATAGAGCTCCCGGAGCCGGCGGAGCTTGCGGTTCTTCTTTCGGACGAGCCGCTGGCGGAGCGTCGTCAGCTCGAGGTAGAGGTCGAAGTCGGGGAGGTAGAAGTCGGGGGCGAAGCTCTCGACGACGGCTCCTTCGAGGTTCCAGAGGATCGGGAAGACGTGGGGCTCGTACTCCCAGCGGACGGCGTAGAAGTCGAGGATCCGTGCCAGCTCGGCTTCGCTCGCGTGGGCAAACCGGGGCCGCTCCGCCGCGGCGTCCGTCGGCGGCACAGGCAGCGGCGCGACCGGCTCGCTCCCCGGGTCCGACCGTCGAGGGGTTGGGTCCGTCACGCTCGCCCGCTTCGGCGGCCGGGGCCGACCGTGGGGTGCTTCACCGATCGTCGCCCGCCCCGGGGTTGGCAGGGCGAGATGGCCGGGTCGAGCCGTCGCCGAGGAGCCCCCGGAGATCGCCCTGCCAGGCCGCCAGGAGCTCGTGGGCCGCGAGCACGTCGTCGGCGCTGATCGGCGGCCGACCGGCGAAGCGGGCCTCGTCGGCAGCGGTGAACTCCCCGTAGCGCCGACGGGGCGCCTCGCCGCCGATCGTCACCATGGCGAGGGCAACGACCCCGCAGTGGCGACACGGGAGCTCGACGAACGTGCAGTCGTCGCGCTCGGCGAGGATCCGGATCCGAGCCGCATCGATCGGGCGGCCGCAGACCGTGCAGTCGGTGGCGGCGAGCAGGGCCCGGAGACGATCGAACGACTCCATCGCCCGACAGTCTACCGAGTTCGGCCCCCGAACGAGGCCGGGCCGCGCGGGCGCGTCCCCCGGGGCCCTGCAGTCGCCCGCCCGCCTCAGTACGATGACGGGGCGATGACGAACGAGGCGTCGAGCTCGCGGCGGACCGGGGGGCGGACCGAGGCGTCGGCTGCCCCGAGCCGAGGCGGTCACGCCGGGCACGAGGAGACGCACCGCCACTTTCGCCATTCGTACACGAAGGACAAGGCGCAGCTCGTCCGGCGCCTCAACCGGATCGAGGGCCAGGTCCGGGGGATCGTCCGGATGATCGAGCGCGAGGAGTACTGCGTCGACATCCTCCAGCAGACCGCCGCCCTGCGAGCCGCCATCGACGCCGTCGCCCTCCTCATCCTCGAAGACCACATCTCGGGTTGCGTCCGGACCGCCGCCGAGGAGGGCGATGTCGACGTCTACGTTGACGAGGTCCTCGACGTCGTCCGGCGGACCCTCGGCCGGCCGATCCGCGCCGGCCGCAGTTGACCCGCCGGGTCCTCGTCCACAGACCGACGGGCGATCGGGCGGCCTTCGGCAGAGGTTGTCCACAATCGTCACGTCGGATCGTGGATTCGTGGATAAGTGCCTTGACAGGCGGCCCGGACCGGCCTAGCGTCCGGCTCCCGCACCCATCCGGCCGAGGGTAACGTGGCTCGCGAGGGACCCGGGGGAACCCGGTCGCGAACCGGACGAGCGGCGGAAGACCGAGGCGGCGGCGGTGCGATGGGACCGTCGAGGGCGGCGGCCGCCCGGGTCGGCGCGGATGGATCGCGGGAGCGCCGACGGCGAGGCGGGTCGCCGCCCTCGCCGCGCCCGGCGCCGACGGCCCCCGTCGAGCGCTCGACGCTCGCCGAGCCGCCGCCCGTCCGGCTGGGTCCGGCCTACGCGACCGCCCTCGACGAGGGGCTCCGGGCCCTCGGGCTCGTCCTCGATCAACCGACCCGGGAGGCGATCGATCGCTACGCCGCCCTCGTCCTGGCCTGGACCCGACGGGTCAACCTGACCGGGACCCGCGACCCGGTCGCCTTTGCGCGGGATCACGTCCTCGACAGCCTGACCGCCGTCCCGCTCCTCCGGGCCCGCCGGGTCGGTCACTTCCTCGATCTCGGCTCGGGCGGCGGGCTGCCGGGCATCCCCCTCGCCTTGGCCCTCCCGGCCGAGCGGTGCCTCCTCGTCGAGGCTCGGACCAGCAAGGCCGCCGTCCTCGAGCGGATCGTGGCGACCCTCGGGATCGGCGACCGGATCCGGGTCGCGGCTCGGCGGGTCGAGGACCTCGCCCGAACGGGCAGCGAACGCGACGTCTGGCCGGCGGTGACCGCCCGAGCCGTCGGCCCGCTCGCCGAGCTCGTGGAGCTCGCCCTCCCCCTCCTCGAACCGGGCGGCGTCCTCGTCGCCTGGAAGGCCGAGCGCCTCGGCGAGGAGCTCCCGGCCGCCGAGCGGGCCGCGACCGCCCTCGGCGGGGCGAGGCCGCTCGTCGTCGAGCCGGACGGCAGCGATCCGGCCCTCGGCGCGCTCCTGGGAGCCCGACGCCTCGTCCTCGTGGCGAAGCTCCGGCCGACCCCGGCCGGCATCCCGCGACCACCGGCCGCGCGACGGCGCCGATCCTGGTGAGGAGACGGCTGGTACGCTCAGCGCCGATGCGGATCGCGGTCCTCTCGGACATCCATTCGAACCTCGTCGCCCTCGAGGCCGTCCTCGCCGCCCTCGGCAGCGTCGACGCCGTCTGGGTCCTCGGCGACATCGTCGGCTACGGCCCCGAACCGGACGCGGTCGTCGAGCGGCTCGTCGGGGTCGGCGCCGTCGCCGTGGCGGGGAACCACGACGCCGCCGCCGTCGGCGCCGCCGACGTCGCCTGGTTCAACCCCGATGCCCGGGCGGCCATCGAGTGGACGCAGCGCCGGATCGCTCCCTCGACCCGCTCCTGGTTGGCGGATCTCCCGACGGTCCTCGAGGAGCCGCCGGTCGCCCTCGTCCACGGCTCGCTCCGGGAGCCCCTCTGGGAATACATCCTCTCGGGGGCCGAGGCGCGGCCGAACCTCCGCCTCCTCGTCGACCGGCGGCTCGCCGTCGGCCTCCACGGCCACACCCACGTCCCCGTCCTCTGGCGGCTCACCGGCAACGACCTCGAGCTCGTCCGCGTCGAGGACGGGACCCGGATCGCCCTCGACAACCGCCCGGTCCTGGCCAACCCGGGCTCGGTCGGCCAGCCCCGTGACGGCGATCCGCGAGCCGGCTTCCTCGTCTACGACACCGACCGCCCGGAGCTCGTCTGGCGGCGGGTCGGCTACGACGTCGCCGCGACCCAAGCCACCATGCGGCGGGTCGGCCTCCCGGACTGGCTCGTCGAGCGCCTGGCGATCGGCCACTGACGCGATGGCGATCGGCGGTCGGCGACCCCTCCGCGGCAGGAAGATCGGCGATCGGCGGGTCCAGGTGGCCCGCCCGCACAGCCCGTATTTCCGCTGGAGCGGCCCCGGGGTCCTGACCGCGAAGCCGGCGGCGAGCCTGCCGCCCGACCGCCTCGGACGGCTCTGGGCCCGGACGAAGGCGATCCTCGTCGGCCGCCCCCTCGCCCGCGAGGAGGAGATCATCGAGCGGCTCTCGAAGAAGAAGGCCCTCGCGATCTTCAGCTCCGACGCCATCAGCTCGTCGGCGTACGCGACCGAGGAGATCCTCCGGGTCCTCGTCGTCGGGGGAGCGGCCGCCCTCGCCTTCAGCGTCGAGATCTCGATCGCCATCGCGCTCATGCTCGGGATCGTTGCCTTCAGCTACCGCCAGATCTGCCTCGCCTACCCGACCGGCGGCGGCTCGTACTCCGTCTCGAAGGCAAATCTGGGCCGGACGGCGTCCCTTGTCGCCGCCGCGGCGCTCCTCATCGACTACAACCTCACCGTCGCGGTCTCGACCTCCTCGGCCGTCGAGCAGGTGGTCTCGGCCGTCCCCGCCCTGGGGCCCTGGAAGGTCGCCTTCGGGGTCGGGGCGATCGGCCTCATCACCCTCGGGAACCTCCGAGGGATCCGGGAGGCCGGGAACATCTTCGCCCTGCCGACGTACCTGTTCCTCGGGAGCGCGCTCCTCATGATCGCCCTCGGGCTCTATCGGATCGTCGTCCTCGGCGACACGAGCCCCCCGAGCCCGGAGCAGATCGCCGCGGCCCAGTCGCAGCTCGAGGGGGTCTCGATCCTCCTCATCCTCCGGGCCTTTGCCGCCGGCTCGGTCGCCCTCACCGGGACCGAGGCGATCGCCACAGGCGTTCCGGCCTTCAAGCCGCCCGAGAGTCGAAACGCCGCCCAGACCCTCGTGGCCATGGCGCTCCTCCTCGGGACCCTCTTCATCGGGATCACCTTCCTGGCCGCGAACTTCGGGGTCCTGCCGATCGAGGAGCCGGTCCGCAAGACCGTCGTCAGCCAGATCGCGGCCCGGGTCTACGGCGAGAGCTCGATCGGCTTCTATCTCTTCTCGGTCTTCACGGCCCTCCTCCTCTTCCTCGCCGCGAACACCTCGTTCGCGGCCTTCCCCCGGCTGGCCGCGGTCCTCGCCGTCGACGGCTTCTTCCCCCGCCAGTTCAGCTTTCGCGGCGATCGGCTCGCCTACTCCTTCGGGATCCTCGCCCTCGCGACCATCGCCTCGACCCTCGTCGTCGTCTTCGGCGGCAGCACCCACGCCCTCATCCCGCTCTACGCCGTCGGCGTCTTCATCGACTTCACGATCAGCCAGACCGGGATGGTCCGCCACTGGCTGAGGGAGCGACCGCGGGGCTGGCCGACGCGGCTGGCGATCAACGGCTTCGGCGCGGTCGTGACCGGCATCATCGCCGTCGAGGTCGCCGCCGTGAAGTTCGCCGACGGGGCGTACCTCGTCCTGCTCGCCATCCCGACCCTCGTCGGTCTCATGCGCTTCGTCCGGCGGGCCTACGACGCCCAGGAGGCGGAGCTCCGGGTCCGACCCGACCTCGTCGTGCCCGCCCCGCACCGGGAAGAGCGGGTCGTCATCCCGGTGAACGGGATCAACCGGGCCGTCGTCCAGGCGGTGAACTTCGGCCGGGCGATCTCCGACGACGTCCGGGCCGTCTTCGTGACCGAGGATCCGGCCGAGGGCGAGGCGCTTCGGGAGCGTTGGCAACGCCAGTTCCCGACCGTCCCCCTCATCGTCGTCGAGAGCCCCTACCGAGCCCTCGTCGGCCCGTTCCTCGCCTATCTCGACGTCCTCGACGCCGCGTGGCCGCCGGACAAGGAGGCGCCGATCACGATCGTCGTCCTCCCGGAGTACGTCGCCCGCCACTGGTGGGAGCGGCTCCTCTACAACCAGGCGGCGAAGCGGCTCCGAACCGCGCTCCTGGGGCGGGAGCACACGGTCGTGGCGAACGTCCCGTACCGCCGGGCCGAGTGGGCCCGCTTCGGCGAAGCGGGGCAGCGAGAGGCGGAGGCGGCGACGCCCTCGCGGGAGGGGCATCCGGCGGGCTGAACCGAGACGCGACGACGCTAATTCCGTGAACGTCGAACCGGGTCCGGTGGTATCGTCAGCACGGCGGTCCGCCGCGGCCCACGGCGAACGCCGTCGAACCCAGAACCCGAGCGAGCAGGAGCGTGTCCGTTCCGTTCCACCGACCGCCGAGATTCCGTCGCGCCGTCCTCGCCGTAAACGGCGGCCCGACCGACGCCCAGATCGTCGCCCTCGCGGCGGAGTACGCCCGCCACGCCAAGACCGAGCTCGTCGCCGTCCACGTCGTCGAGATCGACTGGACGCTCCCCCTCGACGCCGACATCGCGAGCCAGTCCGAGGAGGCGCAACGGGTCCTCGACGCCGCCGAGGCGACCGCCGAGGCGGCCGGGGTCGAGATCGAGACCGTCCTCCTCCAGGCCCGCGACGTCGCCGCCGCCATCGTCGACGAGGCGACCGAGCGGGAGGCCGACCTCCTCGTTCTCGGACTCCCGTATCGACGGCGGTTCGGCGGCGACTTCGCCATCGGTCGGACGGTACCGTACGTCCTAAAGAACGCCCCCTGCGTCGTCTGGGTCATCAGGGAACCGATCCCGGAGGAGACGCGATGAAATCGGTCATCATCGGCTGTGGCCGCGTCGGGGCCACCCTCGCCGAGGCCCTCGAGGAGCTCGGCCACGAGGTCCTCATCATCGACATCCGGACGAGTGCCTTCGATCGCCTGCCGTCGACGTTCCGCGGGTCGGCGATCCGTGGCGACGGGACCGACGAAGACGTCCTCCGGCGGGCCGGGGCCGACGGCGCGGACCTGTTCATCGCCCTCACCGAGGGCGACAATCGGAACATCATGGCGGCCCAGATCGCGGCGCGGACCTTCGGGATCCCGCGGGTCGTCGCGAAGGTGAACGACCCGGTCCGGGCGGAGGCCTACGCGACGCTCGGGATCGCGACGCTCTGTCGGACGAACCTCATGGTCGACGCGATCTACGAGTACCTGGGCCTGGCGCGACGCCATGCCCCGGGCGTCCTCCAGCCCGCGACCGGCGCTCTGCTGCGGGCGGCGACCGAGGCCACGACGCCGGGCTCCGGGTCGCACGAGGAGGCCTGAGCCATGTTCGTCATCGTCGTGGGCGGCGGAAAGGTCGGCTATTACCTGACGAAGGAGCTCATCGAGTCGGGCCACGAGGTCGTCCTCCTCGAGAAGGATCCGACCCGGGCGAGCCAGATCGCCGACGAGATCGGCTCGGTCGTCCTGGCCCGGGACGGCTGCGAAGGCAAGTACCTCGCCGAGGCCGGGGCGAACCGGGCCGACATCGTCGCCGCGGTGACCGGCGACGACGAGGACAACCTCGTCATCTGCCAGATGGCGAAGCACCACTTCTCGGTCCCGCGGACGATCGCCCGGGTCAACAATCCGAAGAACGAGCACCTCTTCCGGCAGCTCGGGGTCGACGAGATCATCAGCCCGACCCGGATGATCCTCGGCTCCATCGAGCAGGACATCCCGGTCCACGAGCTCCTCCACCTCGGCGCCCTCGGCGGCGGCGAGCTCGAGATCATCGAGGCGCACCTCCAGCCGAGCTCACCGGCGGTCGGTCGGACGCCCCGGGAGCTCGAGATCCCGGAGGGCTGCGCGCTCTTCGCGGTCGTTCGCGACGGGGTTCCCACCGCGCTGCGTCCCGACACGGTCCTCCGCACCGGCGACAAGGTCATCGCCATCGGCCGGACCGAGTGCGAGACGCTCCTCCACGAGCAGCTCATCGGCGAGGAACCCGAGATCGAGCCGGCCGACGCCCGCTGACCTGCCCGGGCGGGCAGGAGCGGCGGCCGGATCCGCCCAGGGCGCCGCGCCGGGACCTTGCTCGCCGTGGCCAGGCAGCGCCCGGGTTCGGCTCGCTTCGAGCCTGAGGCGTGGCCCCCGCCCGCGGCCCGGCCAGACTTGACAACATCATTGTCAAGGTTCTAGGATGCGCCCGTGATCGGTTTCGAGGCGGATGCGCTCCCCTCGGATCGACCGCGGCGCCGCTCCGGTCGTAGCTCCGGGTGGAACCCGGCCGGAACCAGGGCGACGCCCGATGGTCGAGGCGTCCGGACGGAGCGACGATCGCGCCGGACCCGGTCCCCAGCACGTACCAAACCGAACGGCCGCACGGCCGACCGACGATCAGGAGGAACCGAGCGATGTCACTCATGCGGCGCAGCTCGCCCTGGGGCGAGCTCGTCTCGCTCCGCCAGGCGATGGACCGCCTCTTCGAGGAGAGCTTCGTCCGGCCCCGGGGCTGGGTCTCGGCCGTCTTCGAGTCGAACCCGCTGCCCCTCGATGTTCGGACCACGCCCGACGCCCTCGTCGTCGAAGCCCAGCTTCCGGGCGTTCGACCCGAGGACGTCGAGATCACCGTCGAGGCCGGGACGCTGACGATCAGCGGCGAGTTCAAGACCGCGGAGGAGGCGACCGAGGGCGACTACCTCGTCCAGGAGATCCGACGCGGCGCCTTCAGCCGCTCGATCGCGCTCCCGGACGGCCTGGAGCCGGATCGGGCGACGGCGACCTTCGAGAACGGGGTTCTGACCCTCCGGATCCCCAAGGCCGAGCAGGTGAAGCCGCGCCAGATCCGGATCACCGCGGTGGGTCAGCAGGGCGATGGCGGAGCCAGCTCGACGGGCCCAGCGACGGCGGGCCGGAGCTGAGGGGATGGCGTTCCGCCGGCTCGATCGAGACCCCTCGCGCCCGGTCTACGTCATCAGCGTCGCGGCGAGCATCGTCCGCGTCCACCCGAGAACGCTCCGGATCTACGAGGACGAGGGGCTCCTCTGTCCGGCGCGGACGCCGACGAACATCCGGCTCTACAGCGAGAACGACATCCGCCGGATCCTCTGGATCCGGCACCTGACCCAGGAACGGGGCGTCAACTTGGCGGGCGTCCGTCTCCTCTTCGAGCTCGAGGAGCGGCTCGGGATGCGGATCCTCGAGGCCCTCTTCGACGAGGAGCGTCGGGACGGCGCATCCGCGCCGGACCAGATCTCCGAGGACCCCCGGAGGGTGCGGACCCGCCGAGACGAGTATTGAGCGCCGCCGGCCTCCGATCCACCGCCATGACGCATCACGAACGAACGCACAGGAGTTGAACCGAATGACCAAGCGACCGTCGAACCCGGAGAACCCGTCCGCGCTCCGCGAGCTCCCGCTCGTGGCCCTCCGGGAGACGGTCATCTTCCCGGAGATGATCGTCCCCCTGCAGGTCGGGCGCGAAAAGAGCGTGAACGCCTTGAACGCCGCCGTCGCCGCGGGCGGCCTCATCGCCCTCGTCACCCAGCGGCAGGCCGAGCAGGAGGACATCACCGACCCGTCGGAGCTCTACGGCGTCGGGACCCTCGCCAAGATCGCCCAGGTCGTCCAGCTCCAGGACGGCACCGTCCGGGCGATCGTCCAGGGCCAGAGCCGGCTCCGGCTCCACGGCTTCGTCCAGACCCAGCCGTACATCCTCGCCCGCATCGAGGTCATCGAGGAGCCCGAGGCGAGCGGCCTCGAGGTCCAGGCCCTCATGCGGACCGTCCAGGCCCAGATCGAGCAATACGTCCAGAACGGGGCGCCGGTCCCGCCCGAGGCGGCCGTCGCCGCCCGAAACATCACCGAGCCCGGGCTCCTGGCCGACATGGTCGCCTACAGCCCCGACATGACGACCGAGCAGCGCCAGGAGCTCCTGGAGACCGTCGACATCGTCGATCGGCTCAAGCTCGTCTCGACCTTCCTCGCCCGCCAGATCGAGATCCTCGAGCTCAAAGGGAAGATCCAGAGCGAGGTCAAGTCCGAGATGGACAAGACCCAGCGGGAGTACATCCTCCGGGAGCAGCTCAAGGCGATCCAGCGCGAGCTCGGCGAGGAGGATCCCCAGCAGGCCGAGATCAACGAGCTCCGCGAGAAGGTCGAACAGTCCGGCATGCCCGAGGAGGTCCGGACGAAGGCGCTCAAAGAGATCGACCGGATGAGCCGCATCCCGTCGGCCTCGCCGGAGGTCGGCGTCATCCGGACCTACGTCGACTGGCTCGTCAGCCTGCCGTGGAACGTCTCGACCGAAGACCAGCTCGACATCAAGCGGGCCGCCGAGATCCTCGACGAAGACCACTACGGCCTCGAGAAGGTGAAGGAGCGGATCCTCGAGTACCTCGCCGTCCGCTCCCTCGCCGACACGATCCGGAGCCCGATCCTCGCCCTCATCGGCCCGCCGGGCGTCGGCAAGACGTCCCTCGGCAAGAGCGTCGCCCGGGCGATGGGCCGCAAGTTCGTCCGGATGAGCCTCGGCGGGATCCACGACGAGGCCGAGATCCGGGGCCACCGGCGGACGTACATCGGCGCCCTCCCCGGCCGGATCATCCAGAACATCAAGGCCGCCGGGACGAACAACCCGGTCTTCATGCTCGACGAGATCGACAAGATCGGGATGGACTTCCGGGGTGACCCGAGCTCGGCGCTCCTCGAGGTCCTCGACCCCGAGCAGAACAACACGTTCCAGGACAACTACCTCGAGGTGCCCTTCGACCTCTCGAAGGTCCTCTTCATCGCCACCGGCAACCTCATCGACCCGATCCCGGCCCCCTTGCGCGACCGGATGGAGATCATCCAGCTCCCCGGCTACACGCAGCAGGAGAAGCTCGAGATCGCCCGCCGCTTCCTGGTGCCGAAGCAGCGCGAAGCCCACGGGCTCTCGGAGCGGCACGTCGAGATCACCGACGAGGCGCTCACCGAGCTCGTCCAGGCCTACACGAAGGAGGCCGGCGTCCGGAACCTCGAGCGCGAGATCGCGAACATCATACGGAAGG
The DNA here is from genome assembly GCA_042408925.1 of Chloroflexota bacterium. Classification (GTDB taxonomy): domain Bacteria; phylum Chloroflexota; class Limnocylindria; order Limnocylindrales; family CSP1-4; genus BPIH01. The sequence continues at coordinate 4,038 of JBHOQO010000044.1, read as the reverse complement.
TCGCCCGCTCCGTGGCCGAGGGGCGCCGTCGGAAGACCGTCGTCGACCGCCGCAAGCTCCTCGAGTTCCTCGGGCCGCCGCGCTTCGAGTACGGCGAGCTCGAGGCCGAGGACCAGGTCGGGGCGGCGACCGGCCTCGTCGTGACCGAGGCCGGCGGCGACGTCGTCTCGGTCGAGGTCACGAAGATGGAGGGCAAGGAGGACTTCATCCTCACCGGCCAGCTCGGCGAGGTCATGCGCGAATCGGCGCGGGCCGGTCTGTCCTGGATCCGGGCCCACGCCGCCGAGCTCGGGATCCCGCGGGAGGTCTTCGAGAAGCACACCCTCCACATCCACGTTCCGGCCGGGGCGATCCCGAAGGACGGCCCCTCGGCCGGGATCACGATGGCGACGGCCGTCGTCAGCGCCCTGACCGGGATCCCCGTCCGCAAGGACGTGGCGATGACCGGCGAGATCACCCTCCGGGGCCGGGTCCTGCCGATCGGCGGCCTCAAGAGCAAGATCCTCGCCGCCCACCTCTCGGGGGCCAAGGTCGTCGTCATCCCGCGCAAGAACGAGAAGGACCTCCGGGACATCCCGGCCGAGGTCCGCAAGGAGATGAAGATCGTCCTCGTCGACACGATGGACCAGGTCCTCGAGACCGCGCTCCGGCGGCGGCCGAAGCCGCTGACGGCGACCGAGGCTCCGCCCTCGGAGCGCGGGGGTGCCCGGCCCGCCGCGGCCGCGGCGGCTCGCGTCCGCCGACCCACGTATCCGGCCGAGCAGCCGCCGGTCGTCGTCGCGCCGCGGCGGGGCTGACCGGGGCCGGTGAGGGGGTACGGAGGACCGACGATGACCCAGGTGGCGGGCGGTCGCCCGGCGGCGGGATCGCCGACGGGACGGACCGCCCGGAGGACCTGAGCGATGGAGTACAAGGACTACTACGCGATCCTGGGCGTCCCCCGAACGGCGACCCAGGCCGAAATCAAGAAAGCCTTCCGGCGGCTCGCCCGCCAGTACCACCCGGACAAGAACCCGGGCGACAAGGCGGCCGAGCAGCGCTTCAAGGACATCAACGAGGCCCACGAGGTCCTCTCCGATCCCGAGAAGCGCAAGCTCTACGACCAGCTCGGGGCGAACTGGGAGGCCTTCGCTCGGGCCGGGGCGACGGCCGGTCAGGGCCCCTTCGGGGGGCCCTTTGCCGGTGCCGCCGGCGGCGGCCCGTTCGCCCAGTGGTCGGCCGAGGGCCCCGGCGGCGTCCGCTACGAGTTCCGGACGAGCGGCGATCCGGGTGAATTCAGCGAGTTCTTCCGGGTCTTCTTCGGCGACGCCGGGTTCGGCGGGGCGGGTGGGGCCGGGAGCGGCGCGTCCGGCGGCCGGCGCTCGGGGCGAGCCCGGACCATCGAGGACCTCTTTGCCCAGTTCGGGATCGGGGGCTTCGGGGAGGCGACGGGTCCGGCAACCGGGTCGCGGCCCGGCGGCGGTCGGGCCGGGACGGCGGGGTCGCTGCCGCCCGTCGAGGTCGAGGCGGAGCTGACCCTCGACGAGGCGTACCACGGAACGACCCGGCGGGTCGTCGTCGACGGCAAGCGGCTCGAGGTGAAGATCCCGCCCGGCGTCGCCACCGGGAGCCGCGTCCGCCTCGCCGGCGGGGCCGGACCCGGGCGCGACCTCATCGTCGTCACGAAGGTCCTCCCGCACCCGGTCTTCACCCGCCGCGGCGCCGATCTGGAGCGGGAACTCCCGATCACGCTCCGGGAGGCGCTCCTCGGCGCCGAGGTCCCGGTCACGACCCTCAAAGGGCGGCTCCTCCTCAAGATCCCGCCGGGGACCCAGAACGGCCGCGTCTTCCGCCTCGCCGGCCAGGGGATGCCGAAGCTCGATCGCTCCGGCCACGGCGACCTCTACGTCCGGGTCCGGATCGTCCTGCCGACGCACCTCTCGCCGGACGCCCAGCGGGCGGCGAAGGCCTTCCTCGACCTCGTCGACCAGCCCGATCCACGGAGTGGGGAGGGGAGCCGATGAGGCCGACCGGTCGATCACGCCGCCAGCCGACACCGACGTTCCACGTACCAGGAGCACCCGACGACCGATGAACCTCGATCGCTTCACCCAGAAAGCCCAGGAGGCGATCCTCGGCGCCCAGCAGCTGGCCGAGCGCCTCCAGAGCCCCGTCCTCGACGCCGAGCACATCCTCGCCGCCCTCGTCGAACCCGACGACGGGATCCCGGCCGAGACCCTCCGCCGGATCGGCGTCGACCTGCCCGCCTTCCGGGGCGAACTGGCCGCCATCCTCGCCCGGCGGGCGAAGATCGCCGGCGGCTCGCTCACCCTCGACCCGCGGGCGAAGCGGGTCCTCGAGCGGGCAGCGGAAGAGGCCCGCCGCCTCGCCGACGAGTACGTCTCGACCGAGCACCTCCTCCTCGCCGTCGCCGAATCCGGCGGCGAGGCGCAGCAGCTCCTCGAGCGGCACCGGGCCGACCGGGAGCAGATCCTCGCCGCCCTCGCCCGGGTCCGCGGCGGCCAGCGGGTCACCTCGCCGAACCCCGAGGCCACGTACCAGGCCCTGGAGAAGTACGGCCGCGACCTGACCGCCGAGGCCCGGGCCGGGAAGCTCGACCCGGTCATCGGCCGCGACGAGGAGATCCGACGGGTCATCCAGGTCCTCTCGCGGCGGACGAAGAACAACCCCGTCCTCATCGGCGAGCCGGGCGTCGGCAAGACCGCCATCGTCGAGGGCCTCGCCCAGCGGATCGTCCGCGGCGACGTCCCCGAGACCCTGAAAGACAAGCGGGTCGTCGCCCTCGACCTCGGGGCCATCGTCGCCGGCGCGAAGTACCGCGGCGAGTTCGAGGAGCGGCTCAAGGCCGTTCTCAAGGAGATCAAGGACAGCGAGGGCCAGATCATCCTCTTCATCGACGAGCTCCACACCGTCGTCGGGGCCGGGGCCGCCGAGGGAGCGATGGACGCCTCCAACCTCCTCAAGCCGATGCTCGCCCGGGGCGAGCTCCACACGATCGGCGCCACGACCCTCGACGAGTACCGCAAGCACATCGAGAAGGACGCCGCCCTGGAGCGCCGCTTCCAGCCCGTCTACGTCGACGAGCCGACCGTGGAGGAGACGATCAGCATCCTCCGCGGCCTCCGGGAGCGCTACGAGGTCCACCACGGCGTCCGGATCACCGACTCCGCCCTCGTCGCCGCGGCGACCCTCTCCCACCGCTACATCACCGAGCGCTTCCTCCCCGACAAGGCGATCGACCTCGTCGACGAGGCCGCGGCCCGGCTCCGGATGGAGATCGACTCGATGCCGATAGAGCTCGACGAGCTCGAGCGCCGGCGGATCCAGCTCGAGATCGAGCGGGAGGCCCTTCGGAAGGAAAAGGACGAAGCGTCCCGGGCCCGCCTCGAAGCCCTCGAGCGGGAGCTCGCCGAGATCGCCGAAGAGGCCCAGGCTATGAAGCAGCGCTGGCAGGCCGAGAAGGACGCCATCGCCGCCATCCGCAAGACGAAGTCCGAGCTCGAGGTCCTCCACACCCGGATCGAGCAGGCCGAGCGCGAGGCCGACTACGGGACGGCCGCCCAGCTCAAGTACGGCCGCCTGCCCGAGCTCGAACGGCAGCTTCGCGAGCAGGAAGCGGCCCTCGCCGCCCTCGGGAGTGGGCGACTCCTCAAGGAGGAGGTCGACGCCGAGGACATCGCCGAGATCGTCGCCGCCTGGACCGGGATCCCGGTAAGCAAGCTCATGGAGGGCGAGCACGAGAAGCTCGTCCACATGGAGGAGCGCCTCCACCGGCGGGTCGTCGGCCAGGACGAGGCGATCCAGGCCGTCTCGGACGCCGTCCGCCGGGCCCGAGCCGGGTTGAAGGACCCGCGCCGGCCGATCGGCTCCTTCCTCTTCCTCGGGCCGACGGGCGTCGGCAAGACCGAGCTCGCCCGGGCCCTCGCCGAGTTCCTCTTCGACGACGAGGCGGCGATGACCCGGATCGACATGAGCGAGTACATGGAGAAGTTCTCCGTCTCGCGGCTCATCGGCGCCCCGCCCGGCTACGTCGGCTAC
>JBHOQO010000141.1:0-32231 GCA_042408925.1 Chloroflexota bacterium | reverse complement strand
GGCACAGGACGACCTCGGCCCCGTACGCCCGCAGGAGGGCCTGCTTCTCGGGGCTCTGCTTGTCGGCCATGACGAAGATGCAGCGGTAGCCCTTCCGGGCGGCGGCGATGGCGAGGCCGTGGCCGGTGTTGCCCGAGGTCGGCTCGACGATCGTCCCGCCGGGGCGGAGCAGGCCCGCCCGTTCGGCGGCCTCGATCATCGGGAGGCCGATCCGGTCCTTCACCGAGCCGCCGGGGTTGCACATCTCGAGCTTGGCGAGGATGAGCGGCTGGGCGTCGGCCGGGCCGAGGTCGCGGGTCACCCGGTTGAGGCGGACGAGGGGGGTGTTGCCGATGAGGTCGAGGATCGACTCGGCGTACTGCATCCTGGGCCGAGGATACCGCCGCGGGTGCCGGGCGCCTAGTGGTCGACGGGACGCCCGGCCTCCGGCGCCGGGTCCTCCTCGACAGCGGGCGGCTCGTGGACGAGCGGCCCCGGGCCGAGGAAGAGCCACGTCAGCCGGCGTCGAAAGAGCCGCCGGCGGCCCGGTGGATCGACGGTCCGGGGGTAGAGCTCGGCGACGACCGGCCCGAGGCGGGCCTCCAGGGCCGCCGTCAGCTGCCGGGCGAGCTCGAGCTCGGCCCGCGAGCCGGGCGGCGGGGCGGTTCCGGGCCAGGCCGGGCCGAGGAGCTCGGGAACGGTCGTCGGGGCGAGGACGCGGACGGCGAGGCGCCGACCGAGGTAGAGCTCCTCCGTCCCGGCCATCGCGATCGGGACGATCGGGGCCAGGGTCCGGAGCGCGATGACCGAGGCCCCGTGGCGAAAGGCGGCGATCCGGCCGACGGGACCGTTCACCGTCCCCTCCGGCATCTGGACGAGGACCCCGCCGGCCTCGAGGACGGCCCGAGCCGCATCGACGTGCTGCTTGATCCCGAGCCCGCCCCGCCAGACCGGGAGGAGCCCCCCGACGCGGCGGATGAACGCTTCGCGGAGCGGGGAGGTCAGCGTGCTCGGTCCGCTTCCGAGGAACCAGGGCCGCGGCTCGACGGGGAGGGCGAAGAGGACGAGGAAGGGGTCGATCCAGCCGCGGTGGGCGGCGGCGACGACGAGGTAACCGCCGGCCGGGAGCGGGGCCTCGCGCTCGATCTCGATTCGAAGCCGGAAGACCCGGCGGCAGAGGGAGCGCGCCAGGGCGAGGAGACCGCGGTAGAGGCGGCCGGCCCGGGCCTCCGGCGCGCGACCGAGCCAGGCGAGACCCTCGCGAACCGTGCCGCGCCGACGGGCGAGCGCCTCGGGCCGGATCCGGGGCGGCGCCCGGCGGGGACGCGCTTCGGGAGCGCGGGTCATGCCCGCCCGCCCGGCGTCGGCCGGCCGCTCGCCCTGGATCGGTCAGGCCTCCCGTTCTGGCTCGGCGGGGGTGCCCCCGAGGGGCGGGTCGGCGGCCGGAGCAGCGTCGGCCTCCCCCCAGTCTTCGTCCCAGTCCTCGTCCTCTGCGGCAGCCCTCGCCGCGGCCGCATCGCGCTCGGCGACCGCCGCGGCGTCGATCTCGGCGATGGTCGGCGCGGGTCGCAGCCGGTGGCCGACGGCGATGGCGAGCCCGAAGGCGATGAAGCCGACGGCGAAGATCTGGGCCGTCGGGATCCCGAAGAAGAGCCAGTTCCCGGTCCGGAGCGTCTCGAGGGCGAAGCGCACGACCCCGTACCAGACGAAGAAGATCGCCGCCAGGTCGCCCGCCCGGAGCCGATGCCCGAACCGCCGGGCCAGGACGAGGAGGACGGCGACCCCGAGGAAGCCGGACACCGATTCGTAGAGGAAAAGGGGGTGGAAGCCGGTCGTCGCGACCGGGTACTGGTCGCACGGGTAGGCCGCGACGCGGTGGGCGCAGTCGATGGCGATTCCCCAGGGGAGAGCGGTCGGCGGCCCGTACAGCTCCTGGTTGAAGAAGTTCCCCCAGCGCCCGAGGGCCTGCATGGCGAAGAGGCCCGGAGCGACGATGTCGGCCCAGACCCAGAACGGCTGGCGCCAGAGGCGGGTGAGGAGCGTGAAGGCGAGGGTCCCGGTCACGAGCCCGCCGAAGACGCCGAGCCCGGTGTAGGGGGGCAGGATGATCTTGAGGGGATCGTCGCGGTAGAGCTGCCACTGGTCGATGACGTGGTAGAGGCGCCCGCCGGCGAGGGCGGCGACGGCGACGACGATCATCCCGTTCACGAGGAGGTCCGGGTTGCGGCCGCGCCGGACCGCCTCGCGGCTCATGACCATGTAGGCGAAGGCGAGGCCGAGGGCATAGGCGATCCCATACCAGTAGATCGGCAGGGGGCCGATCTGGATCGTCGAGCTCGGGCGGATGTCGATGAGGGCGATGAGGTCGGCCATCGGGGGCAGTGTAGCCGCTGCGGCCGCGCGGGCCGATGTGACCGGGACCACGCCGCCGGCCGTCGGCTCGAGCCGCCCGCCGCGGCGCCGGACGCACCGCCGGACGAGGACGGCTACACTCCCGCCGGCGCTCCGCCATCCGGAGCAGATCGGCTCAGTCGCTCGGTGGACGGCATCGACCCGCTCCCGCCACGCCCATCGCACCCGCAGCCCGCCCAGCGCCCCAGCTGGGCCGGGTTGCCGTCCCCGGCGACCGTGATCGTCGCCCTCGCGTTCGCCATCGCCGGCTGCGGCGGGCCGGTCCCGAGCGCCCCGCCCTCCCCTTCGCCGAGCCCGGTCGTCGGGGCGACCACCGAACCCTCGGTCCCGCCGGCGGGGCCGGTCGAACCGCCTGCCCCCCCGGCCCCGCTCCACCCGGCCCTGGCGATCCCGCGGACGATCTCGCTCTATCCGAGCCGGCCGTCGGTTCTGCCGGGACAGCCGCTCGACCTCCACGTCTCCACCGACGCCGCCCGCTACGACCTCGCGGTCTACCGGGTCGGCGCGGCCGGCCTCGACGAGCGTCATCCGATCTGGTCGGCGCGGGACCTCCCCGGCCGGGCCGTCTGGAACCGCGTCGAGGTCGATTCGGCGACGCTCGCGACGCGGGCCGACTGGCCGGTCTCGGTCTCGCTGGACACGACCGGCTGGAGACCGGGCGTCTACGTCGTCCGCGCGGTGGATCGCTCGGGCGGCGTCGGCTGGACGATCTTCGTCGTGCGGAGCGTCGTCTTCTCGCCCGATCACCCGACCTTCGTCCTGCCGGTCATGACATATCAGGCCTACAACGGCTGGGGCGCCGGCGACTTCTACAGCCGGCCCCGCGCCGTCCAGGTCAGCTTCCGGCGTCCCTACCTTGATGGCAGCGGCCTCTCCGTCTTCCGGCGCAGCGACCTCCACCTCCTCGCCTGGCTGACGGCCCGGGGCTACGACCTCGATTTCACGACCGACTACGACCTGGCCCTCGATCCGCCGGCGAGCGCACCGGGCCTCCTTATCGTCCCGATGCACATGGAGTACGTGCCGGCCACCTTGCGCGACTGGATCGAGCTCCACGTCAACACGCTCGGGGACATGAACCTCGCCCTCTTCGGGGCGAACTCCATCTACTGGCAGGCCCGGCTCGTACCCGCGCCGCGACCGGGTGACCCGGACGAGGTCGTCTGCTACAAGAGCCTCGCCGACCCCCTCGCCGCCGGCGACCCGGCCGCGGCGACGGTCCGCTGGCGCGACCCGCCGGTCGACCGCCCGGAGGGGGCGATCTTCGGGTCCCAGTACGTCGGGATTCTCGGCGACGGTCACGTCGATCGCTACGACTTCACCGTCGATCCGGCGGCACCGCCCCAGCTCCTCGCCGGGACCGGCTGGACCGCCAGGACCGCTATCCGCGGCCTCCTCGTCGGCGAGGGCGACGCCCTCGTCCCGGGTGTCGGGGCGACGCCGGTCCTCGACGGGCACGGCGTCGACCGCCACGGCCGGCCGCTCCGGACGAACGTCGTCGTCCGGGTCTCTCCCGCCGGAGCCCGGGTCTTCTCGGTCGGGACGTTCCAGTGGACCGACGGCTTCATCGCCCCTGCGATCAAGCTCGACCTCGGCGTCCCGGCGACGAGCTTCGACCGCTTCAACCGGAACGTCCTCGCCTGGCTCGGCTTCCCGCCGCCGCGCTGATCGGGACGCGTCGGTCGCCCACGCCGGACCGGCCGCCGCGCCGACCTCCCTATACTCGGGCCGATGATGATCCTCGCCGACCCTCGCCGAGGGCGGACCGTCCCCAGCCCGCCGTCGCCATGGTGAACGCCGAGTTCAACTGGTGGCTCCTCATCGTCGGGCTCATCGTCGGGGCCGGCCTGACCTGGCTCGTCCTCGCCGATCTCCGTCGGGGCGAGGACGAGGTTGAGTCTGCCGAGCTGCGGCCCGAGGCCGGCTGGATCGCCGAGCGCCTCGCGGCCGCGGCGCGACCCCTTTCGGTCGAGGCGGTGGAGGCGGTCCTCCGCGCCCACCGCGACTACCTCCGCCTCGCGCCCGAGGAACTCGATGGCGTCCTGGCGGCTGCCTCGCCGGCCGTGGAGGGACAGGTGGTGGACGGCACTCGAGCCGCGGCGCCCCAAGGGCCCGGCACGATGACCGGCGGGCCGGGCCCGACGACGCTAGGGCCGGGCCCGACGCCGGCTCCTCGGGACGCGAGCCCCGAGCCCGTCGAACCGGCGATCGATCAGCCGCGAGGCGGCACCCGCCCGACGTGAAGGGCGACGGTCGCGAGACCGAAGCGCCGGATCCGGATGTCGACGAGGCCCGCCCGGCGCATGATCCCGGCCATGCGGACGGCGTCCGGGAAGCCGTCGAGCGATTCCGGTAGGTAGCGGTACGCGTCGCCGACGCCGTAGAGGCGCCCGGCGAGCGGGGCGAGGCGACCGAAGAGGGCCCGGAACGTCTTCGCCCAGATCGCCGGCCGCGGCTGGGTCAGCTCGAGGCAGACGACCCGGCCGCCGGGCCGGACGACCCGGGCGAGCTCGCGAAACCCGGCCTCGAAGTCCGGCAGGTTCCGGAGCCCGAAGCCGATCGTCGCTGCGTCGAAGCTGGCGTCCTCGACCGGGAGCGCGAGGGCATCGCCGACGACGAACTCCACCTGGATGAGATCGTGGGCCGCCGCCCGGGCGAGCTCGATCATCCCCGTCGAGCGGTCGACCCCGACAACCCGGCCGAAGGGCCCGACCCGCTCGGCGAGGGCGATCGTCAGGCGGCCGGTCCCGCAGGCGACGTCGATCGCCCGGTCGCCGGGTCGCAACTCGCAGGCGTCGACCGCCGCCCGTCGCCAGCGGGCGTCCTGGCCGAGGGTCATGAGCGTGTTCAGGCGGTCGTAGACGGGGGCGATCCGATCGAACATCGCCGTGACCGACGGCGGTGGGACAGGATTCCCGGACCGGATCGGGGCGCCCCGGGCGTCGTCCGGTCGGGACCCGACGACCGGGTCGGGGTCCCGGGCGACGTCGTGCTCCACCGCCGCTCCCTCCCGGTGCTGCCGCGTCACGGCCGACCCTCGAGGACCGGCTCGCCGGGTTCGGTCGCATCGACGGCCACGAGGCTGATCCCGAAGCGGGTCGGCGAGCCGGCCGCCAGGGCCTCGGCCGGGCCGGCCCAGTAGGCGAGGTCGGCGGCGAAGACCATCCGCCCGACCGCGATCCGCTCGCCGCCGACCTCGACCCAACAGCGGTATTCCCGGCCGGCCGGCGGCGGCTCGAGCCCGCTCGCCACGACGACGAGCCGGCGGCTCGCCGCCGAGAAGAGGACGCGGCCCTCGGCCCTGCCGTTCGGGGCGGCGAGGGCGACGGTCACCGCATCGGGAGCGGCGGCGACGTCGAGGGAGGTGGCAGCGAGCCGCTCGAGGGCGCCGACGACGAGGTCGCGGCCGCGAACGTCGCCCTCGCGGCTCTGGAGGCCGGCGACGAGCCCGACGCCGAGGGCGACGAGGAGGGCCGCCGCGAGCCCGGCGACGCGGAGGAGCCGTCGCCGTCGCGCGCGGCCGGGCGTTCCGGCGGCCGGCCGCCGCAGCCCCGGCTCAGGTGCGGGGCCGGTCGACGTCCCCGCCCCGCCGCCCCGCGGCCTCCCGAGCTCGGCGACCGCGGTGAGCGTCCGATCGCGGAGGTCGTCGGCCGGCAGCTCCGAGAGGACCGTCCGGAGCACCCCGGCGAGGCGACGAAGGGCCTCGTGCTCGGCCCGGCAGGTCGGGCACCCGGCGAGGTGGCCGGCCAGGGCGGCGGCCTCGGGTCGATCGCCGGCCGCGAGTCGCTCGAACCCGTCGGGCTCGGCGGCGGCGAGCTCGAGGAGCTCGAGCGCTTCCTCGTGGGTCATCGCTCCCCCACCTCGGAGGCCGCCGGGTCGGACGCCGCCGAGCCGTCCGGATCGCGGTCCGCCCCCGCCCCGCTGCCGACGCCGAAGCCGAGGCCGGCGAGGGATACCCGGAGCCGCCCCAGGGCGCGGCGCGTTCGCGTCTTCACCGTCCCGAGCGGCCAGCCGAGCCGGGCCGCAATCTCGGCCTGGGACAAGCCCTCCTGGTAGGCGAGGAGGATGACCCGCCGCTCGGGGTCGGGCATCGTCGCGAGGGCCTCCCGGAGGGCGGTGCGGAGCTCGGCGAGCTCGATCGCCCGCTCCGGAGCCGCGGCCGGGTCCGCCCCGTCGCCGAAGCCCGGGGTCGCGGCGAGCCGCTCCACGGGATCGGGCACGGAGGTCTCGACCGTCGGGCCCGCCGGCCGGGGCCGCCGAGCCGCTGCCCGGAGCCGATCGACGGCCCGGTTCCGGGCGATGCTCCGGAGCCAGGTCGCGAGGCTGCCGCTCGCCGGGTCGAAGAGCTCGGCGCGGTTCCAAAGGGCAAGGAACGTCTCCTGCACGATCTCCTCCGCGAGGCCGCGGTCGTTCGTCAGCCGGACGGCGAGCCGATGGATCGACTCGGCGTACCGGTCGTAGAGGGTCGCCAGGGCATCGTGGGAGCCGGCCGCGACGGCGCGCACGAGCTCGTCGTCGGAGGGCGCGACCGAGCGATCCCCTGCCATCGCCTACGTCGCCCGGGCGGTGCCGGTTTCGCCTCGGCCGGGACCGCGCGCCGTCACCACGAGCGCGGTCACCACGAGCGCCGTCACCAGGTTCCGGCCGCCCGCCGCCGGAGCCCGGGCAGCGTCCCCGCCGCCAGATGGGCTTCGAGGCAGGTGACGCCGTCCGGACCGACGACGGCGTCGTGGTCGGTCCCGGCCGGCAGCTCGAGCCGGTCGCCCGCCCCGAGGTAGATCGGCTCGCCGCTCGGGAGGCCGAAGACGATCGAGCCCCGCTCGACGGCGATGACCTTGTCGTAGGTGTGGCGGTGGACCGGATAGCGGTCGCCGGGGCCGTTCGACCAGGTCGCGGGGACGAGGCCCTCGGCCTCGAGGCGGATGCGGACGTCGGCGGCAGTCACGCGCTGATCGTAGCGAAGAGGCGGCCCCCGGGGCTTGCGGTCGACCCGCAGGGCGCGCCGGCGGCCCCCGCAACGGGCAGCCGATCCGTAGACTGAGCGGAGCGCATGACCGGACCCCACCTCGCGCGCCTCCGCTACCTGTCCCGGGCCGACGTCGAGGCGGCGATGCCGCCCGTCGAGACCCGGATCGAGCTCGCCGAGCGAACGATGGTCGCCCTCGTCGCCGACGCGGAGCTGCCGCCGAAGCTCGGCGTCCACCCTCGCCCCGAGGGCGCCTTCGCCCACGCCATGCCCGCCTACCTTCGAGGCGGCGCCGCCGACGGGACCGAGGATCGCCTCGGGATCAAGTGGGTCGTCGGCTTCCCGACGAACAACGCCCGGGGGCTCCCGGCGATCAGCGCGCTCGTCGTCCTCAACGACCCGGAAACCGGCATCCCGACCGCCGTCCTCGACGGCGGGCCGATCACCGCCCACCGAACCGCCGCCGTCAGCGGGGTCGCGATCCGCCACTGGGCGCCAGCCGTCGCCGGGCGCCCCGTCCGGGCCGCGGTCATCGGCGCCGGCGTCCAGGGTCGGGCCCACCTGCCCGTCCTCGGCCACCTCCTCCCCGGCGTCGAGGTCGCGATCTTCGATCGGCATCCCGAGCGGGCCGAGGCGCTCGTGGCCCTGGCCCGGGAGGTCCCCGGGATCGGGACCGCGACGGCCGCCCCCGACGCCCGGACGGCGATCGCCCCGGCCGACGTCGTCGTGACCTGCGCCTCCTTCACGACCCCGGAGCGCCGCCAGGTCATGACGAACGCGTGGCTCGCGCCGAACGCCCTCGTCGTCCCCGTCGACTACGCGACGTACTGCTCCGCCGAGGTTGCCCGCTCGGCGGCCTCCTTCCTCGTCGACGAGCGAGGCCAGTTCCTCGCCAACCGCGAGGCCGGCCAGTTCGACGGCTACCCGGACCCGACGGCGACCTTCGGCGAGGCGATCGTCCGGGGGCTCGAGCGGCCGGCCGAGGGCCGGGTCGTGGCGACCCACCTCGGGGTCGGGCTCGCCGACGTCGTCTTCGGGGCCGCCATCGTCGAGCGGGCGACCGAGCTCGGCCTCGGCCAGCTCCTCGTCCGCTGAGGTCGGGCCGTGGGTCGACGCCTCGGGCGCCTCGTCGGTCGCCTCCTCGCCGTCGTCCTCGTCCTCCTCCTCGTCGTCGCGATCGGGTTCGTCGGCCTCCTCGGCAGCATCCTCGGGCGGGCGATGCCCGAGACAAGCGGCACGATCCGGCTGCCGGGGCTCTCGGGTCCCGTCGACATCCTCCGCGACGCGAACGGCATCGTCCAGATCTACGCCGACACCCCCGCGGACCTCTTCGCCGCCCAGGGCTGGGTCCACGCCTCGGAGCGGATGTGGCAGATGGAGCTGTGGCGGCGGATCGGGGCGGGCCGGCTGTCGGAGCTCTTCGGGGAGACGACGGTCAAGACCGACCGCTTCATCCGGACCCTCGGCTGGCGGCAGGCCGCCGAGCGAGATCTCGAGGCCTTCTCGCCCGACGTCCGGGCCGCCCTCGACGCCTACGCCCGCGGCGTCAACGCCTGGCTCGACGAGCACCGCGGCCGGCTCGGGATCGAGTTCGTCGTGGCGGGGCTCCTGACCGGGACGGGCGGCCTCGGCGGCTTCCAGCCGGAGCCGTGGACGCCCCTCGACTCGGCGACCTGGCAGAAGGTCCAAGCCTGGAACCTCGGCGGCAACTTCGAGTCGGAGCTCTTCCGGTGGCTCGCCGATGCCCGGCTCGGCGACCCGGCCCGGACCGATTCCCTCATCCCGCCCTACCCCGCCGACGCCCCGATCATCCTCGAGGAGGGCGCGAGCCCGGCGACGGCCGCCCGACCGCCCGACGCCGCGGATCGGAGCGCTCCGACCGAGCCGTCCGTCGGCAGCCCGACCGAGCCGTCCGCGCCCGCCCCGGCCGTCCGCCCCGACTGGGAGACCGCCTGGCGGGACCTCGCCGCGGCCGGGCGGACGGCCCTCGCCATGGCCGGGCTCGATGGCGGCGAGGGGCTTGCCTCGGACCGCGGCATCGGCTCGAACAACTGGGTCGTCGCCCCGAGCAAGAGCGCGACCGGCGGCGCCCTCCTCGCGAACGACCCCCACCTCGGGATCGGGATGCCGTCGGTCTGGTTCGTCAACGGCCTCCACTGCCGGGTCGTCTCGGCCGCCTGCCCGTACGACGTCGTCGGGGTCTCGTTCCCGGGGACGCCGGCCGTCGTCCTCGGCACGAACGGGACGATCGCCTGGGGCGCGACGAACGCCGATCCCGACGTCCAGGACCTCTTCATCGAGCGGCTCGACCCGACCGACCCGAGCCGCTACGTCTTCGGGTCCGAGACCCGGCCGTTCACGGTCCGGACCGAGACGATCGAGGTCGCCGGCGGCGAACCCGTCACCTTCCAGGTCCGCGAGACCCACCACGGGCCGATCCTCAACGACGCCGAGCCCCGACTCCGGGATGCTCCGCCGATGGCCCTCGCCTGGACGGCGATCGCCGGCCCCGACCGGACCCTCGAGGCGATCATGCGCCTCGACACCGCCCGGACCTTCGACGAGTTCCGGGCCGCCCTCTCGGTCTACGGCGCCCCGGCCCAGAACTTCGTCTACGCCGACGCCGCCGGCCACATCGGCTACCAGATGCCGGGTTGGGTCCCGATCCGCCAGGCGGCCGACGACCTCGGCGACCGGCCGCGCCCGGGCTGGGATGCCGCCCACGAGTGGGTCGACCGGATCCCGTACGACGCCCTGCCGCGCCTCTTCGACCCGCCGTCGGGCCGGATCGTCACGGCGAACAACCAGATCACGGGGCCCGACTACCCGTACCTCGTCGGCCGGGAGCCGGACATCGGCGATCGGGCGGCCCGGGCGCTCGAGCTCCTCGACGCGGCCGCCGCCGACGGCGTCACCCTCGACGAGATGGCGGCGATCCAGCTCGACGACCATCCGCGCCGGGTCGAGCGGATCGTTCCGGCCCTCCTCGACCTGCGGCCCGCCCCGGCGACCGCCGACGGGCAGCTGTTGCTCGACCGGGTCCGGAGCTGGGACGGCCGCTGCCCGACGACGAGCCTCGGCTGCGCCGCGTACATGACCTGGGAGTACGAGGTCCTCCGGGCGATCTTCGACGACGACCTCGGCGACGGCCTCGCCCGGGAGTACGTCGGGAGCCCGTTCTCGTGGCACGCCCTCGAACTCCTCCTCCGGAGCCCCGACGACCCGTGGTGGGACGACCGGACGACGCCGGGACGGGAACGGGCCCCCGACATCGTCGCGGCCGCCTTCGACCGCGCCGCCGCCGACCTCCGGCGCGTCGAGGATCAGCCGCGGCGCTGGACGTGGGGCCGGCTCCACACCGTCAGCTTCCGAGACGACGCCTTCGGCTCGAGCGGGATCGGGCCCCTCGAGTGGCTCCTGAACCGGGGGCCGTATCCGGCTCCGGGGGCCGCCGGCGCCCTGAACAACACATACACCCGCTTCTCGCGCGCCTACCCCGACCCGACCGACCCGTCGTACCGGCCGGTCGGCTTCGGGCGGGTCTTCGAGGTGACGAACCTGCCGAGCATGCGGCTCCTCGTCGACCTCTCGCGACCCGACGCCACCAGGATCGTGACGACGACCGGCAACGGCGGCGTCCCGTTCTCCCGCCAGCACGGCAACCTTATCGGGGCGTGGCTCGCCGGCCGGACGGTCCCGCTCCCCGTGACCGGGCCGGCCATCCAGGCCTCGGTCGTCGCTCAGCTCCGGCTCGTACCGTGAGCGCGCCGATCCCCGACCTCCTCGTCGTCGGCGCCGGGACGATGGGCGCCTGGACGGCCTGGCACGCCCGTCGGGCCGGGTTGACCGTCCGCCTCGTCGACGCCTTCGGCGCGGGGCACCCCCGAGCCACCTCCGGGGACGAATCGCGGATCATCCGCTCGGCTCACGGCGCCGACCGGCTTTACCCGGTCTGGGCCCGGCGAGCGCGAGAGCAGTGGATCGAACTCGGGGATGCCGTCGGCGAGCGACTGTTCGTCGAGGCCGGCGTCCTCTGGTTCGGACGGCGGCCCGACGGCTTCGAGGCTGCCTCGGCGCGGATCCTCGGCGAGCTCGGCATCCCGGTCGAGCGGCTGACGGCCGCCGACGTTCGGGCCCGCTGGCCGACCATCGCGATCGCCGACGACGAGTTCGCCGTCTTCGAGCCCGAGGCCGGCCTCCTCCTCGCCCGCCGCTCGATCCACCGCCTCGTCGAGCGCTTCGTCGCCGCCGGCGGTGGGTTTGAGGTCGCCGCCGTCCGGGCGCCGGAGGCGCGCGGGGCAGACACGCGGGTCGCGGCGATCGAGACCGCCGACGGCCGGCGACTCGCGGCCGGAGCGTTCGTCTTCGCCGCCGGGCCGTGGCTCCCCCGTCTCTTCCCGGAAGTCTGCGCGCCCCTCATCCGGATCACGAAGCAGGACGTCCTCTATCTCGGCCCGCCGGCCGGCGATGACTCCTGGGAGGCGGAGCGCTTCCCCTGCTGGGTCGACTACGATGCCGCGATCTACGGGATCCCGGCCGTTGCCGGCCGGGGCTTCAAGGTGGCCCCCGACGAGCTCGGGCGCCCGTTCGATCCCACCGAGGGCGAGCGGCTCGTCGATCCGGAGACGGTGCGACTCGGGCGCCGCTATCTCCGGCGTCGCTTCCCGGGGCTCGCCGAGGCGCCGGTCGTCGAGACGCGGGTCTGCCAGTACGAATCGACGCCGGACACCCACTTCGTCATCGACCGCCACCCGGCCTGGTCGAACGTGTGGCTCGTCGGGGGCGGGTCGGGGCACGGCTTCAAGCACGGGCCGGCCATCGGGGAGACGGTCGTCGACCTCGTTACCGGCCGCCCGCTCGACCCGGCCATCGGCGACCGCTTCGCGGTCGGCCGCCCCCGCCGCCCGGAACCCGGGGTCCGGACGGCCGGCCACGAGGGCTAGGCGGGGCTGGCTCCCTGGCCGCGGGAGGGCCGTCGCCCGGGCCGGACGACCACGACCGGCACCGTGGAGTGCTGCAAGACGCCGGACGAGACGCTGCCGAGGAGGACGTTCTCGAGGAGTCCCTGGCCGCGCGACCCCATGACGACGAGCTCGGCTTCCAGGCCGTCGGCGATCCCGACGGTGGCGTCGGCAATCTCTCCCGACGGCGGCCGTTGGCGGGAGCCACCAGCGACCTCGGCGGTCGCCGGGATCCCCTTGGCGCGAGCCCGAGCGACGGCCGAGGCGAGAACCGGGTCGGCTTCAAGGACCTCGGCCTCGGTCGGACCGTGGGTCGGGTCCCGTTCGTAGAGCGCCTCGGCGATCTCGGGATCGACGTGCAAGAACACGACCGCTGCGCCTCGGTCGGCGGCGAGCTCGAGTCCGACATCGGCGGCCATGTCCGCCTCGGCAGAACCGTCGACGGCGATGAGAATCCGTCGCCCCGGCATCGTCCTCCTCCTCAGATGGCGCGTCGCTCGCACATGTGCCCCAGGGCCGTGCCTCCCTATCCGATGCCGAGCTCCGCCGGCACGGTCGTCGTTGTGCCGAAGGCCCCTCGGCGAGCGAGGCCCTCCCGAGCCGCGCCATCGTAGCCGAGCTCGGCGAGGATCTCGGCGGCGTCGCCGTTCAGCTCGGGACCCGGCCGGTACGTGGGTACGAACCCGCTCACCTCGAGCGGTAGGCCGACCGATCGAACGGGCCCGAAGGTCGGATGCTGGTATTCGGCGAGCATCGACCGCCGGCGTAGCTCATCGACGTCGAGGGCCTCGGCGAGGGAGCGCACGGGCGCCACGGGGACGTGCCCTCGGAGGATGGCGATCCACTCGGCCGCCGGCCGCTCAGCGAAGCGGGCGCTCAGGATCTCGAGCAGCTCGGCCCGATGACGGCGTCGCGCTTCGAAGTCCCCGAAGCGGGGATCGCTGGCCAGCTCGGGAAGGCCGATCCGTTCCACGAGCGCCCGAAAGAACTTCTCCTTCGGGCAGGCTACCGCCAGATACCCGTCCGCGGTCGCGAAGAACTGGAACGGAACAACGCTGGGATGGGCGGACAAGGCCTGACGTTCGGTGACGTAGCCCGAGGAGAGGTACCACGTCGCCGGGTAGCTCAGCATCGCCAGCGCGGCGTCGTATAGGTTCGTGTCGATGTCGCGCCCGCGACCCGTCCGCCGTGCGTCGATGACGCCCGCCAGGAGGCCGAGCGCCCCCGTCAAGCCGGCCACGTAATCGGCGAGCGACAGACCACTCTTTGTCGGTGGACCGTTTGGATCACCCGTCAGGGCGGCCCAGCCGGCCTCGGCCTGGATCAGGGCGTCGTAGCCCGGCCAGCGGGCCTCCTCCCCGGTCGTGCCGTATCCGGTGACGGTGACGCAGACGATCGCCGGGTTGATCGAGGCCAGGTGGGCGTAGCGGATGCGAAGTCGCTCCGGCTGATCGCCGCGGAGGTTGCTGTAGACTGCGTCGGCCGTCGCGACGAGACGCTCGAAGACCTCGCGACCAGCGGACGATTTGAGATCGAGGGCGATGCTTCGCTTGTTCCGGTTGAAGCTCTCGAAAAAGAGGCTGGCGCTCCCAGCCTGACCGGGGGGGATGTAGCGGGCGATGTCGCCGCCGCTCGAGGGGTCTTCGACCTTGATCACGTCGGCCCCGAGGTCGGCGAGGTAGAGCGACCCGAAGGGCCCCGCACCGTACTGCTCGACAGCCACGACGCGGAGGCCGGCGAGGGGCGCCGAAGCGGCGACCAGCTTCATGGGCTCACCTGCCTGGAAACCGTGTATCGGCGGACGTAGTCCCAGTCGAATTCGATGCCGAAGCCGGGGCCGGCGGGGACGTGGTAGCGGCGGTCCTTGATCCGTCCGGCCAGGTTGGCGAGGTTCCAGAAGAACGGATCGCGCTCCTCGTCGAAGCACTCGACGAAGGTGTGATCGGGGACGCTGGCCAACAGGTGGGCGGCCACCTGCGGCTCTTCATGGTGGCCGAGCTGCACGCCAAAGGCGGCGCACAAACCGGCAGCCTTGCGCCAGATCGTCGGACCTCCGGCCCACGACGCGTCGAAGTTGCTGACGTCGATCGCGCCGTCGACGACCAGGTCACGGAGTCCATTGAGCGTTACTTCGCTCTGGCCACCGGCAACCGGGATCCCCGTTTGAAGCCGCACGTCGCGCATCCAGCGGCGATCGTTCGTCCAGCGGCAGGGCTCCTCGAACCAGCGGATGTTGTAGCCGGCCACGAGCCGGCCGAACTCCACCGCCTGGGCGCGGTCGTAGCCCTGGTTCGCATCGACCATGACCTCGAAGTCGGCGCCGGCCGCCTCCCGAACGACGCGGACCCGTTCGGCGTCTTCGGCCGGCGACCGGCCGCCGACCTTGAACTTGACGCCGGCGAAGCCCATCGCGACGTACCGTTCGATGAGCGCGGCGGTTTCCGCCAGGTCGAGGTGGTAGTAGCCACCGATCACGCTGATCGGCAGACTGTCCGTAACGGCCCCCCAGAGCCGGTAGACCGGGACATTGAGCGCCTTTGCGAACACGTCCCAGATCGCCGTGTCGAGGCAGGCGATGGCCTGAAGCGCCAATCCACGATCCCGGAGAATGTTGTTCGTGGCCGGCTCCATCGCCCGCCAGGCGCCCTCGGGATCGGCAGCGGAGCGGCCGAGAAGGGCTGGGGCCAGCTCCTCGTGGATGATGCGCAGGATGATCGGCTGCTCGTCGTCGGTGTCGCCGTTGTACACGTCAGAGACGAGCCCGTCGCTCGTGTAGAGGCGCGTGATGATCGTGCAGCGGTTGTCCATTGCGTACGCGCTGCCACGGAAGCGCCGAGGAAGCGGAGCGCGCAGGGCAATCGTCTCGATCCGCTCGATCCGCAGTGCCCGACCGTCGAACACCGGCCTGGGGAGGGCCGGATCACCGGCCGCCGTTGTCATGGCCGGCAGGCGGCGTGCGCCGCCGAGCGGATCGCCTCCACCGACGGGAGCACGGCGTCCTCGAGCGGTGGGCTGTACGGGATCGGGAGGTCGGGGGGCAAGCTTACCGCGAGCGGCGGACGCCGCCAAGCCACACCTCCCATGGTCAACTCGCTGATGAGCGTTGCCCCCCAGCCACCCGCGTGGACTTGCTCCTCGACGACAACGAGTCGACCCGTCCGTTCGACCGAGGCGCGAACCGTCTCCACGTCGAGGGGACGGAGCCAGCGAAGGTCGATGACCTCGGCGTCGATGCCCTCCTCGGCAAGGGCGGCCGCCGCCTGAAGCGAGCGCTCCACCATGAGCAAGGTTGCCACGATAGTCACATCGCTTCCTCGTCGGACAACAGCCGCTCGACCGATCGGGGCGACGGAGCCCCGCTGAACGGGGCCCTTCCGTCCGTAGAGGCCCTTGTGCTCGTGGAAGATGACCGGGTTGTTGTCACGGATCGCCGCTCGGAGCAGTTCGTAGGCCGATCCTGGGGTTGCCGCCGTGACGACGCGAAGACCGGGCAAGTGCATGAACCAGCTTTCGCCCGTTGCCGAGTGCTGCGTTCCGAAGCGGCCCGTCGCACCGCTGATGGAACGGATCGTCACCGGAACGGCAAATTGACCGCCGCTCATGAACCGGTACTTTGGGAGCTGGTTGACGATGGCATCACCGGCCGTTGGCAGGAAATCGCTGAACATGATCTCGACGACCGGCCGGAGGCCGACGAGGCTCATGCCGAGGGCGACCCCGACGAACGTGTTCTCACAGATTGGCGTGTTCCGGACACGCCCCGGGCCGTACTTCTCGACCAGGCCGACATTTGTCTTGAAGACGCCGCCTTCCGTGGCGACGTCCTCGCCGAGGAGGAGGACCGTCGGGTCGGCGGCCATCTCGTCGTTGAGCGCGGCATTGATGGCTTCTCGGTAGGTGAGCTCGGGGACGGTTGCCTCGGCGACGCGATCGATCTCAGTCAGCGTAGACATAGCGAGCGGCCTCTTCGAGGGTCGGATAGGGGGCGGCGAGGGCGCGGTCCGCGGCTGCGTCGATCGCTGCCTGGATCTCGGCGCGGATCCGATCCTGGGCTTCCACCGACAGCTCTCCACATTCTGCGAGCCGTCGACCGAGGATGTCGATGGGGTCGCGGGCCTTCCATGCCTCCAGCTCTCCAGGCGGACGGTACTTCGCCGGATCCGAGCGCGAGTGCCCGCGGTAGCGGTACGTCTTCATCTCGAGCAGGCTGGGGCCATCGCCGCTGCGGGCTCGGACGACGGCCTCCTTGGTCGCCTCGTAGACCGCTTCGACGTCCTGGCCGTCAACGACCACACCGGGCATCGCATAGCTCTCGGCCCGCCGGGCGAGGTCGTCGATGGGCGTCGTCGCGCGGACTGGGCTGTATTCGCCGTACTGGTTGTTGACGATGATGAACACCACCGGGGCCTGCCAGACGGCGGCCATGTTGAGGGCCTCGTGGAAGGTGCCGATGTTCGTGGCTCCGTCGCCGAAGAAGGTCAGGGCGACGCGCGGCTCGCCTCGGATCTGAAAGGCGACAGCGGCACCGACGGCGATGGGGATCCCCGCTCCGACGATGGCGTTCGCACCGATGTTGCCCTTCGTGACGTCGATGAGGTGCATCGAGCCGCCGAGGCCCTTCGAGCAGCCGGTAACTCGGCCCATGAGTTCGGCGAACGCAACCTCGGGCTCCATGCCGAGGGCGAGGGCCTCGCCGTGTCCGCGGTACGTGTTGGTCTGGACATCGCCGGGCCGCATGGCAGCGATCGCGCCGACCGAGACCGCCTCCTGACCCTGGCAGAGGTGGGTCGTCCCCTGGATGTGGCCGGCCATGAAGAGCTCCTGAACCTTCTCCTCGAAGAGCCGGATCTCGACCATCTTGCGGAACCAGCTGACGCGATCAGGAGCTGGCGATGTCATCAGGCTCCATCTCCTCCATATGCACCGAGGGCCGATGTGCGACAGCACCCGGGCGGTACCGTTTCCAGTTACGATTGCGTATCGTCGCATCCGACCGGCTGTTTCGTCAACCCGGGAGGCGACCGGAAGGGGGACTCCAGGGCCAACCCGACACCGGGTCGGTCGCCGTGGTCCGGGATCGACGCGAGGCCACGATCCGAGGACCACCACGCGGCCGCCGGAAAGCGAAGATGCCTGACGATCTGTTCGGCCTCCCGAATCCGGCTTCGCCGGACGTGACCGGAACCCGGTCGTGTGATAGGGTGATTGCAACCGTTACCGGTAACCGGCATCCAGTCCATTCGGCAGGGAAGGGGTTGGACGTGGGGAGGTTTGAGCGTGGAACCAGAGCGTCAACCAACATCCCGGGTGCGGCGACGGGCCAGCATGCGCGAGGTGGCAGAGCTCGCCAACGTCGCCATTTCGTCGGTCTCACGCGTTCTCAGCAATCACCCGGACGTCAGTCCGGCGATGCGGGCCCGGGTTCTGGCAGCCGTCCGCCAGCTTGAGTACGAGCCAGACTTCCTCGCGCAGAGCTTGCGCCGAGGCGCGACGCTGTCGGTGGGCTTCATCGTCGGCGACATCTCGAACCCGCTCATGGCCGACATCGTGTCGGGAGCCGAATCGGAGCTCAGGAGTGCTGGCTATTCGATCCTGCTCATGAACTCGGAGAACGACCCCAGCCTCGATGTCGCGCACGTCCGCTTCTTCCTGAGTCGCCGTGTCGACGGCCTCATCCTCTCCCTCGCCAGCGAGCGAGACCCACGGACGCTCGAGCTCCTTCGGACCGTCGAGGTGCCGATCGTCGTCGTCGACCGGGACGTCCCCCCCGACGTGCGGGCTTCCGCAGTCCTCTCGGACCATCGAGCAGGGATCACCGCCGCCGTGAACTACCTCCTCGATCTCGGCCATCGTCGGATCGCCCTCATCGCAGGCTCCCTCGACGTCCGACCGGGCCACGCTCGTCTGAGCGCGATGCGCGAAGCCATGGCGGCAAGGGGCCTGCCGGACACGACGGTGGCGATCGCGGGTAGCTTCAGCGCCGAGCATGGCGAGGCCGCTACGAATGAGCTCCTCAAGGCGCCCGAACCCCCCACCGCGATCATCGTTGGCAGCAACCAGCTCCTCGTCGGCTGCCTGCGGGCGCTGCAGCGGCACGGCAAGCGGGTCGGTGAGGACGTCTCGATCGTGACCTGCGACGACATTCCCCTCGTCGACCTCTACCAGCCCCCGATCGCCTCGATCTCGCGGGACAGCGTCGAGCTCGGACGAACCGCGGCCCGGCTCCTCCTTCGGCGCCTCCGCGACGAGGCGGGTCCGGAGGTCGTTATCAATCCGACCGTCTTCACCCCGCGCGAGTCGATCCGAGCCGTCCAAGCCGACGGTCAGCGAGTCGCTCCGACCGTGGCAGCAGCCGAGGACTAGCGAAGCCGCCGTGGCGTGCGCGGCTCTCCGTATCCGAACCCGCCGCGGGATCGGCGAACGGCCCCTTCTCCATCCGGCGTTCGCCCGGCTGCGGGGATCGTCGGGGAGTCAGGCCGCCGGGGAACGGTCGAGCGTCTTGACGCGCTCAAGCTGACCCGTTCTGGCGCTCCGATAGGCGGCCTCGAGGATTTCGACGGTCCGGGCGCCGAGCTCGGCCGGCGAGTTGTTGGCGGGGTTTCGGCCCAGGCCGGCGTCGACGAGAGCGTCCACCGGGCCGACGCAGTCGTAGAGGCCGGCGTCGGCCTCGAGCGGCACGCGAACATCGTCGCCGGGGCCACGGTATCGCCAGAGGATGTTCTCACGGAGATCGAGATGGAACATGCCGCGCGACCCGACGACCCTGACCTCGACCGCATGGCGATTATTCGCACCGCCGAGGTGACTCGAGGCACCGCTCATCGTGCCGATGGCGCCGTTCGTGAAGCGGAGAGCGACGGCGTCGTGGAGTTCCACCTTGGCCCCCAGCGGCGCACTCATGAGGGCGAAGACGTCCTGACCTCGAAGATCCGTCAGCCAGAGGGCGACGCCCAGCAGGTGGGTCAGCTGCGCCTGCCCGTAGCCACCACCCGACGTCTCGGGCCGAGTCCACGTTTCGGGCTCCGGGATGTACTCGGGGGCCGCGTCCGGATAGGCACCCGTCTCGGATAGGAGCTCACGGGTCACCGAGTCCATGTGAAGGGCGACGTGCTCGATCTCGCCGATCCCGCCGTCCTCGTGCATGAGGCGATGGGCCTCGATGACCATCGGCTTGTAGTTCCAGCCGTAGGCGATGAACAACGAGCGACCGGTCCGCCGTACCGTGGCATCGAGGTCCCAAGCGTCGGCTGGTTCCAGGGTAAACGGCTTCTCACAGAGAACGTGGGCTCCTGCCTCGAGTGCCGCCTTTGCCTGCTCGTAGTGGTAGCCGGGCGGACTGCCGATGACGACGATGTCTGGCCGCTCGGCGATGACCTCTCGCCAATCGGTCGTGGCCTTGGCGAACCCGAAGCGCTCCTTGACCCGGTTGAGGAGATCCGGGTTCCGGCGGTTCACGATGGTGAATTCGACTTCCCCCTGGTCGCGTCGCCGGACGAGGTTCGGAAGGTGAGAGCTCACCGTCCAGGAGCCAGCGCCGATGACGCCGAGTCGGAGCCTTGCCATCGTCCTCAGCCCTCCTTCAGGATGCACCCGCGACCGAGTGCTCGCGTTGACGTCGCCGCTTCCGGTCGGTACGATGCCCGGGTGGAAACGAGTCTGGAAATGATATCACTGCCTGGGCAGGGCACGTAGGTCCTCGGTACGAACGATGCCAACGCCCACCCGCGCCCGTATCGTCCTCGTCTCGGTCCGCTTCACCCTCTTCGATCCCCAGATGGGTCCGGACTTCCCGACTCGGATGCGGGCCCATGCTGGCCGCTCGGCCGCCATCCTCCGCGAGGAATTCGACGTCACCGAGACACCGCTCATCGAGTCCGAGGCTGACGCCGCCTGGGTCGCCGACATCGTCGAGGCGACACGACCTGAGGCCGTCGTCTTCGCGCCGGCCATGGCGGCGCCGCCGAGCTACGCGGAGCTCGCCGTGAGCAGGACGACGGCGCCGATCGTCATCTGGAACGCGCCGGGCGTCCTGCGCCTGCCAGACGACCTCCGCCAAGACGAAGCGACGGTCCACTCCACCTCCGTCGGGGCGGTGATGTTCGGCAACGTGCTCGTCCGAACGGGTCGACCCGCGGCCGTCGTCACTGCAGCTCACGACGATCCTGCAGCCCTCCAGCGACTCCGGCGGATCGTCCGAGCCGTCGCCGCCGCCGGATCGCTCCGCGGCGCCAACGTCCTCCGGATAGGGGATCCGATCCCCGGATATCGGGACGTCGAATCGAGCGAGGCGGACCTCGCCGCCCTCGGGGTGACCGAGGTCGCCGTCGAGCCCGCCCGGTGGGAAGGACTCGTCGCCGGTACACCGAAGGAGGCGGCCAAGGCGCTTCTAGACCGCTGCACCGCTCGCTGGCAGGGCGATCCCGGTCCAGCCGCCGACTGGAGTGCCCGCGTCGCCGTCGCCCTCGAGCAGCTCCTCGTCGAGAACGACGCCATCGCCGGGACGGTCAACTGCCACAGTCAGTGGTTCCGCCGAAGCCCGGCCGTCGGCGTCACGGCCTGCCTTGGGGTCGCCTGCCAGACCGAGGCAGGTCGGCCCATCTCCTGTACCGGAGATCTGCCGACCGCCATCGCCCTCTACCTCGCCCGGCGGATGGCCGGGGCGGCCCTCTACTGCGAGTGCTACGCGCCCGAGATCGAGACGGGCCTCGTCCTCGTGGCGGCCGGCGGAGAAGGCGACCCGGCCTGGGCCGAGCCCCCGGGGGCCGTTCGGCTCGAGGCCAACGAGCACTATCCCGGCGAGCGCGGTCCCGGAACCTCCGTCTCCTTCGCGCTGGCGCGGGGGCCGGCTACGCTCCTCTCCCTCTCACCGACGCGGGACGGATGGCGGCTGGCCTGGGCGCCGGGCGAGATCGTCGAGACCCGCTTTCCGCGGATGGGTGGTCCGAACGCGATGTTCCGCTTCGACTCGGGACCCGCCGACGACGCCCTGTCCCGCTGGATCACCTCCGGCGCCACCCACCACAACGCCCTGGCGCCGGGCAGGCTCGATCTCGAAGTTCCGGCCCTCGCCGCGGCGCTCGGGATCCGTGAAGTCCGTGTGTGACCTTCTCCGCCCGCGGCCTTACGCCGAGCGAGGGGCGACTGCCCCGGAGGTGAACGATGAGCAGGGTTGAGCGCGTCCAGGCGATTCCCGTCAGCTATCCGGAACCGAACGACTTCAATGCCCTCCGGCACCTCTGCCTCGTCAAGATCACGACCGATGACGGTGTCGTCGGCTGGGGTGAGTCGATTACCCAGTTCCCGGAGGCGAGCCTTGCCACGAAGGCGATCGTCGACGGCATGGCCGAGCGCGTCATCGGCCGTGACCCCCTCCAGAACATCGCGATTTGGCACAGCCTTCGTGACCAGAAGTGGTGGTACGGCTACAACGGTGGCATCGCCAGCTACGCGGTGGCTGCCATCGACATCGCCCTCTGGGACATCAAGGGCAAGCTCCTCGGGACGTCGGTCTGCAACCTGCTCGGTGGCCCGGTTCACGAGCGGCTACCAGCCGTGGCCTCCTGTCATGCGCACCACGAGGACATCGGCCGCATGGTTGAAGAGGCCCAGGAATGGGTCGCTCCCGGCCTGCACGGCGTCAAGGTCGGCTTTGGCAAACGAGGGAATGCCCGGCTCGGCTACGACCACGACCGCGACGTCGAGTACGTACGCCGCATGCGCGAGGGGCTTGGCCCGACGACCCTCATCATGATCGACTGCGGCTGGGCGATCAAGTGGGACGTCAAGACCGCGGTCCGCCGCGTCCAGGCCTTCGAGGAGTACGGGCTCCATTGGATCGAGGAGCCGCTCGGCGAGTGGGACCCCGAGGGCTACAGGAACCTCCGCAGCAAAACCACCTCCCTCATCGCCTACGGCGAGAAGGAATGGGATCTGGCCGGCTACGAGCGGGTTCTCGAAACGGGGACCGTCGACGTCGTCGGGGTCGATCCCGCCCGGGCCGAGGGGATTACGGGCTTCAAGAAGGTCGCCGATCGGGTCGAGTTCCATCGTCGCCAGGTGAACGCGCACGCCTGGTCGAGCGCCATCTGCACGGCCGCCAGCCTGGCGGTGAGCTTCTCGACACCGGCCGCGAAGCTCTTCGAGGTCAAGCCCTTGCAGAACCCGATGCAGCACGAGCTCGTCACCGAGCCCTTCGAGCACGTCGAGGGCTGGATGTACCCGCCGACGAAGCCGGGGCTCGGGATCGAGGTCATCGAGGAGGTCGTTGACCGCTATCGGAGCGAGCGGGTCCTGGCGGGCGTGCGATCGTAGGGCGCCCGTGACGTCCGGCAGTCTGGTAGAGAGGAGGCGCGCGAAATGGCCTGGAGTGTGGGTGCCGGCCTCGAGGGCCGGGGTGTCATCGTTACTGGGGCGGCAGGCGGCATCGGCCGGGCGGTCACGACCGCCTTTGCAGCGACCGGTGCCAAAGTCATGGCCGTCGACATCGATCAGGCGCGGGTCGATGAGGTTGTGGCCGGCCTGGAAGGGACCGGTCACGTAGGGGTCGCAGCGGACCTGCGTGACCTGGCGACCCACGAACCCCTCGTTGCTCGCGCGCGGCGCGAGCTCGGGAACCTGTACGTTCTGGCGAACCTGGCAGCCGTCCTTCGCCGTCGAGCGTCCCTCGACGAGGTGACCGAAGACGATTGGGACTTCCAGCACGACGTCAACCTCAAGGCGGCCTTCTTTCTCTGTCGCGCAGCCGGACGAGCCATGATCGAGCAGGCCGCCGGCGGCCGGATCATTCTCTTCAGCTCGCAGGGCTGGTGGACGGGCGGCTTCGGTGGCTCCGTCGTGTACGCCGCCTCGAAGGGCGGAGTCACCTCGATGTGCCGCGGCCTGGCCCGGACCTTCGGCCCATACGGGATCACGGTCAACTGCGTCTCGCCGGGCCAGGTCCACACGCCGATGCTCATGACCGGACTGGCACCGGAGGTGTACGAGTCGCTGAAGCAGCAGACCCCCCTCGGCTACGTCGCCGAACCCGAGGAGCTCGCCGGTCCGGTCGTCTTCCTCGCCTCGGATCACGCCCGCTACATCACCGGCGCGACGCTCAACGTGTCCGGCGGCTTCCTCATGTATTGAGGATCGGGTGTCGAAGGGGCAGGCGGGTCCTCGCCACGCCGGGGCGCTGCTGAGGGAGGGAGCCGGATGAGCATGAGTCCAGTCATGCGGGTCGTCGAGCTGCCAGCGCCGGGCGCCCCGCTCCAACCGGCCACCCGGCCGATATCGGACCCAGGGCCGCTGGAGGTCCGCGTCCGGGTCGAAGCCTGCGGTGTCTGCGGCTCGGACGTCTTCCTCCAGAAGGGCGGCTTCGGCGACAAGGTCCCCTTCCCCATTGTGCCGGGCCACGAAGCAGCCGGCGTCGTCGACGCCGTGGGTCCCGGCGTGACGGAGGTCGTTCCTGGCGACCAGGTGGCGCTCTACTACATCTCGACGCCCCCCGGCGACCCGTGGGCCGAGCGAGGCAGACCGAACATCAGCCCCCACCTCACGCGGATGGGCGTCGACGTCGACGGTGCGTTTGCCGAGTACGTCATCCGACCGGTCACGTCGGTGATCCGGCCCCCTGCGCCCGTCCCGCCACCGGTTCTCGCCGTCCTCACCGACGCCGTGGCGACGCCGCTCCATGCCCTGAAGCGGGTGGCTCGACTGGCCCTCGGCGAGACCCTCGTCGTCCTCGGAGTGGGCGGACTCGGCTCGAACGCCGTCCAGCTCGGCAAGGCCCTCGGGGCCCGGGTAATCGCCGTCTCGCGGTCTGCGGCGAAGCTCGAACTCGCCCGCCGTCTGGGCGCCGATGCCCTCGTCTCGGCCGAGGCCGAGGACCCGGTCGCTGCGGTCCGGGCGGTGACCGGTAACGGGCCCGACGTCGTCATCCAGTGCGCCGGCTCGGCGGCCGCCGACGAGCAGGCCATCGCCATGGGCGGACCGGGCGGTCGGGTCGTCCTCGTCGGGAGCAGCCTTGAGCCGTTCCGAGCCCGAGCTGTGGACATCCTCTGGCGCGAGTTGGCCGTCCTCGGTTCGCGCGGCTTCGTGCCCGACGACATCCGAGATGCCATCGACCTCTATCTCGATGGCACCCTCACGGTCGACCATCTCGTCGAGCGCGTGCGACCCCTCGAGGAGGCGAACACGGCCCTCGAAGATCTCAAGGCCGGCCGCGTCTTTCGATCGGTCCTCGTGCCGTGAAACCCGACCGTCGCGGTGCGTCGTCCGGCGGAGAGGCCGACGAGGTCGACCCAATGAAAGAGCCGAGGCGGTCCATCGTCGGCACCTGGCAGCTGCGGTCGTGGACCGCGTTCGCCGGCGATGGTACAGCGAGCGAACCGTTCGGTCGCGAACCATGTGGCCTCCTCGTCTATGCCGCCGACGGGACGATGATCACCGTCATCACGCCCTCCCCGCACAGCGACAGCGATCGATCTGCCGCCGCCTGCTTTGCCTACGCCGGTCGCTACGAAGTCGGAGACGGTGTCGTCGTCCACCTCGTCGAGGCGAGCTGTCGTCCGGAATGGGTCGGGACCCGCCAGACGCGGAGGCTGGACCTCGACGACCACAGGACGACGCTCACCCTGACGTCCGGGCCCCTCGACCTCGGAGGTGCGACACGGGTCCATCGCCTCGTCTGGGAGCGGCGGTCCTCCCCGGAGCAGGATGAGGATCGACGAGCAGAGGGAGGGGCCGTCAGGGGCGCCGAGCGGAGGCGGCGAGGACCGCTCGGCTAGATGATGACCGCCTCGACGCCGAGGTGGCGGGCGACCGCGGCGACGTCGTCGGCGAGATCACCCGGGGTGGCGGAACTGTGATGGGTTGCCCCTGCGGTGACCCATCGAACCCATGCCTCCTCCACGGGTCCGGCTGCGAAGCGGAAGGCGCCGTTGACGGTGCCGGTCATGGGAAAGCGCCGTGCGGTCAGCTCCCCGCGGGCGACGACGTACCGAAAGCCCCCTCGAGCAGCGGGGTGCGGCGTGAAGCCGACGAGGGTGGCGGGTCCCGGCGCCGGCTCGAAGACGGCACACACACCACAGTGGGGATCCTTGTCGCAAAACCAGCCGTTCCGGCGGAGCCTCGGCCGCTCCCCGGGGGCCAGCCAGGCGAGGTCGTGCTCGCCGCTGTTGGCGATGACGACCTCCCCGGTGTCGTAATCGATGGTCTCGAGTTCATGGTAGAGGGCGGCGCCGCCGAGGCGCTTGGTCGTCAGCATGGCGACCGCGGTCAGGACATCGCCGGTACACGTCCAGGGCATCCCGAGGCTCGTCAGCCTCCCGAGCCCGAAGCACGGTGCGATCCCGATTGGCTGGCCGAAGCGGAACTGGGGAACGTGGCAGTTGAAGGCGCCCGCGTCGAGCCGATGGGCTCGGGCAACCTCTTCGATGGCGAGCGCAGCCCGCAGCGATCGCTCGAGGGAGTCGCCGAGCGTGAGATCCTCCTCGAAAGCCCAGTCGCGCCCCACCTCCTGGGCGAGGGCATCGACCGCATCGTCGGCGACCCCCCGATAGGCATCGACAACCTCGTTCGGGTCGATGTCGACGATTTCGATCCCCGTCGCCTGGCGAAGCGCGTGCGGCTCGACGTCGACGTGGAGGTAGCCTTCGAGGGGCCGACCCACCCGACCCAAGCGCGCTCGCCGCAGCCGCCGGGCGACAGCGGCGGTCCGGAGTGCCCGCACCACGCGCCGGCGGACGGACGGATCGGCCACGCGGCCGAGCACCAAGTCGACGGGGATATCCCGCCGCGACAGGAGGCTCGTCAGCATCGGGGCCCCGACCGTGGCCCCTTGGGTGGTGATGTCACGGTGAGTGACCGTGAACTCGGTAAGCCCCGTCTCGTGGAGAGCCCAGAGCACGATCGGGACGTCAGGCAGGCGCTCGACGAGCGCCAGCGCGAAGCCGGGTGGTGTCGCCATCGTCTGGAGGATGAGGACGACGTCGAGCTCGGTTTCGGCAAGCCCGTCGGCCAGCCGAGCCGCCTCTTCCGCCGAGGCAAAGTCGGCGACGCTGACGATCGCCACGACCTCGGCGAGATCTTCCGCGACTCGGTGGGCGAGGGCGAGACGCTCCGAACGAAAGCCCGGCCCGGCCGTGTGTTCCCAGAGCTCCCAGTACGGGTGAACGACCACGACGCGTGGACGGTCGACCGTTGGCCGTGGTATCGCCTTGCTTGAGCGGTCGCTGTGACGAATGGTGGTACTCCTGGCTCAGCTCTGATGGAAGACTTCCTGCGCCGTGATGAGGTTCCCCTCAGCGTCGACGATGGTCGTGATGATCCCCTCGAAGGAGGCGCCCCAGCGGGCGTTCACTTCGGTCTCGCCGATCCGCGCGAACGCGGTCGCCATGTCGGGGTAGTACTCGCCGTAGTAGACGACGTGAGGACCACGGCGAAATCCGCTGTAGTTCCGAAAACCTGCAGCCACGATCGCCTCCATGAGATCTGGCCACGGCTCCGCGTGCCGCCGGTCGTACTCCTCGCCTCGCCTCGGGTCGATGACGAGCGAGAAGAGACCGCGGCTCATCGGGCCCGACAGAGGTGGTCCGTCGGCGTGAAAGACCTCCCGATACCAGAGGAGGTCACCGTCCGGTCCGGTCATCTCGGCGATGATGGTTCGGAACTCGTCGTTCCAGCGCGCCGCGACCGGCGTCGAGCCATAGGCCGAGAACGCGGTCCGGACGTCCGGTTCGCACTCCCCGTAGTACCAGACGTCCGTCCCACGCCGGAACCCGGACAAACTTCGAATGCCGGAGGCACGAATCGCCTCAGCCAGGTCCGGCCAAATCTCGCGATGCCGTCGGTCGTACTCCTCCTCCGTTCCCGGGAAGATCCGTAGGTAGAACAGGGCGCGCTCCATACCGACCTCCTAGCGATGCGGTCGCCGCGTGGGCGTCAGCGGGATCATCGTAGCAGCGTTTCTGCAATCGGTACCAGCCCCCCACTAGACGCCCGGAGGTTCCAAGCCGATGGCGAACCAGACGCCGACGGTCACGACCAACCCTGCCGCGAGGATCCGCAATGGTGGACGGCGCCGTGTCCGAAGGGACTCGAACGCGAGCACGAACAGGGGGCTGGTCGCTACGAGGGTCTGGACGACGACCGGATCACCGAGCTGCGCGCCAGCGATGACGAGGACGAAGTACGTTGTCACGACGACCGATCGGCCGACGAGACGCGGCAGCTCGGCGATCGGAACATCGCGTGGCGGGATGGCCACCAAGAAGATCGCGGCCGCCATCGCCGTACGAACGACGTACGTCTCAACGACCCCGACCCCATGGTCACCCAGGGCCCGCGAGAGAACGGTCAACAGTCCGGTCCCCGTGGCAGCCCCCATCACCCGGAGGAGCGTCCCTCGGCGACCGAGCGCTCCGAAGGCTCCGTCGAGGGTCATCAGCACGGCGACAACCGTCGCGAGGGCCATGGCGCCCTGCGTCGGGCTCGTCACGCCGGGCACGAGGAGTGCCGCGCCAAGGGCCGCCGGCACCGGACTCATGGCCGTCGCCACCGTCGTCGCTGATGCCGACCCGTGGGCGAGGAGGTCCCACACGCAGATGGCCGCCACGACCATGCACGCGACCGAAGCCAGGTGAAGCGCGACCACCTCGAGGCTCCAGCGCCAGACGACGACCGGCGCAGCGGGCAGGAGGACGAGGGCGTTGCAGAGATAGAGCACGCCGATGAGCTGTCGGGCCGGCACCCGCCGGGTCAGGTCCTTGCTCAGCACCGCCTGAGCTGCGTTGGCCATCGCGGCCAGCAGCCCGAAGGCAGCCGCACTCACCACAACCGCATCGCTTCCTGCACCCAAGGAGACGCCCATGGTACTCTAGACCGAGTGCTGCAAACGGTCCCGGTATCGTCGACGAGCGCAGCACCCGCGGAGGGACGACCATGACCGAGACGCGCATCGCCTTCAATGAGCTCCTCGGGCGACGGGTCCGACTGGGCTCCTGGGAGGATCAGAAGATCTCGACCTATCGCAAGATCCGCGAGGCGATCGACGAGGGGCGCTGGGACGACGCCGCCCTCCTCGGCAGCTACTTCATCGACGAGGCAAACGTCTGCTTCACCCTGTACCGCCAGTGGATCGCCGATCTAAACGGCTTTCTCCGCGATCGAGGGGTGGACGAGGAGAAGATCGAGGCCCGGAACCGGCAGGTGTCCGAGCTGAACCGTCTGCCGGACGGATCGCCATGGCATCCGCGGCGCCACTGGGATCGGTTCCTCAGCGAAGTCCAGGCCTTCACGGCGGCGACGTATCGCGAGCAGCGAGACGAGGCGTTGCGGCTCCTCGATCAAATGAAGGAGACCTGGCGCCAGTGCCACGACCGGGACGTCGACCACACGTACGCCCTCATGTCTCTCGTCAAGGAGGAGCTCGGGGAGCCGGCCATCCGCGACATGTACGACCGGGTCCTCCTTCCCCTCTTCGTCTGGCGCTACGAAAAGTTCGACATTGACAAGCATCCCTGGGACGAGGGCCTCGAGGTCCTCATGCTCGTCGCCTGCGAGGCGATGCGTGGCCACCTGGTGGGGCCGGAGCGGACCGGCGACTTCGAGCTCATCGAGACCGAAGACCGGTACATCCTCCGCTTCGATCCGTGTGGCTCGGGCCAGCGGACGATCCGAGGCGATTGGGTCGAACGGACGCCGGCCCGAATGGAGCCGCCGTACAACTGGAAGGTCACCGAGGAGAAGCACTCCTGGAACCACTACACGCCCGGCGTTTGCCTCTACTGCGTCCACTGCATCGTCCTCATGGAGGAGATGTCGATCGATCGCTTCGGCTATCCGGTTCGGGTCGTCGATCCACCGATCTATCCCGATACGAACCCCGACCCGGCCGTCCGCCAGAAGTGCCAGTGGCAGATGTTCAAGGATCCGACGAAGGTGCCCGAGGAGTACTACGAACGGGTCGGCCGGAAGAAGCCGACCGCCTTCGGCTCGAAGGCCCACGGCGCCTCACCGCTCCCGAACGTGACCGCCGGCCTTCCGGGAGCGGGCTGATCGTCTGAATGGTCCACGCTTGCCGGAGGCGCCGCCGTCCCCTCCTCGACGGCGGCGCCTCCTCGTATCCGCGATGGAGGTAGGGCCTCAGATTCGGAAGATTCGCTCCGCGTTCTTGGAGAACATCGCTTCCTGCTCGGAGCGCGAGAAGTCGCTGATGAGGGTCGCGTACGCGTTCACGACATCGGGATAGCTCGAGAAGAGCCGGTCGACCGGCCAGTTCGTGCCGAAGAAGCTCCGTTCGACGCCAAAGGCTTCGATGCAGGTCATCACCCAAGGCCTCAACGAGTCGACCGTCCACCGCGGATCGCACATTCCGAGGCCGGAGATCTTGATGACGACGTTCGGTGCTTCGGCCAGGTTCCGGAGCTCACGGCTCCAGAACTCGAAGTAGTCGCGATCACGGCGGCGGGGAAATCCGGCGTGATCAAGGGAGATGACGATATCCGGGAACTTCTGGGCCAGGGCCCGGACCTTGGCGTAGTTCTCGGGCATCGAGTCCATGCACGACACGAGGCCGTACTTCCCGAGGAGCGAAAAGCCTCGCTGCCAGGCCGGGTCGACGAGGTAGTCGCCCTCGCCGAAGTCCCGAACGCCGCGCATGTTCGGATACTCGAGGTGGCGGTTGATCACTTCTTCCGCGTCGGGCTGGGCCAGATGGACCTCGGCGATGATGCCGTGGGGGTGGCCGAGCCGATCGGCGAACGCCTGAAGCCATTTCGTTTCCTGAACGGGATCCTTGATCCCCAGGGCAGCCTGGACGTGGATCGACTTGGATACGTTCGCGAACCGGGTCTCGGCGATGAAATCGTCCGCCCAGTAGCGCTGTGCCTGGATGGCTTCGATGTCGCCGAGGATCGGGTGCTTCCAGCCGGGCTGAAGCCAGACGTAGTAGAGGTCGGGGTTCTGGAGATCGTAGAAGTGCACGTGCGTGTCAACGAACGGCAGCTCAGCCATCGGAAACCTCCTACTGCTTCACGAGTCCTCCATCCGATCGACCCGGTGTCGCTCGGACGACCGTGCGCGGAACATGGGTCCGGAGCCAGTCGACGCTCCGCTCGATGAGATCGAACTCGTCGACCTGACCGGTGCCGAGGGATGCCAGCTCGACGCAGACCGGACCGTCGAAGCCGGCAGCGGCCAGCAAATCGAGGATTGCCTCCAGGGGCGCGACGCCGTCGCCAAGGGCGGTGCAGGTCGGCCCCCCGAGGACGGTCGGGTCGCCGGGCCGATGATCCTTGAGCTGGATGAGCGCCGTCCACGGTGCGAGCCGTCGCACTCCGTCGAGCATCTCGTCCCCGACCCGGATGAGGTTGACGTTGTCGAGGGTGACGGCGAGGTTGGGTCGCTCCGCACGCTCGATGACCTCCACCAACTCCGCTGCTCGCAGGTCGCCGTGGTTCTCGATGGCGAGCGTGAGTCCGTGCGCAGCGGCTCGATCCGCCGCTCGCCGAACCGGCCCGACGAGGCGGGCGATGAGGGCGGCGGCGGGCTCGTGTCCTCGCGTCATCGGCGAGCCCAGGGTGATCCGCATGACCGTGTGGCCATGGCGAGCGGCCGCCTCCACCCAACGCCAGAGGTCGGCTTCGGCTGCTGCCGACCGTCCCCCCTCGAGCCCGTGATGGGCCCCAGCTGGCCACGGATGCCCCCAGCTGAACCCGATCCGCAACGGCACCTCGTCGTCGAGACGAAGTTCGCTCGGGGGCGGGAGATAGCAGGTCTCGAGAAAGAGATCGTCCACCCCCAGCTGCACGGCATGCGCAATCACGGGGCGAGGATCGGGCGGCCATGGCCGCTCCATGCGCGGCTGCTCCCCGGGACGGACTTCACCGTACAGACGGTGGTACGAGTAGC
Organism: Chloroflexota bacterium; assembly: GCA_042408925.1. Classification (GTDB taxonomy): domain Bacteria; phylum Chloroflexota; class Limnocylindria; order Limnocylindrales; family CSP1-4; genus BPIH01. Next base: position 1,025 of record JBHOQO010000141.1, on the reverse strand, counting down.
TGTCGATGCCGATTCGCATCGTGTCACCACATCCTCAGCGCCAGGCTGCTCCGAGGCCACCGCCTTGCCGCGTCCACACCGGTATGGTAGCGTGGGTCAGCAATCGATACCAGTACCGTTCGCGATGGCCGTGAGTGAGCCGTCGCCATGGGAGCCATCAAGGGTTCTGTGCCCGAGGAGGAGCGATGATCCAGGTGGAGGGTCTCGACGGACGGGTGGCCGTCGTCACCGGTGCAGGTCGGGGCATCGGCAAGCGGATTGCCGAGGTGTTGGCGGGGAACGGCGCCCGGGTAGCCGCCTTCGACCTCGAGGCACCACATCACGCGGGGATCCTCGGCGTGGCCTGTGACGTCAGCGACGAACAGGCCGTCAATGCGGCCTTCGACGAGGTGGAGCGCCAACTTGGAACGCCCACGGTGCTCGTCCTCAACGCGGGGATCTTCCCGATCGTCCGCTTCGAGGAGACGAGCCTCGAGACCTGGAACCGAACCCTGGCGGTCAACCTCACCGGAGCGTTTCTCTGCGCCCGGCGGGCGCTTCCCGGTATGCGACAGGCCGGCTACGGCCGGATCGTGGGCATCGGCTCGAGCGCGGGCAAGGCAGGTGGAGCCCGGAGCGTTGCAGCGTACGCGGCCTCGAAGGCTGGTCTCATGACGCTGATGAAGTCCATTGCCAACGAGTATGCCCGCTACGGCATCACGGCCAATGCCCTCGCCCCTGCCCTCATCGATACGGACATGATCGCCGACACTCGCGACCTGGTCAGCCGGATACCCGTCGGACGCCTGGGCACCGTCGATGAAGTCGCAGCGCTCGTTGCGTTCCTCTGCTCGAGCCACGCCGGCTACATCACCGGTGAAGTCACTGACATCAACGGTGGGTTCTTGATCGACTAGAGCGCACCCCAGCCTCGGTCGCGACGCGCCATGCGGACAGATCAGCCCACTGTCGTTTCCTGTCGCGCGCCGTAGTCGGATCGTGGTGACAACGCCACGGCAGGGCGACCAGTTCGTCATGACCGTCCG
>JBHOQO010000138.1:0-8551 GCA_042408925.1 Chloroflexota bacterium | reverse complement strand
CGTTCGGCTGACCGCGGGGGCCGATCGCTCGGCGGGGAGCGGGGCGGGGAGCGGGGCGGGGAGCGGCGCGGGGAGCGGGGCGGACCCCCGCCGAGCCGGACCCCCCGGCCCCCCGGCGAACGGCTACGGGCGCTCGGGCCCCGGATCGGCCGCGACCTCGTCGGCGACCGCCTCGCCCCACTCGTGGACGTGGCCGCCGGCCGGGGCGAGCGGCCCCACGTACGGCGGGAGCGCCTCGGGGGGCGTCGCCGCGTCGAGGACGACCCCGGGGTCGCCGAGCTCGAGGCGACGGACGACGGCGGCTTCGAGGACGGCGTCGATCGGCGTGCCGACGGGGAGGTCCCGCCAGGCGTCGAGGACGGCCCGGGGGACGAGGACCGGCCAGCCCGCCCGAGCCCGATAGGCGGGTCGGAGGACGGCGTCGCGGTCGGCGCCGTGGGCCTCGATGAGCGAGGTCACGGTCTCCGGATCGACCCAGGTCATCTCGACCGGCCAGAGGAGGACGGCGTTGGTCGCCTCGACGAGCGCCGCCGCCCGGTCGCTGCCGGCCAGGGCGGCCCCGACGGCATCGGCCGGAGCCGGCGGATCGGCGAGGGTCGTCGCCTCCGCGCCGGCGAGGGCGACGGCGAGACGGCCGTCCGGGTCGGGACCGACGACGACGGTCGGGACGGCGCCCCCGGACCAGGCGACGTCGACGAGGCGGCGGAGCCGGGTCGTCGAGCCGGCCGGGGCGAGGGCGGCCTCGGGGTCGCGGGCGAGGATGACGGCGGCGACGGTCATCGGCGAGGCGGCTCCCTTCGTGACTGGCTGCCACCCGCCGGCGGGCAGGGCCCGGGCGGTGGGCCGAGTCTAGCCCCCGCGCGGTCGCGGTGCGAACCGACGCAACCGTCCCCGGCCGGGGAGGGCGCACGGGGGAGCGCGGGGGGAGCCGGCATACAATCGACGCTCCATGGCGATCTACCTCGACCACGCCGCGACGACCCCGCTTCGGCCCGAAGCCCTCGAGGCGATGCTCCCGTACCTGACGGACCGCTTCGGGAACCCCTCGTCCCCCCACGCCTTCGGGCGGGTGGCGAGAGCCGCCCTCGACGAGGCCCGGGAGCGGCTCGCCGCCCGGCTCAACGCCGAGCCGCGGGAGCTCGTCTTCACCTCCGGCGGGACCGAGGCGAACAACCTGGCCCTGAAGGGCGCCGCCTGGGCCGGCAAGGCCCGCGGCAACCAGATCCTGGCGAGCGCGATCGAGCACCATTCCGTCGGCCACACCCTCGCCTATCTGGAGAAGTTCGGCTTCGAGATCGTGACCCTCGGCGTCGATCGCTACGGGCGGGTCGATCCCGACGAGCTCGAGGCCCGCCTCGGCGAGCGGACGATCCTCGTCTCGGTCATGCTCGCGAACAACGAGGTCGGGACGATCGAGCCGATCGCCGAGATCGCCCGCCGGGTCCACGCCCGACGCGGGATCCTCCTCCACGTCGACGCCGTCGCCGCCGCCCCCCACCTGCCGATCGACGTCCGGGCCCTCGACGTCGACCTGTTGACCCTGAGCGCCCATAAGTTCGAGGGGCCGAAGGGGGCCGGCCTCTGCTTCGTCCGCCGGGGCGTCCACATCCTCGCCCAGCAGCAGGGCGGGAGCCAGGAGCGGTACCGGCGGGCCGGGACCGAGGACGTCGCGGCGATCGTCGGGATGGCCGTCGCCTACGATCTCGCCTGCGCCGAGCGGGAGGCCGTGGGCCCGCGCCTTCGCCGGGCCGGCGAGCGTCTCGCCCGCGCCCTTGCGGCGGAGCCGGGGGTGGAGCGGACCGGTCACCCGACGGACCGTCTCCCGGGGCTCGTCTCGATCGTCGTGCCGGGGCTCGACGGCGCCGAGCTCGTCGTGGCCCTCGATCTTGCCGGGATCGCCGTCTCGACCGGCTCGGCCTGCACGACGGGGTCGACCGAGCCGAGCCACGTCCTGGCGGCGATGGGCTACCCGGCCGACGAGGCTCGGGGCGCCCTCCGGATTTCGCTCGGGCGGACGACGACCGACGCCGAGATCGAGCAGGCGGCGGCCGAGATCCGGGCGGCGATCGCCCGCTTCCGAGCTGCCGGGTCGAGCGATGGTCCGGGGGCGGTCGGCGGGGCGGTCGGGACAACCCCGGCGGCCGGCGACGGACCGGCCGGGACGGCCCTCGCCGGGACGGGTTCCCCGCGCGGCGAGGCGGGGACGGGGGGCTCGTGACGCGGATCCTCGTCGCCATGTCCGGCGGCGTCGATTCGTCGGTTGCCGCGGCCCTCGTCCGTGATTCCGGTGCCGAGACCGTCGGGGTCTGGCTCCGCCTCCACGGTCTCGCCGACGTCGCCTCGGAGTACCGGCGCTCCTGCTGCTCGCTCGACGCCGCCGACGACGCCCGCCGGGTCGCCGCCCAGCTCGGGATCCCCTTTTACGTCCTGAACCTCGAGGCGGAGTTCGCGGCCGGGGTCCTTGAGCCCTTCGCCGACGCCTACCTCGCCGGCCGGACCCCGAGCCCCTGCATCGAGTGCAACAGCGTCGTGAAGTTCGGGGTGCTCCTCGGCCGGGCTCGGGCCAAGTTCGGCTGCGACGCCGTGGCGACCGGCCACTACGCCCGGCTGGCGACCGTCGCGGGGCCGGCGGGACCGGAGGTTCGGCTCCTCCGGGCCCGCGATCCCGAGAAGGACCAGACGTACTTCCTCTACGGTCTCGGGCAGGACCAGCTCCGCCACGTCCGCTTCCCGCTCGGCGAGCTGACGAAGCCCGAGGTCCGCTCGATCGCCCGGCGCCTCGGCCTGGCGACGGCCGACAAGCCCGACAGCCAGGAGCTCTGCTTCGCGCCCGGGGGCGATCACCGGGCCGTCCTCGCCGAGCGACGGGGCTGGCGACCGACGCCCGGGCCGATCGTCGACCGGGACGGTCGGGTCGTCGGGTCGCATCCGGGGGCGGCCGCCTTCACCGTCGGGCAGCGACGGGGTCTCGGGGTTGCCCTCGGCGAGGCGCGCTTCGTCGTCGGGATCGATCCGGCCCGCAACCTGATCCGGCTCGGGCGGCGCGAGGACCTCGAAGCGCGGCGGATCCGGCTCGAGGCGGTCTCCTTCGTCGCCGGTCGGCCACCCGTCGGCGGCGACGACGGGTTTCGGGCCGAGGTCCGGATCCGCCACCGAGGTCGGCTCGTCCCGGCGCGCCTCCGCCCGATCGGCGACCCCGACGAGGACGGACCTCCCGCCGGCCGGGGGAGTCCCGCGGCCTGGCTCGTCGAGCTCGACGAGCCGGTCTGGGCGCCGGCACCGGGGCAGGCCTGCGTCTTCTACGACGGGGACGTCGTCCTCGGCGGCGGCCGGATCGCCGGGCCGCCGGAGCCGGGAGCCGCTCGGGGCGCCAAGGTCGCCGTCGATGGCCGCGCCGACGGCGAGCTCGTCTCGACCGGACCCGCCGCGAGCCAGCCGTGATCGAACCGGCCCTCGTCGTCGCGATCGTCCTCGGCGTCTTCCACACCGCCCTCTACGTTCTCGTCCGAGGCCGCGCCGACGGCCGCCTTCCGCTTGTCGTCCTCGCCGCGATCCTCGGCGCCTGGGCGGGCGACGCCGTGGGGCGCCGCCTCGGAATCGACATCCTGCGGCTCGGCGACGTCCGCCTCGTGAGCGCCTCGGTCGCCGCCTGGGCCGGGATCGGGGTCGTCGAGCTCGTCGCCGTCCTCGGCCCCGAGCGGAGGCGCACCTGATGGCCGACGCCGGGCGCTCCACCGGGCGGCGCCCCGCCGCCGAGCCTCGCTGGAGCGACCCGACCGACGCCGGGTTCGAGGCCCCCGTGCCGTCGACGGTCCGCGGCCCGCTCGCCGGGCTCGTCGACCTGGCGGCCGCCCTCGGCGATCCGGCCTCGGCCCCCTCGACCTTCCTTCGGGGTCTCGCCCTCGGCGCCCTCGTCGGGGCCGCCGTCGCCGGGGTGCGGCTCCGGCGTCGGCGACGACGACCCTGAGTCCGCACTGCTCTCGATCCGGCCCGCGCTGCTCTCGATCCGGCCCGCGCTGGTCGCGACCCCGCCTCAGCCGAGCCGGACCCGCAGGCGCCTCGGGCACCGAATCCCTTTGGTACCGTTAGGGCGATGTCGCAACCGTCCCTCGTCCGAGACCCTCGGATCCACCCGCTCCCGGCGGCCGAGATCCGGCGCCGCTTCGTCGACTTCTTCGTCGCCCGGGGCCATACGTACGTGCCCTCCTCGTCCCTCGTCCCGGCCGGCGACCAGACCCTCCTCTTCACGAACTCCGGGATGGTCCAGTTCAAGGACGTCCTCACCGGGGCCGAGCGGCGCCCGTACCGGCGGGCGGCCAACTACCAGCGCTGCCTGCGGGTCGCCGGCAAGCACAACGACTTCGAGGAGGTCGGGCGAACCCCGCGCCACCACACGTTCTTCGAGATGCTCGGCAACTGGAGCTTCGGCGACTACTTCAAGCGGGAGGCGATCCACCTCGCCTGGGAGCTGCTGACCGAGGGCTTCGGGATCCCGCCGGACCGCCTCGCGGCGACGACGTACACGACCGACGAGGTCGCCTACCGGGTCTGGCGCGACGAGATCGGGCTCCCCGGGGAGCGGATCGCCCGGTGGGGGAACTTCGAGGCCGGCGACGAGAAGAACTTCTGGCGGATGGCCGACACCGGCCCGTCGGGTCCCTGCTCGGAGATCCACTTCGACCGGGGAGCCGAGCTCTCCGAAGGTCCCCACTGCATCCCCGACCATTCGGAGACCTGCCCCCGCTGGCTCGAGATCTGGAACCTCGTCTTCATGGAGTACGAGCTCCTCCCCGACCGCTCGTTGCGGCCACTCCCGATGCAGAGCGTCGACACGGGCATGGGCCTCGAGCGGCTCGCCTCGGTCCTCCAGCAGGTCCCTTCGAACTACGACACCGACCTCTTCGTCCCGATCCACGAGGCGCTCCGCGAGCTGCTGGGTCACGACCCCGAGGCCTTCGAGCAGGAGCGCTTCAGCTACCAGGTCATCGCCGACCACTCGCGGGCGATCACGTTCCTCGTCGCCGACGGGGTCCTCCCCTCGAACGAGGGGCGCGGCTACGTCCTCCGGCGGATCCTCCGGCGGGCCGTCCGCCACGGCCGGCTCCTCGGGCGGCGGGAACCGTTCCTGGCCCGCACCGCCTCGGTCGTCATCGATCGGATGGCCGACGCCTACCCGCACCTGGCGACCGAGCGGGAGCGGATCCTGGCGACGATCGTCCGCGAGGAAGCTCAGTTCGCCCGGACCCTCGACGCCGGGATCGAGCAGCTCGAGGCGGCCCTCGCCCCGCTCGCCGGGGCGGCCCGGGTCGTCGGCCGCCGCCCGGACGAGCTCCCGCCGGACGCGCCGGTCCTGCCCGGCGAGGTCGCCTTCCGACTCCACGACACGTACGGCTTCCCCATCGACCTGACCGTCGAGCTCGCCGCCGAGGCCGGAGTCCGGGTCGATCGGGCCGGCTTTGAGGCCGCCCTCGCCGCCCAGCGCGAGCGCTCGCGGGCGGGGACGAAGGCGAGCCTCGGGCGGGCCGTGGAGGCCGCGGGGCGGTACGAGGCGGTCGCCCGTCGGGCCGGCGAGACGCCGTTCGTCGGCTACGAGACCCTGGAGGCGGAGGCTCGGGTCGTCGCGATCCTCCGGGACGGCATCGCCTACGACGAGCTGACAGCGGTCGGCGAAGCCGAGCTCCGGATCCCGCCGGGGGCCGAGGCCGAGGTCGTCCTCGACCGGACCCCCTTCTATCCCGAGGGCGGCGGCCAGGTCGGTGACCGGGGCGTCCTCCGCGGCCCGGACGGCGGCGTCCGCTTCGAGGTCCGCGACACCCAGCGGGTCGCCGGCGGCCTCATCGTCCATCGGGGCGTCCTGCGCGGCCGCCTCCGGGTCGGCGAGGTCGTCAGCGCGGCCGTCGACCCCGTCCACCGGGGCCGGACGATGCGGAACCACACGGCGACCCATCTCCTCCACCGGGCGCTCCGGAACGTCGTCGGGGAGACGGCCCGCCAGGCGGGCTCCCTCGTCGGCCCCGACTACCTGCGCTTCGACTTCCCGTTCGACCGGCCGTTGACCGACGAGGAGCGGCGGCGGATCGCAGCCGAGGTCCGGCGGGTCATCCGGGAGGACCGGCCGGTCCGGATCGAGTACCTCCCCTTGGACGCGGCCCTGGCCGCCGGCGCCGACGCCTACTTCGACGAGAAGTACGGCGCCACGGTCCGGACCGTCCGGGTCGAGGGCTACAGCTTCGAGCTCTGCGGCGGGACCCACTGCCGGGCGACCGGCGAGATCGGGGCGTTTCTCATCGTCTCCGAGCGGAGCATCGGTTCGGGGATGCGCCGGATCGAGGCCGTGACCGGCGAGGGGGCCGACGAGCTCGTCGAGCGCCGCTTCGGGCTCCTCGACGCCGTCGCCGAGCGGCTCGAGGCGAACGGACCCGACGCCGTCCTCGAGCGCCTCGACGCGGTCCTCGCCGACCTCCGCGAGACGAAGCGTCGACTTCGGGCCGGCGGCGGGGCGATCCCCCGGCCCGCCGAGCTCGTCGCCCGGGCCGAGGAGGTGGGGCCCGGGGTCCGGCTCGTCGCCTACGCCGGCCCGTTCGAATCGATGGAGGCGCTGAAGGGGACGGCGAAGGACGTCCGGGGCCTCCTCGGCTCCGGCGTCGTCGCCCTCGCCCTCGACGCCGACGAGCCGCAGCTCTTCGTCACGGTGAGCGCGGACCTCGTCGAGCGGGGGATCTCGGCCGGCGAGCTCGTCCGGGCGGCCGTCGGGCCGCTCGAGGGGAAGGGGGGCGGGCGGCCCGAGATGGCTCAGGGCAAGGGGCGGCGCCGCGACCGACTCGCAGCGTCGCTGAGCGCCCTCCGCGAGTCCCTCCGGCAGCGAACCGACGGCCGCGGGTAGGTCATGGCCTTCTGGCGCCGGTTCTGGTCGCGGGAGCGGGCGTCGGGTCCGGCGGCCTGCACCGCCCTCGACGTCGGGACCGAGTTCGCCAAGGCCCTCGTCTTCGAGATCGAGGACGGCCGGGGGATCGTCCGGGGCGTCGGTCGGAAACGTCAGGGTCTCGCCCACATGCAGTCGGGGACCGTCGCCGACATCGCCGCCGTCGTCGACAACTGCTCGGTCGCCCTCGCCGAGGCCGAGGAGATGGCCGGCTTCCGACCGACCCAGGTCGTCATCGGGATCGCCGGCGAGCTCGTCAAGGGGTTCACGACGACCCGGAGTCAGGAGCGGAAGCGGCCCGAGCAACGGATCGGCGAGGCCGAGCTCCTGCGGCTCATCGACGCCGTCCAGCGCGACGCCCTGGCCGAGGCGGAACGGGCGATCACCTGGGAGACCGGCCTGCCGCAGGTCGACGTCCGGCTCGTCCACGCCGCGGTCGTCGGCGCCTCCATCGACGGCTACCCGGTGACGAACCCGATCGGCTTCCAGGGTCGCCACGTCCGGATCAGCATCTTCAACGCCTTCGCCCCCCTCGTCCACCTCGGGGCCCTCGAGAGCGTCGCCTCGCAGCTCGACCTCGAGCTCCTCACCATCGTCGCCGAGCCGTACGCCGTCGCCCGGGTCCTCGGGAGCGACCAGGTCCGGCAGGCCGGGGGCCTCTTCGTCGACGTCGGCGGCGGGACGACCGACGTCGCCCTGGTCCGCGGCGGGGGGATCGAAGGGACCCGGATGTTCGCCCTCGGCGGTCGGGCCTTCACGAAGTCGATCGCCGACCGCCTCGACCTGCCGTTCCCGCGGGCCGAGCAGCTGAAGGTCGACTATGCCCGGGGCGTGGCGATCGACGAACGGGAGGCGATCGCGGCGATCGTCGCCGAGGACGTCGAGGTCTGGGCGGCCGGGGTCGAGCTCGTCCTCGAGGAGCTGAGCGGCGGCGACCTCCTCCCGGGGCGGATCTACCTCTGCGGCGGCGGCTCGCACCTCCCCGAGATCAGGACCGCCCTCGCCGCCGAGCGGTTCTGGAAGCACCTCCCCTTCGCCCGGCCGCCGGAGGTGACGGTCATGACGCCGGCCCTCATCGAGACGATCGCCGACGAGACAAAGCTCCTCGTCGACGCCCAGGACGTCACCCCGATGGGGCTCGCCTACCAGGCCATCGAGCTCTCGGCCGAGGAAGACCCGCTTGAGCTCGCCCTCCGCCGCGTGCTCCGGGCGATGAAGGTCTAGGCTTGTCGGGCGATGCCGACGAGCAGCGTCATCTACCTCGACGTCGACGACGAGATCACCTCGGCGGCGACCCGGATCCGGGCCGCCGAGGTGAGCCGGCTCGCCCTCGTCGTGCCGCCCGGCTCGCGGATCGCGACGTCGCGGATGAATTTCCGCCTCCTCGCCCGCGAAGCCGGGCGCCTCGGGCGGCGGATCGCCGTCGTCGCCCCCGACGCGCCGTCGCGGGCCCTGGCCGCGGCGGCGGGGCTCGACGTCTTCGCGAGCGTCGGGGAGTACGAGGCAAGCCTGGCCGAGGGCGGCGGCCCGGAACCGGTCCCGCCGGGGGGCGGGGCGGTGACCGGTCCGGGGACTGCGGCGCCGACGGACCGCGGGGGCGGGGCGGGCGAGGCGGGGTCGCGGGGACGG
>JBHOQO010000137.1:0-17309 GCA_042408925.1 Chloroflexota bacterium | reverse complement strand
ACCGTCGGGCCCGGGGCCGAGGCGCCGAAGCGGTCGATGGCGACGATCGCTCCCTCCTCCCCGACCCAGCGCTCCCAGCCGAGGGCAACAGCGGCCTCGATGCTGACCCGCGGGATGCCGGGCGGGAGGACGGCGGCGCGGTACGCCGCGTCCTGGGTCTCGAAGCGCTCCCAGCAGGGGAGGGAGACGACCCGGGTCGGGATCCCGTCGGCCTCGAGCCGCTCGGCGGCGGCCATCGCGACGTGGAGCTCCGAGCCGGTGGCGACGAGGACGAGGGACGGCGCGCCGCCGTCCCGCTCGCTCGAGGCCGGTCGGAGGACGTAGCCGCCGCGGCGAACTCCCTCCCGGGCGAGCTCGGCGGTCCCGGGGAGGGTCGGGAGCTTCTGGCGCGAGAGGGCGAGAGCGACGGGGCCGCGGGGGGCGTCGAGGTCGCCGTCGGTGGCGTTTCGCTCGAGGGCCAGGGCCCAGGCCGCGGCCGTCTCGTTCGCGTCGCCCGGCCGAACGACCCAGAGGTTCGGGATCGCCCGAAGGGCGGCGAGGTGCTCGACCGGCTGGTGGGTCGGCCCGTCTTCCCCGAGCCCGACCGAATCGTGGGTCCAGACGTAGACGACGGGGAGGCCGGCCAGGGCGGCGAGTCGGACCGAACCGCGCATGTAGTCACTGAAGGTCAGGAACGTCCCCACGAAGGGCCGCAGACCGCCGTGGTAGGCGATCCCGTTCGCCGCCGCCCCCATGGCGTGCTCGCGGACCCCGAAGCGGATGTTCCGGCCCGTCTCGTCGGCGGTGACGAGGCCGCCGTCGGGGATGTCGGTGAGGTTCGATTCGGAGAGGTCCGCCGAGCCGCCGATGAGCTCGGGGACGACCGGGGCGAGGGCGGCGATGGCGTGCTGGCTCGCCTGGCGGGTCGCGAAGTCCTCGCCGACGGCGTAGATGCGCAGCGCCCGGCCCCAGCCCTCGGGGAGCCGGCCGGCAAAGCGGCGCCGGAACTCGGCCGCGAGGTCCGGATTGTCGCGCTCGTAGCGGGCAAAGCGCTCCTCCCAGACCGAGACGAGCTGCTCGCCGCGGGGGATCGCCTCGCGGAAGTGGGCGAGGACGTCGTCGGGGACGTAAAACTCGCGATCCGGATCCCAGCCGTAGGCCTGCTTCGTCAGCCGAACCTCCTCCTCGCCGAGCGGCGCTCCGTGGGCCTTGTGGGAATCCTGCTTGTTCGGGCTCCCGTAGCCGAGGTGGGTCCGGACGGCGATGAGCGACGGAAGGTCGTCGGAGCGGGCCCGCTCGATGGCCGCGGCGATCGCCTCGACGTCGTTCCCGTCCTCGACCCGGTCGACCTGCCAGCGGTACGCCTCGAATCGGGCGAGGACATCCTCGCTCCAGGCCATCGAGGTCGGGCCGTCGAGCTGGACCTTGTTGTCGTCGTAGAGGACGACGAGCTTCCCGAGCCGGAGGTGGCCGGCGAGCGAGCAGGCCTCCGAGGCGACGCCCTCCTGGAGGTCGCCGTCGGAGGCGATGACGTAGGTCCAGTGGTCGACGATCTCGTGGCCTGGGCGGTTGAACTCGGCAGCGAGGCGCCGCTCGGCGATCGCCATCCCGACGGCGTTCGAGATCCCCTGACCCAAGGGTCCGGTCGTGGCCTCCACGCCGGGCGTCAGGCCGTACTCGGGGTGGCCCGGCGTCCGGCTCCCCCACTGGCGGAAGGCCATGAGCTCCTCGAGCTCGAGGCCGTAGCCCGTGAGGTAGAGGAGCGAGTAGAGGAGCATCGAGGCGTGGCCGGCCGAGAGGACGAAACGGTCACGGTCGGGCCAGTCGGGGCGCGTCGGGGCGTGGCGGAGAAAACGGGTCCAGAGGGCGTAGGCCATCGGGGCCGCCCCCATCGGGGAGCCGGGGTGGCCCGAGTTCGCCTTCTGGACGGCGTCGATCGAGAGGGTTCGGATCGTGTCGATGGCGAGGCGTTCGAGCGAGGGCGCGACGATCGTCATGCGGGCAGGCTCCAGGATGTCAGGGGGTCGACGCCGATTGTACGCCGTCATCCGGCGGCGGCCGCCGGGAGCGGCGGGGGGGCAGGATCGGCCTCTCGAAAGCGCTTTTGACATACTTGGTGAGATTTCGGTAGATTCCGCTCCATGGCGACGCCGCCCCGGGACGACCTCCCGTCCCCCCTCGAGCCAACCGCGAAGCCCGCCCGACCGGCCGCGGCCGACCGCTCGGGCTGGGTCGGCCTCGGCGAGGCGAGCCGGCTCCTCGGGATCTCGCCGGGGACGCTCCGGCGCTGGGCCGACGAGGGTCGGATCCCCGTCTTCACGACCCCCGGTGGGCACCGCCGCTTCCCCCGAAGGGCGCTCCGCGCGCTCCTGCCCGCCTCGCGGGTCGCCCGGCCCAGCCTCGCCCGGCTGGGAGCTTCGCCGGAGCGGATCGCCCGGGCCTATCGACCGCGCCGCCGGCCGCCCGCCGAGGCGGCGCAGCCGGATCCGATCCTCGGACGCCTTTCTGACGACGAGCGGGCCCGCTTCCGGGACCGTGGTCGACGGCTCGTCGGGCTCCTCATCGATCACCTCGACGCTCCCGACCGGACGAGCCGGGAGCTCTCGCTCCAGGCGGCGCGCCAGGTGGCCGCGGAGCACGGTCGGGCCCTCGCCGATCTCGGCCTCTCGTTGACCGACGCCGTGGCGGCCTTCCTCCGCTTTCGGGCACCGTTCCTCGCCGAGCTGGCGACGCTCGCCCGGCGCCGGAGCCTCGACACCCGGGAGGCGACGATCTTGCTGACCGACGCCGATCGGGCGACAGACGCGCTTCTCGTCGCGATGATGACGGGCCACACGCTCGCCGCCGGGCAGCGCCTCGTCGGGAGCGGGCGCCGCGCGCGGCCGTCCGTGGGCCACACCGGCTCCGCCGACGCCCCCGGCTCCGCCGACGGCCCCGGCTCCGCCGACGCCTGAGCTCGGACGTGACCGCGCCACGGCGTCGCTTCGGCGGTTCGTTCTCGATGCCCCCGGCGGTCGGGCTCGCCGCCGCCGCGGCGGCGGACGATTCCGACGAGCGGAGCGAGGCGGGCCCCCAGCGATCCCGACACGGCGGCGACTGGCCGTGGGTCGTGGCGGCGACGGCGGGTCGGGCCACGGCCGACGAGCGGGCTCGTTTCCTGGCCGTCCTCCGCGAGGCCGGGCTCGACCGCGGACGCGTCGTCGTCGCGACCTGCCACCGGGTCGAGCTCCACGGCATCGACGCGCCGCCCGATCGAGCCGTCGCAGCCGCCTTCCCGTGGCACGGGCTCGTCGTCCGGGTCGGCCCCGACGCCGCCCGCCACGTCCTCCGCCTCGCCGCCGGACTCGAAAGCGCGGTCGTCGGCGAGGCGCAGATCCTCGGCCAGGTTCGCGAGGCCCACCGGGAGGCGAAGCGGACGGGGCCGCTCGACCCCCGGCTCGATCGCCTCTTCCAGATCGCCCTTCGGGTGGGCCGGGCCGCCCGGGCCGCAGGCCGGCCGACGACCGACGGGCTCGCCAGCCGGGCGGTCCTCGCCCTCGCGGCCCGGCTCCCCGAGTCGCGGTTCGCGGGCCGGACGGTCCTCGTCGTCGGCGCCGGCACGATGGGCCGCCTCCTCGCCCTGGCCGCCGCCAGAGCCGGGGCCCAGGTCCTGCTGGCGAGCCGCCGTGCGGGCCGCGCCGCCATGCTCCTCCGGAGGCTGGACGGAGCCGGTGCGGCACTCGATCTCGCGACGGCGGCCCGTTACTGGGAGGACGGCGCAGTGGACGGGGTCCTCGTCGCCCTCGCCGGACCATGGACGGAGCTGGCGCGGGAGCCCGGCGATCACGCGCGACCAGGACCCGGCCCCAACCGCCGCCCGCCGATCGTCGACCTCTCGGCGCCGAGCGCCGTCCCGGCTCCGATCCGCCGGGCGCTGGGGTCGGACTTCGTCGGGATCGACGAGCTCGCCGACGGCTCCATCGCCGCCGTGGGGGCCTCGGCCGCGGCGAAGAGCGCCGAGCTCGCATACCGGGACCGAGCCGAATCCCTCGTCCTGGAAGGCCTCGCCGAGTATCGGAGCTGGCTCGTCGCCCGGGCGGCCGGCGCAGCGATCCGATCGCTCGAGGCCCGGGCGGAGGCGATTCGAGCCGCCGAGGTCGAGATCCTCCTCCGGCGGCTGCCCGACCTCGGGCCGCGGGAGCGGGACCTCGTCGCCCTCCACACCCGGCGGATCGTTGCGCGGCTCCTCCATCCCTCGATCCGGCGGCTCCGCGAAGGTGGCGGGCTCGCGGCGATCGGGGAGCAGGTCGAGCGGTGACCGCGGTGCCTCAGCCGGCGCCCCCTAAGGCGCCGGCCCTCCGACTCGGCACCCGCGGCTCGGCCCTCGCCCGGTGTCAGACCGGCCTCGTCGCCGACCGCCTCGCGGCCCTCGGCCGCCCCGTCGAGCTCGTCCCCATCGTCACCGCGGGCGACCGGCGGCCGCCCGACACGGCCTGGGGCGAGGGTGCCTTCGTCGGGGCGCTCCGCGAGGCGCTCCTCGCCGGGGAGATCGACCTCGCCGTCCACAGCGCGAAGGATGTCCCGCTCGACGGTCCGACCGGGATCGCCGTCGCCTATCTCGATCGTCGGGATCCGCGCGATGCCCTCGTCCTGGCCCGGGCGGGTGGTGCCGGGTCGGCGAGCGTGGCAGACCAGGGCGCGGCGGCGGACCCCCTCGGGCTCCTCTCCAGAGGGGCTCGGGTGGGGACCGACAGCCCCCGTCGGGGCGGCTTCCTCCGCGCGGCGCGCCCCGACCTCTCGATTGTCCCTCTCCACGGCAACGTCGACACGCGCCTCCGGCGCCTCGACGCCGGCGAGGTCGACGCCCTCGTCCTCGCTGCGGCCGGCCTCGTCCGACTCGGCCGCGCCGACCGGATCGACGCGCTCCTCCCCCTCGACCTCCTGCCGCCGGCGCCGGGGCAGGGAGCTCTCGCCGTCGAGGCCGTCGTCGGGCCGGCCGGCGGTGCCCGAGGGCCAGCCCTCGAAGCTCTCCGCGTCGTCGACGATCCGGCGGTCCGCCTCGCCGTCGAGGTCGAGCGTTCGGTCCTCGCCCGGCTCGGCGGCGGGTGCCGGGCGCCGATCGGGGTCGTCGCCCGGTTCGTCTCCGGCGAGCCGCCGCTCCTCGAGGTCCTCGGCGGCGTCGTCGAGCCCGACGGTCGGGGCCGGCGGGTCGTCGTCCGCCGCGGTCCGGCGTCAGCGTCCGCCGATCTGGCGCGGGACGTCGCCGATGCGCTCCTCGCCGGGGGCGATCGGGCGGCCCGGCGGAGTGCTGTCGGGCGGGGAGGCGGCAGGTGGTGACCGAGGCTGCGGTGGTGGCTGCCGGTCGGCCGACGCCGATGGCGGATCTCGGCGCGAGGCGGCACGTCGTCCTCGTGACCGGGGATCCGGCGGCCCGGGGCGGGCTTGTCCGAGCCCTCCGCCGGCGCGGCTGGACGGTTCGCATGGTCCCGACGGTCCGCCTCGAGCCGGTGCGGCCGGGAACCGAGGCCGGCGAGGTCCTGGACGGCGCGCTCCGGCTGGCGCTGACGGCCGAGCGGCTCATCGTCACGAGCCCGCGGGGCGCCGCGATCGTCCTCGGCCGCCTGGCGGCGTTCGGGATCGATCCCGCGACGCTCCGCTGGGCGGCGGTCGGGGACGCCACCGCCCGGCCGCTCCGGGCGGCCGGGGCCGGGGACGTGCTCCTTCCCAGGCGGGCCGACGGGGCGAGCCTCGCCGCCGCGGTCCTCGACGACCTCGCGCTGCGGCGGAGACCCGAGGCGACCGTCGTCCTCGCCAGGGCGAGCGCCGCCGCAGCCGACCTCCCAGAGCGCCTTCGGGCGGCGGGCGTCCGGGTCGTCGAGGCGGTCGCCTACGAGACGCAGGAGGGGCCGGAGCGCTCGAGGATGCCGCTTGCGCTCGCCCTCGCCGACCCGCACCTCGCCGCCATCGTCTTCGCCTCGGGATCGGCGATCCGGGGGCTTCGCCGTCTCGCGACCCCGGACGCCCTCGCCCGGGCCCGGCGGCTGCCGGCGGTCGTCGTCGGACCGCGGACGGCGGCCGTCGCCCGGGCCGAGGGGTTCGAGCGGGTCCTCGTGGCCGCCGAGCCGGCCGCGCCGTCGCTCGCTCGGGCCGTCGCCGCCATCCTGTCGCCCGTCGCTTCGTGACCGCATCCGGACGCACCGTGGAGCCTCCCGCATGGACACGACCACCCAGCCCTGCGAACCGATGACTGCCGTCGACCCGACCGGGCCGCTCGAGACGGGCGAACGCGGCCTCCTCCATCGCCCTCGGCGCCTCCGTGCGAGCCTCGCCCTCCGTCGCCTGGCGCGCGAGACGCGCCTCCACCCCGCCCAGCTCATCGCGCCGTGCTTCGTCGTCCCGGGCCGCGATCGGGAGGAACCGATCGGCTCGCTACCGGGTCAGGCGCGCCTGAGCCCCGACCGGGCCGTTCGGCGAGCGGCCGAGCTCGCCGCGACCGGCGTCGGTGGGATCCTCCTCTTCGGCATCCCGGCAGCGAAGGATCCCGAGGGGCGAGCCGCCGCCGATCCGGCCGGTCCCGTCCCGGAGACGCTCCGCCGCCTCCGCGAGGCGGATCTCCCGCTTGTTGCCCTCGCCGACGTCTGCCTTTGTGAGTACACGACCCACGGCCACTGCGGGATCGTCGTCGACGGGGTGATCGCGAACGACCCGAGCCTCGCCCGCCTCGCCGAAGCGGCCGTTACCTATGCCGCCGCCGGGGCCGACGTCGTCGCTCCCTCGGCGATGCTCGACGGGCAGGTCGCCGCGATCCGGGCCGGCCTCGACGCGGCCGGGTACGCCGGCACGGCGATCCTCGCCTATGCCTCGAAGCACGCCTCGGCCCTCTACGCGCCGTTTCGAGAGGCGGCCGATTCGGCGCCCGCCTTCGGCGATCGGCGGAGCTACCAGCTCGACCCGGCGAACGGCCGCGCCGCGCTCCGGGAGCTGGCCCTCGACGCGGCCGAGGGGGCCGACGCCCTCATGGTCAAGCCGGCGCTCACCTCCCTCGACCTCCTCGCCCGGGCCCGGGAGCGGTTCGACCTCCCCCTTGCCGCCTACCACGTCTCGGGCGAGGTGGCGATGCTCGAGGCGGCGGCCGAGCGGGGCTGGCTCGACCGGCGGGCGGTCGGTCTCGAGCTCCTGACGGCGATCGCCCGGGCCGGCGCCGACTGGATCGTCACCTACCTAGCCGCCGATGCGGCCCGCTGGCTCGCCGAGGAGGGGTGAGCGTGCGAGCCCTCCGGACCGTCGCGCACCGGCGCGACCCTCGAACCCAACCTGCACCGGAGGTCCCCGACCGATGAGCGTCACCTTTGTCCACGCCCTCGCCCTCGGCGTCGACCCGGCCTGGCGCCGGCGTCCGGCGGCCGAGCGGATCGCCGACGGCCGGGCCTTCGCCGCCGCCCTCGACGCCGTCGCGGAGGTCCGGACCGTCACCTACTCGATGATCGGTCTCCAGGCCGGGATCGACCTCCTCCTCTGGCGGACGGGTCCGGCCCTCGATCGGCTCGAGGAGGCGGCCGCGGCGCTCCTGCGGACGTCGTTCGGGGGCTGGCTCACGGTCCGGGAATCGTTCCTCGGCCGGACCGGCTCGTCCCAGTACGTCCACCGCCCGAGCGCCCAGGAGCAGGCGATCCTCGATGGGGAGCGGCTCCGCTACCTCGTCGCCTACCCGTTCACGAAGAGCACCGACTGGTACCTGATGGCCCGGGAAGCCCGCCAGGGGGTGATGAACGAACACATCCGGGTCGGGCGGGCGTTCCCGCAGGTCCGCCAGCTCCTTGCCTACAGCTTCGGCCTCGACGACCCCGACTTCCTCGTCGCCTACGAGACCGAGGACCTCGTCGCCTTCGGCGATCTCGTCCACGCGCTGCGGGCGACCGAGGCGCGCCGCTCGACGGTCCGCGACACGCCGATCCTCGCCGCGGTCCAGCGGCCGATCGAGGAGATCCTCGCCCTCCTCGGGGCGGCCGAACAGGCGGCGCCGGCGGCCGTCGGGCGCGAGGAGCGGGCCGTGGTCGGGGCGGCGGGAGCGGCCGACCGATGAGCGAGGTCTCGCTGCGGCTCGACCGGGCGGCTCCGGCACGCGACGGGGCGGAACCGCCGGCGACCGACCGCTCCGTCGACCGCTCCGGCGAGCGCTCCGCCGCGTGGCGGGAGCGGGCGCTCGCCCGCTTCCCGGGCGGGGTCAACAGTCCCGTCCGGGCCTATCGGGCCGTCGGCGGCGAGCCGCCGACCCTCGTCCGGGGCGAGGGGCCGCTCGTCTGGGACGTCGACGGGGTCGAGTACGTTGACTACGTCGGCGCCTTCGGGCCCCTGATCCTCGGCCACGCCCACCCGGCGGTCGTCGCCGCCGTCGAGGACGCGGCCCGGGACGGCGGCCCCTTCGGTGCGACGACCCCGCGCGAGGTCGAGCTCGCCGAGCGGATCGCCGCGGCGATGCCGGTCGTCGAGCGGATCCGCTTCGTCTCTTCCGGGACCGAGGCGACGATGAGCGCCCTCCGGGTGGCCCGGGCGGCGACGGGTCGCGACCTCGTCCTGAAGTTCGACGGCGGTTACCACGGCCACGTCGACGGCCTCCTCGTCGAGGCGGGCTCCGGCCTCGCCACCCTCGGTCTGCCGGGGAGCGCCGGGGTCACCGTCGCCCAGTCGGTCGAGACCCTCGTCGTCCCGTACAACGACCTCGCGGCCGTCGGCCGGGCCTTCGCCGAGCACGCCGGTCGGATCGCGGCCGTCGTCGTCGAGCCCGTCGCAGCGAACGTCGGCGTGGTCCCGCCCGCCCCGGGCTTTCTCGAGGGGCTCCGGCGGGTCACGAGCGCCGACGGCGCCCTCCTCGTCTTTGACGAGGTCATCACCGGGTTTCGAATCGCCCGCGGCGGGGCCGTGGAGCGGTACGGCGTCGAGCCCGATCTGGTGACCCTCGGCAAGGTCATCGGCGGCGGGCTGCCGATCGGGGCGTACGGCGGCCGAGCCGAGCTCCTCGATCTCGTCGCGCCGGTCGGGCCGGTCTACCAGGCCGGGACCCTCGCCGGCCACCCGCTCGCCATGGCGGCGGGGATCGCGACCCTCGACCTCCTCACGCCGGCCGCGTACCGGGAGCTGGAACGGACCGGCGCCGCCCTCGAGGCCGGTCTCCGAGCTGCGGCGGCCGAGGCGGGGGTGCCGGTCTCGATCAACCGGGTCGGCTCGATCCTGACCGTCTTCTTCGCTCCTCGTCCGCCGACCGACGCGGCCGCGGCGCGACGGAGCGACACGGCGGCCTTCGCCCGCTTCCACCGGGCGATGCGGGCGGCCGGCGTCCTCGTCCCGCCGTCGCAGTTCGAGGCCTGGTTCGTCTCCCTCGCCCACACCGATTCGGAGATCGCCCGGACCGTCGCTGCGGCCCGGGAGGCGTTCCGCGCGTGCGCGGCCTGAGCGGCACCGGGGTCGACGCCCGGGCGGAGGCTCGACCGACCGGCACGGAGGCTCGACCGACGGGCACGCAGGCTCGACCGACCGGCGCGGACCTCGCGGCGTCCCGCTACCTCCGAGCCTGCCGGCGGCTCCCGGTCGACACGACCCCGGTCTGGTTCATGCGCCAGGCCGGTCGGGCACTCCCCGAGTATCGGGCGATCCGGTCCCGGGCGTCGCTCGAGGCCTGCATCGCCGACCCGGCGCTGGCGGCCGAGATCACGCTCCTCCCGGTGACCCGTCTCGGCGTCGACGCGGCGATCGTCTTCGCCGACATCACGACGCCGCTCGCCGGTCTGGGGCTCGGCGTCCGACTCCTCGACGGGGTCGGCCCGGTCGTCGAGCCGCCCGTCCGCTCGGCCGCCGACCTCGCCCGCCTGACCGGGGCGATCGATCCCGGCGCCTTCGAGCCGACGGCGGCGGCGATCGGTCTCGCCCGTCAGGCGAGCCAGGTCCCCATCATCGGCTTCGCCGGCGCGCCGTTCACCCTCGCCTGCTACGTCGTCGAGGGCGCCGGGACCCGGTCCGAGTTCCCGAACCTGCGGCGGCTCATGCGGCACGACCCGGCGACCGTCCAGCGGCTCCTCAATCGGCTCGCCGATCTGGCGGTCGGCTTCCTGCGGGCCCAGGTGGAGGCGGGCGCGGCGGCGCTCCAGCTCTTCGACTCCTGGGTCGGGGACTGCTCGCCGGGCGACTACCGGCGCTTCGTCCGGCCGTCGATGCGGCGGCTCCTCGACGGCCTCGCCGGGCTCGGTGTTCCGGTCACGGTCTTCGGGACCGGGACCGCCGGTCTCCTCGGCGAGATCGCGGTGACCGGCGGCGACGTCATCGGCCTCGACTGGCGGATCGACCTCGCCGACGGCTGGCGGCGGGTCGGCGAGGATCGAGCCGTCCAGGGCAACCTCGACCCGTGGCTCCTCCTGGGGCCGTGGCCGGAGATCGAGGCCGAGACCCGGGCGATCCTCGCCGCCGCGGGGGGACGGCCGGGCCACGTCTTCAACCTGGGGCACGGCGTCCACCCCGAGACCGACGCCGACGTCCTTCGCCGTCTCGTCGACCTCGTCCACGAGGCGGGCCGTCGCGGCGATCCGGCCTCCGTCGCCGAGTCGCCCCAGCCAATCCATCCGCCAGTGTCTTGACCGAACGAGGGACACCGATGCTCGATCCGACACCTGCGACCTCTCCGGCGCTCCTGCCGTATCCCCACGCTTGCCCGGCCGATGCCGACCCCTTTGCCCCGCGCCTGGACGGTCGTGAGGTCGGCGACGAGGCCGGCGGTGCGATCGGTGTCCTCCTCATGGCCTACGGCGGTCCGTCGTCGCTCGACGAGGTCCCGGCCTACTACACCGACATCCGCGGCGGGCGACCCCCGAGCCCGGAGCTCCTCGACGAGCTCCTCGAGCGCTACGAGGCGATCGGTGGGCGGTCGCCGCTCGCCGACATCACCGAGCGGCAGCGATCGGCCCTCGAGGGCGAGCTGGCGCGCCGCGGGCTCGCGCTGCCGGTCTTCGTCGGCTACAAGCACAGCTCGCCCTTCGTCGCCGAGACCGTCGCCCGGATGGTCGAGGAGGGGGTTCGAGGGATCCTCGCCCTCGCCCTCGCCCCGCACTTCTCGACGATGACCGCCTGTTCCTACTGCCAGCGGGTCGACGCGGCGCGACGGATGCTCCCGGACCGCGACGGCGGGCCAGCCTTCAGGTACGCCATGGTCGCCGACTGGCACGCCGAGCCGGCCTTCGTCGAGGCCCTCGCCGACGTGACCCGGGCGGCCCTGGCCGAGGCCGAGGCGGTGGCCGGGGAGGGCGAGGACGGGGGCGGGGCCGGGCCTTTGTGGGTCGTCTTTTCGGCCCACAGCCTGCCGGAACGGATCGTCGGGCTCGGGGATCCGTACCCCGAGCTCCTCCGCGAGACCGCCCGCCTCGTGGCGGAACGGCTGGACGTTTCGGCCTGGAGCTTCGCCTTCCAGAGCGCCGGGCGGACCGGCGATGCCTGGCTGGGGCCGGATCTGCTCGCCGAGCTCGAGCGACTGGCGACGGCCGGCGTCCGGACGGTCGTCGTGTCCTCGGTCGGGTTCGTGGCGAGCAATCTGGAGCTCCTCTACGACATCGACATCGAGGCCCGGGCCCGGGCCCGGGAGCTCGGCCTGACCCTGGTCCGGGCGGCTGCCCTCGACGACCACCCGCGGTTCATTGCGGCCCTGGCCGACATCGTGGAACGGGGGCTCCGGGGCGGGCAGCGCCCGGCCGCCGTCCGACGGTCGACCGGGGCGGCGTGAGGCCGAGCGGATGAGCGCGCCCCGTCCGGTTCCCTCGGGCGAGATCGCCCGGGGGACAGGTCCGACTCCAATCCCGCACCCGGCCCCGCGCTTCCGTCACCCGGCTCCGCGCTTCCGTCACCCGGCTCCGAGCTTCGACGAGCGACCGGTCCTCGTCTACTGGGAGGTCACGCGGGCCTGCGACCTGGCCTGTCGCCACTGTCGGGCCGAAGCCATCCCGGAGCCGACCCCCGGCGAGCTCGACACGGCCGAGGGGCACCGCCTCCTCGAGGCCATCGCCGGCTTCGGCCGGCCGCTCCCGCGCCTCGTCCTGACGGGTGGCGATCCCCTGAAGCGGGGGGATCTCTTCGAGTTGATCGGCGCCGCCCGGGCGCTCGGCCTGGCGGTCTCCTTGACGCCGAGCGTCACGCCGAACCTGCGGGCGGAAGTCGTGGCTCGGCTTGCCGCTGCCGGGGTCGACTCGATCGCCCTCAGCCTCGATGGTTCGACGGCTGCCCGTCACGACGGGATCCGCGGCATCCCGGGGACGTTCGAGGCCACGCTCGAGGCGGCTCGCTGGGTGCGAGCCGCGGGGCTCGGACTCCAGATCAACACCCTCGTCGCCGAGGAGACCGTCGACGACCTGCCGGCCATCGCGCGGCTCGTGGCGAGCTTCGACATCATGCGTTGGAGCTGCTTCTTCCTCATCCCCGTCGGCCGGGGACGCCAGCTCAACGGTCTCGATCCGACTCGGGCCGAGCGGGTCCTCCGCTGGCTCCTCGACCTCTCCCGCACGGCGCCCTTCGCGGTCAAGGCGACGGAGGCGATGCACGTCCGGCGGATCGCCATCGGCCGGCTGCGGCGGGCGGGTTGGACGAACGAGGCGATCGCCCGGACGGACGTCGGCCGAGGCTTCGGGGTCAACGACGGTCGGGGCATCGTCTTCGTCTCGGCCGAGGGCCGGGTCTATCCGTCGGGCTTCTTGCCGCTCCCGGTGGGCGACGTCCGGAAGCGGGACCTCGTCAGCGTCTATCGCGAGGCGGAGCTCCTCCGGGCCCTCCGTGATCCCGATGCCCTGACGGGCAAGTGCGGCGCCTGTGAGTTCGGCGCCGTGTGCGGCGGGTCGCGGGCCCGGGCCTATGCCGCGACGGGCGACCCGTTGGCGGCCGACCCCCTCTGTCCGTACCAGCCGCCCGCCTGGCGCCGAGGGCGCCGGTCGGTCTGATCGGCCGGGTGCCGTGAGCCGTTGCGTCCTCGAGGGTCGCCCCGGTGATCGCCCGAGGGGTGGCCCGCAGCCGACCTCGAGGTCGGCGCCCGCGGTCGCGGTCGTCGGGGCCGGGATCGCAGGCCTCGTCGTCGCCCGTCGTCTTGCCGCCGCGGGGCTCCCGATCATCGTCGTCGATGCGGCGCCGCTCCCCGGCGGTCGGATCGCCACCCGACACCGAGACGGCCTCGTCCTCGAAGCCGGACCGGACGGCTTCCTCGCCGGACCGGCGGTCATGGCCCTCTGCCGCGAGCTCGGCCTCGACGCGGAGCTGGTCGAGCCGCTGCCGCCGGCGACGACGAGCATCCTGTGGCGGGGGCGTCTCAATCCGCTGCCGCCCGGGACCGCCGCCGGTGTCCCGGTCGCCCTCCGCTCCTTCTGGCCGACGGCGCTCCTCCGACCCTGGGAGAAGGCGCGGGTCCTCCTCGATCTCGCCCTCCCGCCGGCGGGCGGTGCCCCCGATCTCGACGGCCCGCTCGGCCCGGCGCTGCGCCGCCGTCTGGGGGACGCCGCGGTAGAGCGCCTCGTCGAGCCGCTCCTGGGCGGGCTCCACGGCGGCAGCCTCGACGAGCTCAGCGGCGGCGCCGTTGCCCCCTGGCTCGTCGAGGTGCTGCGGCGGGGCAGCCTGATCCGCGGGCTGCGCCGGCTCCACCGCTCCGGCCCGATGCCGCTCCGCTCCCTTCGAGGGGGGATGGGGCAGCTCGTCGAGGCCCTGGCCAGCGATCTCGAGGGGCGAGTCGACTGGGTGCTGGGCCGTCGAGCCGAGGGCGTGGCCCGGAGCGCCGAGGGCTGGCAGCTGCGGCTGGAGGACGGCTCCTCGTTGGCGGTCGCCGGGCTCGTCCTGGCCTGTTCCGCGCCGACCGCCGGGCGCCTCCTCCAGGGTGTCGATGGGGAGCTCGCGAGCGCGCTGTCGGCGATCACCTACGGATCGCTGGCGATCGTGAACCTGGCGTACCGGGAGACGGACCTCGGCCGGCCGCCGGACGGGCACGGCTTCCTCGTTCCCCGGACCGAGCCGAGTCCGGTTCGCGGCGTCAGCTGGGCGTCTCGCAAGTGGCCGGGCCGGGCGCCGCCCGGGGTCCTCCTGGGGCGGGTCTTTCTCGACCTCGACGCCGGGCAGGAGCCGAGCGCCGAGGCGATCGCGGGGCGCGCCATCGACGGACTCGAGCCGATCCTGGCGCCGCGGCGGCCGCCGATCCTCGTCGACGTCCACGTCTTCGCCGGGACGATGCCCCGCTATACCGTTGGGCACCTCGCCCGGGTAGCGGCGATCGATGCCCGGCGCCGCCGGCTGCCCGGGCTGTTCCTCGCCGGCTCGGCGTATCGCGGGGCCGGCATCGCCGACCTCGTGCTGGACGCCGAGGGGGTCGCCCAGGAAGCGGCGGCCGCCGTGACGACCGGAGCCGGGCGCTCGAGCTAGGGGTCGTGTCCGGTCGGCCGGGACTCGTCTATCCTGTCGGGCGTGCCGACGCTCCGACGACCGGGACCCCTCCGCGCCACGGCTCGACGTTCCGGGCGGCCGAGCCGCCCCCGGGTCCTCGTCATCGGCGACCTCGTCCTCGACGCCGTCCTCGTCCCGTCTCGACCCCTCGAACGCGGCACCGACGTGCCCGGCCGGGTCGCCCTCCGCCAGGGCGGCTCGGCGGCGAACACGGCCCGCTGGCTCGCCCGGCTCGGGGCTCGGACGACGCTCGTCGCGGCGATCGGTCGGGACCCCGTCGGGCGGGCGCTCGTCGAGGCGATCCGGAGCGACGGGGTGACTCCGCGGGTGGCCCGGATCGCGGGGGTGCGGACGGGCCGGATCGGCATCCTCGTCACGCCCGACGGTGAGCGTTCGTTCGTCGCCGATCGGGGTGCCGCCGATCGGCTGGCTCCCGAGCACCTCCGAGCGGCCTGGTTCCAGGGGCTCGACCTCCTCCACCTCCCCGCCTACTCGCTCCTGGGGGAGCCGCTCGGGCTCGCCGGGCGGGCCGCCATCGAGGCGGCTCGGGCCCGGGGGGCCCTCGTGAGCCTCGACCTCGCCTCGATCGCCCCGCTCCTGGCCCGGGGCCGCCGCGCGGCGCGGGCCCTCGTCGCCTGGGTAGCGGCCGACATCCTCTTCGCGACCGAGGCCGAGAGCGAGGCCCTCCTCGGGCGGTACGCCGTCGACGACCTCCTCGACTTCGCACCGCTGGCCGTCGTGAAGCGCGGCGCCGAGGGGGCGACGGTCCTCGTGCGAAGCTCGGCTTCCGGGTCGGAACGGCTGAAGTTCGAGGTCGCGACCCGGCCGGTGACGACGGACGATTCGACGGGGGCGGGGGACGCGTTCGACGCGGGCTTCCTCGTCGCCTGGCTGGCGGCCCGGGCGGCGGGTCGCCCGCTCGTGTCGGGGCTGCGGCGGGCGGCGGTGGCCGGGCACCGGACGGCGATCCGGCACCTGACGTCGGCGCGTCCCGAGCTCATCCTCGGTTGAGCGTACGGGTCGTCCGGAGCGGCGCCGGCGGGGCCGGGGTGGCGGCTCGGCTCCGGGTCTCGGACGAGGTGGCCGAGGCCCTGGCCGCCGGCCGGCCGGTCGTCGCCCTCGAATCGACGCTGATCAGCCACGGCCTGCCGTTCCCCGTCAACCTCGAGGTGGCGGCGGGTGCCGAGGAGGCGGTCCGGGCCGCGGGCGCCGTCCCGGCGACCGTCGCGATCCGGGACGGGGCGATCCGGGTGGGTCTGGAGCGGGACGAGCTCGTTGCGCTCGCCTCGGCGCCGGCGGGCACCGTCAGGAAGGCGTCCCGGGCCTCGTTCGCCGCGGCGCTGGCCGGCGGTGGTTGGGCGGCGACGACGGTCTCGGCGACGATGATCGTCGCCCGGGCGGCCGGGATCTCGGTCTTCGCGACGGGTGGGATCGGGGGCGTCCACCGTGGCGCCTTCGGGGCGGTCGTGTCGGGTGTCGTTCGGCCGCCGACCCTCGACGTGTCGGTCGACCTCGAGGAGTTGGCGCGAACGCCGGTTGCGGTCGTCTGCGCGGGGCCGAAGGCGATCCTTGACGTGGCCGGGACGGTCGAATGGCTCGAGGGTCGCGGGGTGCCGGTCGTCGTTATCGGTCAGGACGAGGTGCCGGGCTTCTGGTCCCGGACGAGCGGGGTTCCGGCGCCGGCTCGCGTTGCCGACGTGGCGGAGGCGGCCGGGGTCGTGGTGACGCACCTGGGGCTCGGCCTCGGGAGCGGCATCCTCGTCTGCGTCCCGGTCCCCGACGCCGCCGCGCTGCCGGAGGGGGTCGGCCGGGCGGCGGTCGAGCAGGCGATCGCCGAGGCGGAGGCGGCCGGGATCGGCGGGGCGGCGCTCACGCCCTGGCTCCTGGCGCGGGTCGCGGAGCTGACGGACGGTGCCTCGCTCCGGGCGAATGCTGCCCTCATCGTCGAAAACGCTCGGGTGGCGGGCGAGGTGGCCCGCCGCCTGGCAGCTCCACCCGGGGTGCCCGTGACGTCGTAGCTGGGCACTTCACGCAGCCCGGGTCCGCCCCCCGTTCCCGTACGCAGCCCGGGTCCGCCCCCCGTTCCCGTGACGCCGTAGCTGGACATTTCGCGCTCCCTTGCCCTGTCCGGCGTGCCCGTGACGCCGCAGCTGGACACTTCGCGCATCCCGGGTCCGCACGGTGTCCCCGTGACGCCGTAGCTTGACCCTTGCGCCGCGACGGCCGGCCGGCCCTCCGTCGTGACGGCTCTACTTGACATCTCGTCACCCGACCAGCCCGACCGGGGCAACTGTCCAGCCACGCCGTCACCGGCGGCACCCGACCAGCCCGACCCGGCGAACTGTCCAGCGACGCCGTCACCGGCGGCACCCGACCAGCCCGACCGGGGCAACTGTCCAGCCACGCCGTCACGAACGAGACCCGACCAGCCCGACCCGGCGAACTGTCCAGCCACGCCGTCACCGGCGGCACCCGACCAGCCCGACCGGGGCAACTGTCCAGCCACGCCGTCACGAACGAGACCCGACCAGCCCGACCGGGGCAACTGTCCAGCCACGCCGTCACGAACGAGACCCGACCAGCCCGACCGGGGCAACTGTCCAGCCACGCCGTCACCGGCGGCACCCGACCAGCCCGACCCGGCGAACTGTCCAGCCACGCCGTCACGACCGAGACCCGACCCGCCCGACCGGGGCAACTGTCCAGCCACGCCGTCACCGGCGGCACCCGACCCGTGCGTCCCCGCGAGCACAGCCGCGGCCGTCGCTGTCGAAGCCGAGCGAATCTGTCAGCTCAACTGCCGCGTGATTCTGTCAGTCGCTGGTAGAGCTTGCTGTCTCGCCGGACCCGTCTCCACGGATGGTCGGCCGGCGGGCTCCAGGGGATCGTAGCCGGTGCCGGGACGA
>JBHOQO010000134.1:0-7347 GCA_042408925.1 Chloroflexota bacterium | reverse complement strand
GGCCCGAGGTCTGGAAGGGCGAGATCTTCAACGGCGTCGAGACGCGGGTCTACGACGTCCCCGCCCTCCCGGCCGGGACGTACGGCTTCGTCTGCACCGTCCACCCGAACATGACGGGCACGCTCGTCGTCCAGTAGGAGCAGGGACCCGATGAGGACCGGTCAGCCGGCCGGCGTGCTGTCCGCCGTCCGGCCCGACCGCCACTGACCGCACGAAGGATGGAGGAGATGGCTCAGGCTCAGCAGCTCGGCCCCGGGAAGATCCGAAAGCGCGCGCTCTTCGGGCTGCTCGACGCCGACGGCTGGTCGTGGGCGTCGATCAAGGCCTTCTTCTGGTTCGTCGTCATCATCCTCATGCTCGGCTACCTGCCGGACCGGGCCTACTACTTCACGGTCTTCCCCACCATCGACCTCGGCGTCCTCGTCTGGTCGCCGGTCAACCTCTGCCCGCCCGAGAACGGCGAGGGGATGCCCTGCCCGGTCCCGGCGGGGGCGCCCCTGCCGTGGGAGCCGTCGCCGACCGAGCTGACGCTCCCCGAGCCGCGGATCGGCGGCTCGGTCGTCCAGGTCGGGACGCAGCTCCTCTACATCGGCGGCTCGAACGGCTCGGCGGCGACGTCGACGGTCTACGTCGCCAAGCTCGTCGACGGCAGCACCTTCGACCGCTGGACGGAGGGGCCGGCGCTGCCGGAGCCCCGGGCGAACGCGGCCGTCGCGGTCTTCGGCGGCTCGGTCTACGTGATCGGTGGGACCGATGCGGCCGGGAATCCGACGGCGACGACCTTCGTCCTCACCCCCGACCTCTCGACCGGGGCGCTCGGTGAGTGGTCGACGAGCGACACCCTCGCGCTCCCGGAACCGCGGACCGGGGCCGGGGCCGTCGCCTCGCCGAACGGGCTCATCGTCGTCGGCGGGAGCGGTCCGAACGGACCGACCGACACGGTCTGGGCCTCGGTCCTCCAGCGGAACGCCCTCGGGGCGTGGCAGGCGCAAGCGCCGCTCGCGCGGCCGCAG
Organism: Chloroflexota bacterium; assembly: GCA_042408925.1. Taxonomy (GTDB): domain Bacteria; phylum Chloroflexota; class Limnocylindria; order Limnocylindrales; family CSP1-4; genus BPIH01. The sequence goes on along the minus strand of JBHOQO010000134.1, from coordinate 6,334 downwards.
TCGGGCGGGGTGGCGATGCTCGTCGGCGACTACCTCTGGTACGTCGGCGGGGTCGACGCGAGCGGCCCGGTCGGGGCCGTCCAGCGCGGCGAGCTCGGGACCGGCGATGCGGCCGGCACCGTCGTGCGGTGGGGGATCCGGAACGACGTGAACCTGCCGGCCGCCCGGGCCGAGGCGACCGGCTTCGCCGCGAACGGGACGATGTACGTCGTCGGCGGCTTCGACGGCCAGCGGCCCCGCGGCGAGGTCTATTGGGCGATCCCCGACAGCCACGGCGAGATCGGGGAGTGGAAGCACCTCGCCCAGAGCGATTTCCCGAGCGCGGGGCTGGCCGGCGCGGCCTCGGTCGTCTCCGGGTCGCACGCCTTCGTCATCGGCGGTCGGACGGCCGACGGGCTCATCGGCGCCGCCGCCCGGACGAACCTCGCCCCGCAGCCGCCGTTCTTCCAGCTCGGGCTCTTCGGGGTCGTGATCCCGGCCCTCAAGATCGGCGGCGAGATCGGCCAGCAGCTCGGCTACTTGAACGCCGCCGGGGTCGGGACCCTCGACTTCATCATCCTCATCGTCATCGGCTGGGCGTACGCCCATCCCGATCGAGCCCGGGAGATCGCCCGGCGCGTCTTGCGGCGCGGCGGCTCGGCGGGGTAGGGCCGGGCGGGGCCGCTACCCCAGCTCCTCCGGGTCCGGCGGCCCGCTCCGCCAGGGGAGGCCCGCCCGGTACCAGGCGACCGTGCCGCCCTCGACGTTTGCCACGTCCCGGAAGCCGGCCGCGAGGAGGAACGCCGTCGCCGAAGCCGAGCGGTTGCCCGTGGCGCAGATGACGAGGATGGGGCGATCGCGTGGCAGCTGGCGCCAGCGCCCCGGGAGCGTCCCGAGCGGGACGAGGACTGCTCCGGCGGCGCGGACCCGCACGAACTCGTCCGGTTCCCGGACGTCGACGAGGAGCGGCCGCACCTCGCCCGGCCCCGTGAGTCGGCGATGGGCCTCGAGGACGTCGACCGCCGGGATGCCCGGGCCGCGGCGGATCACTGCGGGTTTCCCCGCCCGAGCCGGCGGAGCCGGGGTGCCCGGAGGGCGAGTCTCGGAGGGCGCCGTCCGCGTTGTGCCGCCGCCTCGAGCCGCCGGATCCGGAGATCGACGGCCGCGATGAGCGCCTCGACGTTGACGGGGATCGCCCCGCCGGCGGCCGCCGCACCTCGGTCGAGGCGCTCCCGCGCTCCGCGGAGGTTCTTGAGGACGCCGAGGGGGTTGCCGCGGGCCGCGTGGACGTAGGCGGCGGCGAGCTTGATCAGACCGGACAACAGGTCGCGCTCGGCGAGGTCCGAACTGCCAAGCCAGGCCGGCTCGAGGAGCTCATGGGCGAGGAAGTAGTCGCCCCGACGGTAGGCAGCCAGACCGGCCCGGATCGCCGCCTCCCGCTCGGGGGGCGGGAGGGGCCGGTACGCCTTGGCCCGCCCGCCCTGGACGATGCGCCCCGAGACGATGCGCCCCGAGACGATGCGCCCCGATTGGACGCCGGCGGCCTCGGCCGTCGGGCTGGTCGGGGCGGCGGTTCGAAGGGGGACGCTCGGCACGAACGGAGGGTCGGCAGGTTCAGGCGAGGTCGATGAGCGGCCGCCGACCGGCGAAGCCGGCCTCGAGCTCGTGCCACCAGCCGATCTCGTCCTCGCCGAGGCGCCAGCAGAGCCAGATCTGGCGGCCGTTCGCCAGGGCCGGGAAGTCGACGAGCCCGCTCTCGATGTCGCGGAGCGAGATGTCCCAGTCGACGAGCTGCTGGACGGCAGCCTCCATTTGGTCGATGATCCCCCGCATCCGAAGCCGCAGCGCCTCGGCCTCGCTCGCCGCCTTGGCCGGTCGCGGCGACCGGGCCCCCTCCGCCGGGCCGCCCTCGGCTCCTCCGCCCCCGCGCCGCCGAGCCGCCAGCTCGTCCCGGAGGGCGATGAGCTCGGCCCGCTGCTCCCGGAGGCGTTCGAGGATCGCCCGAACCTCGGGGAGGCGTGCGTTCGCGCTGTCGATCGTGTAGAAGCGGCCCATGCGGGCATTCTAGGCCGAGTCGGAGCCCTTCGGCTCTGCCGCGCCGGCGCGCCGGAGCTCCTCGAGCGCTTCGCGGACCGCCGGGTGACCGATCCGCTCGCGACGGAAGGCGGCGCTGATCCGCCGGACGAGCGGCGGCTCGAGCTGGGTCAACCGGACCGCCACGTCGCGGTCGCGGACGGCGAGTCCGGGCACGACGGCCACCCCGAGGCCGGCCGCGACGAGGGCGAGGATCACGGCGTAGTCCTTGCAGTGGGAGCGGATCGCCGGGACGAAGCCGGCGGCGCGACAGGCCGCCGCGACGACCCGGTAGAGGTGGCTCGTCTCGGTGTCCATGATCCACGGGACGTGCGCCAGGTCGGCGAGCCGGACCGCCTCGGGCCGCGGCCAGTCGAGGGGCAGGGCGAGGAGGAGCGGGTCCTCGAGGACGAGGCGTCGCTCGAGCGTTCGCGGCCAGCCCGGCTCGGGCTCGGCGTACTCGTCGACGAGGGCAAGATCGAGATCGTCGGCTCCCAGGGCGACGAGGCTCTCGTCGGCCTCGAAGTCGCGGATCGTGATCTGGAGCAGGGGATGGCGGCGGGCGAGCGCGGCGACGACCGGCGGCAGAAGCGTTCGGGCCGCCGTCGGGAAGGCGGCGACCCGGAACGTCCCGGTGAGGTGGCCCCGGAGTCGGGCGACGTCGGCCTCCGCCGCGGCGACGAGGCCCCCGATCTCGTCGGCACGGTCGGCGAGGCGGAGGGCGGCTTCGGTCGGGCGGAGGCGCCGCCCGACCCGCTCGAAGAGGACGAGCCCGGTCTCGTCGGCCAGGAGCCGGAGCTGTTGCGAAACGGCCGAGGGGCTGACGTGGAGCGCCTCGGCTGCGGCGTGGACGGTCCCCCGCCGTACGACCTCGCGGAGGAGCTGGAGGCGGCCGAGGTGGAGCATTTGTCGCGTCTCCGTTGCGTTGTCGGGGGCCGGTTCCGAGCCGGCTTGCGGCGCGCGTCCGCAATAGTGTAGGTTGCCTTCACAGATGCTTCAGAAATTCGACCTTGTCCTGAACGATCGGAGGCTGCATGCTCGGGCTCGCAGGAGGTGAAGCGATGCACCTGGCACGACGGATCGCGGACCTCGGAACCGAGAGCGCCTTCGAGTGGGCGGCGCGAGCGCGGGCGCTCGAAGCGACCGGTCGGTCCATCGTCCACCTCGAGCTCGGCGAGCCCGACTTCGACACCCCGGCCCACGTCCGCCTTGCCGCCGTCCGGGCGCTCGAGGCTGGGGCGACCCACTATGCACCGTACCCGGGGATCCCCGAGCTCCGCCGGGCGATCGCCGAGGACGCCGGGAGGCGGCGCGGGATCGCGATCGATCCGGAGCAGGTCCTCGTGACGGTCGGCGCCAAGTCGGCGATCCTCTACGCGATGCTCGCCCTCGTCGAGCCCGGCGACGACGTCCTCGTCCCGGATCCGGGCTACCCGATCTACGCCTCGCTCGCCCGCTTCCTCGGCGCTCGGGTCGTGCCGCTGCCGACGACGGGCTCCCCGGAGTGGCGGCTCGATCTCGCCGAGCTCGAGCGCCGCGTCTCGACCCGGACCCGCCTCCTCGTCCTCAACTCGCCGGCGAACCCGACCGGCGACGTGCTCAGCGAGGCCGAGCTCGGGGTGATCGCCGATCTCGCCCGGCGCTTCGACGTCATCGTCCTCTCCGACGAGATCTACAGCCGGATCGTCTACGACGGCGCCGTGCCGGTCTCCATCGCCTCGCTGCCCGGCATGGCGGAGCGGACCGTCATCCTCGACGGCTTCTCGAAGACGTACGCCATGACCGGCTGGCGCCTCGGCTACGCCATCGTCCCGCCGGACCTCGCGGGCGTTTTCGGGGCGCTCATCATCAACTCGGTGAGCTGTGCCCCGACCTTCGTCCAGTGGGCGGCGATCGACGCCCTGCGGGGTCCGCAGGAACCGGTCACGGCGATGGTCGAGGAGTTCGCCGCCCGACGCGACCTCGTCGTCGAGGGCCTGGCCCGGATCCCGGGCCTCCGCTGCCCGCGGCCCGCCGGCGCCTTCTACGTCTTCCCCGACGTGTCCGGGACCGGACTCGACGGAGCGACGTTCGCCGACCGCCTCCTCGACGAGGCGGGCGTCTGTGTCCTGCCGGGGACGGCCTTCGGCGACCTGGCCCGGACCCACGTCCGGCTCAGCTACGCGGCCGCCCGGTCGGAGCTCGAGGAGGCCCTCCGGCGGATCGCCGGGTTCGTCGGCCGGGCGGGGGCGGCATGACGACGGAGCATCGGCCCCGGGTCTTCGTCGCGAGGCGGATCCCCGAAGCGGGTCTGGCGCCGCTCCGGGAGGCGACCGAGCTGTTGGTCTGGGAGGAGCCGCTCCCGCCGCCCCGGGACGCCCTCCTCGAGGCCGTCGCCGGCTGCAGCGGGGTCCTGACGCTCCTGACCGATCGGGTCGACGCCGAGTTCCTTGATGCCGCAGGATCGGAGCTGCGGGTCGTCTCGAACTACGCCGTCGGGGTCGACAACATCGACCTCGTCGAGTGCACCCGGCGCGGGATCCCGGTCGGCCACACGCCGGGCGTCCTCACCGAGACGACGGCCGACCTCGCCTTCGCCCTCCTCATGGCCGCCGCCCGGCGGATCGTTGAGGCGGCCGACTTCGTCCGGGAGGGTCGTTGGCAGACGTGGGACCCGATGCTCCTCCTCGGGTCGGACGTCCACGGCGCGACCCTCGGGCTCGTGGGGTTCGGGCGGATCGGCCAGGCCGTCGCCCGGCGGGGCGCCGGCTTCGGCATGACCGTCCTCTACCACGGTCGCCGACGGGCCGACCCGGCGGTCGAGGCCGCCCTCGGCGCGAGCTGGGTCGAGCTCGACGAGCTCTTCGAGCGGAGCGACGTCGTCTCCCTCCACGTCCCCCTGACGGCCGAGACCCACCGGCTCGTCGACGCCGGCCGGCTCCGCCGGATGAAGCCGACGGCGATCCTCGTGAACACCGCCCGGGGGCCGATCGTCGACACCGACGCCCTCGTCGAGGCGCTGCGGGCCGGGTGGATCGGCGGCGCCGCCCTCGACGTCACCGACCCCGAGCCGTTGCCGCCCGACCACCCGCTCCTGCGGCTGCCGAACGCGATCGTCGTCCCCCACATCGGATCGGCGTCGCGGGCGACCCGGGCCCGGATGGCCGAGATGGCGGCCGCGAACCTCCTGGCGGGGCTCCGGGGCGAGCCGCTCCCATATTGCGCGAACCCCGAGGTCGGGCGGGGCCCGGCGGCTCGCTGACCGGCTCCGCCCCCGGTCGCCTTACCGGGCCGCGACGACCGACGGCAGGACGGCGATGGCGCCCGGGCCGAGGGTCAGGAGGGCGAGGTTCGCCGCGAGGAGGACGAAGTCGAACTCCCAGCCGGTCGCCTGCATCGACATGAAGCCGGTCTTCATCATCGTGTTCTTCAGGTAGATCGCCCCGACCATGATGATCGCGAAGAGGACGCTCACGAGCTGGGTCCAGATCCCGAGGATGAGAAGGACGCCGCCGACGGCCTCGACGAGGCCCTGGACGGTGATGAAGGCGACGCCCGCCGTCCCGGGGCGGCCCATCGCCTCGGCCATCCCGCGGGCACCGGTGATCTTCGGCCAGCCGTGGATGATGAAGATGATCCCGACGGCGGCCCGCAGGGCGAGGAGCCCCCAGTCGACGTAGGTACCGAGATCCGGAACGAGCATCGGGTCTCCCTCCTTCCTGGCCGAGGACGCGGCGGTACGGCGCCCGTCGTCGGCGCGCTGATCCTGGTGCGTCGGGGTCACGGCCCGGCTGGCGGTCCGGCCGCGTCGACCCGCGACGGTGCCAGCCTACGCCGAGATCGTTGCGCTGTCAACGACCTTGGTCAGGTGGGCGCTGATCGAGGGTTCCGAGGGGGTCAGTCGCGGCCGTTCGAGCAAGACCCGGCGGCGCCGCGGCAGAATAGCCGGGTGAGCCGCTCGATCCTGGCCGCGCTCCTCCTCGCCGTCTCTGCCGCCGCGAGCATCGGCTGGCTCGGCTGGCAGGCGACGACGGTCCTCGCCGCCGCGGGCGGGCCGCCGGGCCATGCCGAGGCCGAGCTGCGGATCCTGAGCGGGCTCCTCATCCTTGGCGGGTGGGTCGTCGCCTGGCGTCTCTATCGGCGCTCCGAGGAGGGGTAGCGGGTCCGCCGCAGCCGACGCGTCGCTCCACACCCCCGGCTCGGCGGCCGGGTATCGTTACTCGCGGACGGGCCCGTAGCTCAGGGGTAGAGCAGGGGACTTTTAATCCTCCGGTCGTGGGTTCGAATCCCACCGGGCCCTCCA
>JBHOQO010000133.1:0-32084 GCA_042408925.1 Chloroflexota bacterium | reverse complement strand
CGGAGGGCGGTCGGGGCGCCGTCGGTGCCCCCTTCGCCACGCTCGGGCGGCGCTCCGTCCGGGGTCGCCACCCTGCCCGAACCGGCCCCGGACGCCGATCCGTGCCACGGAAGGTGCGTCTGATGAGAAGATGACCAGAATCCGGGGCGAGCGTGGGTGGACGCCGGCCCGGCTTTGCCACGGCCGAGGGCGCATCCGCCAGGGCGCGTCCGGGGGACGGCCCGGACGCCCGGCGACCAGGAACGGCCGCCCCGGGAGGCGTTGGCCCGGGGACGGGACCTCTTGCCGCCCGCCGCACCAGGATGGGGACCCTGTGGCAGCCGATGGCGGAGGCGCCGGAACTGCCGCTCGGAGAGGCCGAGCCGCTCGGCACCCTCAGGCATCGAGAGCTCGCCCTGGAGGATCTTGGCCAGGACCCACGCCCGTTGCTGCTCCTTGGCGGTCATCGTGATCGTCGTCTCCATCTCGGAAGACTGACAGATTCACGTTGCTGTTGGCCCTGACAGATTTGCTTGGCTACGAGACCAGTGATGGCGGATCCCGCCGCGCACCTGCTACACTAACCGCCGCCTTGCCAGGTCGCCCATGATCGAGCCCGGACGAGCCTGGGCCTATTTCGCCCTCTTCTCGGAGATCGGAATCGTTCTGCTGGTCACCACCCTGGCGGGCGTACTGTTCGGCTACTGGGTGGACCGGCAGCTCGGCACCGTCCCGATCTTCGTGCTCGTCGGCCTGTTCGCCGGGCTGGCGGTGGGCGCCCGGGCGGTCTACCGGCTCATCACCCGGTTCCTGGCGACCCTCGACAACTGACGAGCGACGAGACAACCGATCACGAGCGCGGCGGCGAGCCGCGCTCCTGCCCCTGGAGCGAGCGTGTCGGACGAGCAACGACATCCCGATCCCAACCCCAGCGACGCCGCCCCCGCCGTCCCGGGCGTCACGGCGGTGGCCGGGGTCACCGACTCCGCCGAGGTCGCCGAGCGCCCGCCCCGCTCGCGGCTCGTGCGAAACCTCGTCCTTCTCGTCGTGGGCGTCATCGTCGTCGACGTCCTCGCCGTCCTCTTCGTCCCGCCGTTCCCGCCGGGCCAGCCCGGCGGCGCCTGCGCGTTCCCGGTCTGCTTCATCGAGGGCAACCTCGAACTCCCGCCGCCCCACGTCGTGATCGATCTCGACCCCTCGAGCTCGCTCCCGGCGGGACCCGTGGCCATCGGCTTCCACCCCTCGATCAGTTCGTCGCTCCTGACGATGTGGATCGTCATGGCCCTCCTCCTCGGCCTGGCCATCGCCGCAACGCGGCGGATGCGGGACGTCCCCTCCGGGACCCAGAACGTCGTCGAGTTCGCCTACGAGCAGCTCCTGAACTTCGCGACCTCGATCGGTGGACCCAAGGCCCGCGCCCACGTCCCCTTCTACGCCGCCTTCTTCCTCTTGATCCTCTTCTCGAACTGGAGCGGGCTCGTCCCGCCGGTCGGGAAGGTGCCCGAGCTGCGGGCCCCGACGAGCGACGCCAACGTGACGATCGGGCTCGCCCTCGTCGCCTTCGCCTACTTCGAGTTCCAGGGCTTCCGGGCCAACGGCGTCCTTGGCTACCTCGGCAAGTTCTTCCCCCTCGGCGAGTTCCGGAAGGGGATCGGCGCCGGGCTCATCGCCTGCTTCGTCGGCATCATCGAGCTGATGCTCGAGTTCGTGAAACCCGTCACCCTGGCGATGCGACTTTTTGGCAACATCTACGGCGGCGAGGTCGCCATCGGGGTCGTGACGGCCCTTACCATCGCCGTCGTCCCGGTGGCGCTCTTCGCCCTCGAGCTCATGCTGAACTTCGTCCAGGCCTTGATCTTCAGCGTCCTCATGCTCATCTTCACCCTCGTGGCGATCGAAAGCCACGAAGAAGAACACATCGTGGAATCCGCCGAGGCGATGCTCGGCGAAGGGGGGCCGACGCCGGCCCCGGCCCACTACTAGCTCGGTCGGCCGGAGCGGCCGGCACGGGCGAGGCCGCCGACGCGGCGGCGACCCCGGCCTGTCGGCTCCGTCGACCCGTCCACCCGGTCCCAAGTTCAGGCCGGGCCACGGCCCGGTTTCACAGGAGGAAGGAACGACCATGGAGAACCTCGGCGCAGGGATCGCTGCCCTCGGCGTCATCGGTCCCGGCATCGGAATCGGCATCCTGGCCGGGATGTCGAGCGCGGCGATCGGCCGCAACCCGGAGGCGGGCGGCCAGATCCGCGGACTCGCGATCATCCTCGCCGCCTTCGCCGAAGGACTCGGCGTCCTCGCCATCGTCGTCGGCCTGCTCTCGATCTTCGTCAAGGTCTAGGTCCGGCCGGCCGACCGAAGCGGAGCACGAGACGTGGACCTGCTGGCGATCGCCGCGGCCGCCTCGCAGACGGCGGTCCGGCCGGGGGCCGAGGCCGGGGCCGAAGCGGGCCTGACGATCAACCTCTTCTGGATCATCGTCAGCGCCCTGAACTTCCTCGTCTTCCTCGCCCTCATCTGGGCCTTCGCCTTCCGGCGGATCACCGCGATGCTCGACGAGCGGCGGGCCCGGATCGAGCAGGGCCTCAAGGACGCCGAGCAGGCGCGTCGCGACCGCGAGCAGGCCGCCGCCGAGCGCCTGGCGGCGATCCAGGAGGCCCGGAAGGAGGCGACGGAGATCATCAACCGCGCCCAGCGGGCGGCCCAGGAGGCGAGGGAGGCCGACATCGCGGCGACCCGCGCCGAGCTCGAGCAGCTCCGGGCGGCGGCCCAGGCCGAGATCGAGGCCCAGAAGCAGCGGGCGATCGCCGACCTCCGAGCCGAGGTCGCCGACCTCGCCCTCGCCGCGGCGGCGAAGGTCGTCGGCGAGACGATGACCGACGCCCGCCACCGCCGGATCGTCGAGGAGTTCCTCGCCGAGACGGCGACGGCGGAGCGAGACGGGACCGCCCAGGGCGGCTGAGGACGACGATGCCCCGCCGACCGACGACTGCGGCCCGACGCTACGCCGAGGCGGCCTTCGAGCTCGCCGAGCGCGACGGAACCCACGACGCCTGGCTCGCCGCCCTCACCACGGCCGCCGAGGCGTTCACCGTCGAGGCCGTCCTCCGGATCGTCGACAACCCGGCGATCCCGCTACGGGAGCGACAGGCCGCCGTCGGGGCGATCCTCGGCGGCCCGGCCTTCGAGCGGCTCCTCGAGGCGGCGATCGAGCGGCTCCCGGCGCCCGAGGCGGACCCGCCGACCGTTCGTCGTCAGGTGGCCGAGCAGGTCGGGCGGCAGCTCGCCCGGTTCGTGGGCCTCCTCGTCGAGCGACGGCGGGTGGCCCTCCTGCCGCGGGTCGCCGACGCCTACCGGCGTCTCGTCTACGCCCGCCGGGACATCGTCGAGGCCGAGGTCACGAGTGCCGCTCCGCTGAGCGACGCCGAGCGGGACGCCCTGCGCGAGCGGCTCGCCCGCCTCGCCGGCCGACGGGTGGAGTTGCGGGAGCTGGTCGATCCCGACCTCCTCGGCGGGCTCGTGGTCCGGATCGGCGATCGGTTCTACGATGCATCGGTGCGCGGCCGCCTCGAGCGGCTCCGGAACCGGCTCCTCGCCGCGGGCCGGGGTTGGGCGGCCGGCACGGTGCCGGCGAGCGGTTCGTGACGGCGACGAAGGCGGGTCGAGCCGGCGGCTAGAGAGGAAGCAAGATGGCCATTCGATCGGACGAGATCATCACGATCATCAAGTCGGAGATCGACCGCTTCGAGGAGGCGGTCGAGACCCGGAGCGTCGGAACCGTCGTCGAGGTCGGCGACGGGATCGCCCAGGTCTACGGGCTCGACGCCGCCGTCGCCTCGGAGCTCATCGAGTTCCCGAACGGGGTCATGGGCCTCGCCCTCAACCTCGAGGAGGAGACCGTCGGCTGCGTCATCCTCGGCGACGCGACCGCGATCAAGGAGGGCGACACCGCGAAGACGACCGGCCGGGTCGTCGAGGTCCCCGTCGGCCAGGCGCTCCTCGGGCGGGTCGTCGATCCCCTCGGCCGGCCCCTCGACGACAAGGGCCCGATCCAGACCGACCGCTTCCGGCCCGTCGAGCGGATCGCCCCCGGCGTCATCACCCGCCAGCCCGTGGACACCCCGGTCCAGACCGGGATCAAGGCGATCGACGCCCTCATCCCGATCGGGCGCGGGCAGCGCGAGCTCATCATCGGCGACCGCCAGACCGGGAAGACCGCCCTCGCCGTCGACACGATCATCAACCAGAAGGGCCAGGGCCTCGTCTGCATCTACGTCGCCATCGGTCAGAAGCTCTCGACCGTCGCCAACACCGTGGCGACCCTGGAGAAGTACGGGGCGATGGGCCACACCATCGTCGTCGTCGCCGGGGCCGAGGACCCGGCACCGCTCCAGTACCTGGCCCCGTACGCCGGGGCCGCCATCGGCGAGGAGGTCATGGAGAACGGCGTCGAGGTCGAGGGCAAGCTCGTCAAGGACGCCCTCTGCGTCTACGACGATCTCTCCAAGCACGCCTGGGCCTACCGCGAGATGGCGCTCCTCCTGCGCCGCCCGCCGGGCCGCGAGGCGTATCCGGGCGACGTCTTCTACCTCCACAGCCGACTGCTCGAGCGGGCGGCCAGGCTGAACGCCGAGCACGGCGGCGGCTCGCTCACCGCCCTCCCGATCATCGAGACCCAGGCGAACGACGTCTCGGCCTACATCCCGACGAACGTCATCAGCATCACCGACGGCCAGATCTTCCTCGAGACCGACCTCTTCAACGCCGGCCAGCGACCGGCCCTCAACATCGGGATCTCGGTCAGCCGGGTCGGCTCGGCCGCCCAGACGAAGGCGATGAAGAAGGTCGCCGCGCCGTTGAAGCTCGACCTGGCCCAGTACCGCGCCCTGGCCGCCTTCGCCCAGTTCGCCTCGGACCTCGACAAGGCGACCCGCGACCAGCTGACCCGGGGCGAGAAGCTCTCCGAGGTCATCAAGCAGCCGCAGTACCAGCCGCTCCCGGTCGAAAAGCAGGTCGCCATCCTCTACGCGGCGACGAAGGGGCATCTCGACGACGTGCCGACCCCGAAGGTGAAGGAGTTCGAGACCGGGTTCTACCGCTTCCTCGAGCACGAACGGCCGGCGATCCTCAAGGAGCTCGCCGAGAAGAAGGACCTGACCGACGAGCTGGCAGCCGCCCTCGACGAGGCGATCGCCGCCTTCCGGAGCGAGTTCCTTGCCTGAGCGGATCGGGTTCGTGACGCGGAGCGGCGGAGCAGGCGATGGCGAGCCAGCGTGAGATCCGGCGGCGGATCGGCGCCGTCCGGAACATCAAACAGATCACCCGGGCGATGCAGTTCGTCGCCGCCTCGAAGCTCAAGCGGGCCCAGGACGCGACCCTCGCCGCCCGCCCCTACAGCGACAAGATCGACGAGGTCCTCGCCGATCTGGCCGCCGTCCTCGGCGGCGAGGAGCACCCCCTCCTCGCCCGGCGCGAGGGCGGGAAGCGCTGCCTCGTCCTCATCACGACCGACCGCGGCCTCGCCGGTCCCCTGAACACGAACACGATCCGCTTCGCGGCCAGGACGATCACCGAGCACCCGGGCGATCTGACGGTCATCACCGTCGGCCGGAAGGGTCGGGACGCGATGCGCCGGGCCCGGGTCCCGATCGAGGCCCACTTCCCGGGCTTCGGCGACCGGCCGACCTTCGCCGACATCCTCCCCCTCGCCCGCCTCGTCACCGACGACTACGTTGCCGGCGTCACCGACCGGGTCGACATCATCTACTCCCACTTCGTCTCGACCCTGGTTCAGCGGCCGACCCTCGCCCCGCTCCTACCAATCAGTCCGGCCGAGGACACCGCCGTCGGGATCCCGGGCCGCCAGTTCCTCTTCGAGCCGAACGCGGCGACCGTGCTGGAGCAGCTCCTCCCGCGCTACGTCGCGACCCGCCTCTACCAGGCCGTCCTGGAGGCGAAGGCCTCGGAGGAGTCGAGCCGGATGGTCGCCATGAAGAACGCGACGGAGAACGCGGAAGAGCTCATCGAGGACCTGACCCTCGTCTACAACAAGGTTCGCCAGGCGAACATCACCCGCGAGATGATCGAGATCGCGACGGGCGCCCGGGCGATCTAGCCCGCCCGACATCCGCGCCGCAGCGAGACCACGACGGAGGCACCGACTGACGACGATGGCAACCGCCACGACCACCGCCCCGGCGACCGGCCGGGTCATCCAGATCACCGGCCCGGTCGTCGACATCGAGTTCCCGGCCGGCCAGCTGCCGGCGATCCTCAACGCCGTCGAGATCGAGCGGCCCGGCGACCTGCCCCTCGTCTGCGAGGTCCAGCAGCACCTCGGCAACAACTGGGTCCGGACCGTGGCGATGACGACGACCGACGGCCTCGCCCGCGGCGTCCCCGCCCGCGACACGGGCGCCCCGATCACCGTCCCCGTCGGGGCGCCGACCCTCGGCCGCGTCTTCGACGTTCTCGGTCGGCCCATCGACGGCAAGGGCGAGGTCGTCGCCGAGGTCAAGCTCCCCATTCACCGCGAGGCCCCCGCCTTCGACGAGCAGTCGACGGAGGTCGAGGTCTTCGAGACCGGCCTCAAGGTCATCGACCTCATCTGCCCCTTCAAGAAGGGCGGTAAGGTCGGGATCTTCGGCGGCGCCGGCGTCGGCAAGACCGTCATCATCCAGGAGCTGATCCGCAACGTCGCCCAGGAGCACGCCGGGGTCTCGGTCTTCGCCGGCGTCGGCGAGCGGTCCCGGGAGGGCAACGACCTGATCCGGGAGATGACCGAATCGGGCGTCATCGAGAAGACCGCCTTCGTCTTCGGTCAGATGAACGAGCCGCCGGGGGCGCGCCTCCGGGTCGGGCTGACGGGCCTCACGATGGCCGAGTACTTCCGCGACGAAGAAGGCCGCGACGTCCTCCTCTTCATCGACAACATCTTCCGCTTCACCCAGGCCGGCTCGGAGGTCTCGGCCCTCCTCGGCCGGATGCCGTCGGCCGTCGGCTACCAGCCGAACCTGGCGACCGAGATGGCCGCCCTCCAGGAGCGGATCACCTCGACGAAGAAGGGCTCGATCACGAGCCTCCAGGCCGTCTTCGTCCCCGCCGACGACTACACCGACCCGGCCCCGGCGACGACCTTCGGCCACCTCGACTCGACGATCCGCCTCGAGCGGAGCATCGCCGAGCTCGGCATCTACCCGGCCGTCGACCCGCTCACCTCGACCTCGCGGGTGTTGGATCCGAACGTCGTCGGGCAGGAGCACTATGAAGTCGCTCGGGAGACGCAGCGGGTCCTCCAGCGCTACCGCGACCTCCAGGACATCATCGCGATCCTCGGGATCGACGAGCTCTCCGAAGAGGACAAGGCGATCGTGGCCCGGGCCCGGCGCCTCCAGCGGTTCATGAGCCAGCCGTTCCACGTCGCCGAGGTCTTCACCGGCCGGCCCGGTGTCTACGTCCCGATCCGCGACACCGTCGCCTCGTTCAAGGAGATCCTTGAGGGCAAGGCCGATACGCTCCCCGAGCAGGCCTTCTTCCTGGCGGGAACGATGGACGACGTGCGCCGGCAGGCGGCGAAGCTCGGGGCGGTCTGAGTGATGCCGCCCGTCGACCGCCGTCAGCCCGGTCTTCCGGGCGGCCTCGTGGCGTCGGAGGCGAGGAGGTGGGCCTCGTGCCGCTGAAGCTCGAGATCGTCACCCCCGAGCGGCTCGCCTTCTCGGACGAGGTCGACGCCGTCGTGTTGCCCGGCATCGAGGGCGAGCTCGGCGTCCTCCCGCACCACGCACCCCTCGTCTCGATGCTCGGCCTCGGCGAGCTCCGGATCCGCAAGGGCGCGACGATCGAATCGTTCGCCATCGTCGGCGGCTTCCTCCAGGTCCGCCCCGACAAGGTCGTCGTCATGGCCGAGACCGCCGATCTCGCGTCCGAGATCGACCTCGAGAAGGCCCGCGAGGCCCAACGCGAGGCCGAGCGGGCCCTCGAGACCGGCTACCACGAGGGGGCCGACCTCGCGGCCGCCCGGGCCGCCCTCCAGCAGGCGCTCCTCCGGGTTCGCGTCGCCGAGCGACGCTACCGCGAGGGCCGTCGCCACGGCGGCTGATCCGGTGGCCGACGCCCGGCCGTTCCAGTGGGAGTTTCGGCCGGAGCCGGTCGCCCGCGAGCGGTACCGGATCGAGGGCGGTCGGCCCCTTGCCGGCCGGGTCCGGATCAGCGGCTCGAAGAACGCCGCCCTCAAGCTCCTCGCCGCGGCGACCCTGACCGGCGAGCGGTGCCGCTTCGAGAACGTGCCCGAGATCGAGGACGTTCGGGTCATGACCGAGACGCTCCGCGAGCTCGGCGTCGTCGTCGACCATCCGGCCCCGAACGTCTACGAGGTCGCCGCCGGGGACATCGAGTGGCTCTTCGTCCCCCTCGAGGCGGCGGCGCGGATGCGGGCGAGCTTCATCCTCCTGGGCCCGCTCCTTGCCCGCCGCGGACAGGTCATCATCAGCAACCCGGGCGGCGACCGGATCGGCCGGCGGCCGGTCAACCTCCACGTCGACGCGATGCGGGCCATGGGCGCCGAGATCGATTACCGGTACGGCTACTACTACGCCCGGGCTCCGGGTCGCCTCCGGGGGGCGGAGGTCCGCTTCCCGTTCGTGACGGTCATGGGGACCGAGAACGCGCTCCTCGCCGCGACCCTCGCCGACGGCCACACGGTCATCGAACCGGCTGCCCGCGAGCCCGAGGTCGACGACCTCATCGCCTTCCTCCAGAAGATGGGGGCCGAGGTCGAGCGGACGGCCCCCGATCGGATCGAGGTCGAAGGTCGGCGCCGGCTCCGCGGCGCCGAGCACCGGGTCCTGCCCGATCGGATCGAGGCCGGGACCTTCGCCGTCGCCGCGGCCGTGACCGGCGGCCGGGTTCGCCTCGAGGGCGCGCCCTGCGATCACCTCGGCGCCTTCCTCGACGTCGTCGGGCGGGTCGGCGTCGGGATCGCCTGCGGCCCCGACTGGATCGAGGTCGACGGGAGCGCGCTCGGCGCCGGCGGCTACCGGGCGGCCGATATCGAGACGGCCCCCTACCCGGGGCTCGCCACCGACCTCCAGCCGCCGACCTGTGTCCTCTTGACCCAGGCCGTCGGCACGTCGCAGGTCCACGAGACGGTCTTCGAGGATCGTCTCGAGTGGCTGACCGAGCTCGCCCGGATGGGCGCCGACGTCACCGTCCACGACGCCCACCACGCGACGATCCGCGGCCGGACGCCGCTCCGGGGCGCCGTCACCGAGATCGGCGACCTCCGCGCCGGCGCCTCGCTCATCCTCGCTGCCCTCGCCGCCGAGGGGGAGAGCGTCGTCCGCGGTGCCCACCACGTCGAGCGTGGGTATGAGAACATCGAAGAGAAGTTCCGCGCCCTCGGCGCCCGGATCGACCGGCTGCCGGACGCCCCTGCAGGTGATCGCCCATGAAGATCGGTATCGACCTCGGAACCGCGAACGTCCTCGTCTACGTCCAGGGCCGGGGGATCGTCATCCAGGAGCCCTCGGTCGTCGCCGTCTCGGACGACAACCGGATCGTCGCCGTCGGCGAGGAGGCCCGCGAAATGATCGGCCGGACGCCCGGGAACATCAGCGCGATCCGGCCGATGAAGGACGGCGTCATCGCCGACTACGTCATCACCGAGGCGATGCTCCGGTTCTTCATCGGCAAGGCGATGAAGGGCCGGATCGGCTTCTCGCGACCCGAGGTCATGATCAGCGTCCCGTCGGGGGTGACCTCGGTCGAGAAGCGGGCCGTCCGCGACGCGGCCCTCAAAGCCGGAGCCAAGGAGGCGTACCTCATCGAGGAGCCGCTCGCCGCGGCGATCGGGGCGAACGTCCCGATCAGCGCCGCCTCGGGGAACATGATCATCAACATCGGCGGCGGGACGAGCGAGATCGCGGTCATCTCCCTCGGCGGGATCGTCGTCGCCAACAGCCTCCGGGTCGGCGGGAACAAGTTCGACGAGGCGATCGCGAACTACATCCGCAAGAAGTACAACCTCATGGTCGGCGAGCGGACGGCCGAGGAGGTGAAGATCCAGATCGGGACGGCCCTGCCGCTCGAGCGGGAGCTCCAGATGGAGGTCCGGGGCCGCGACCTCATCGCCGGGCTCCCGCGGACGATCCCGATCACGAGCTCGGAGGTCATGGAGGCGATCGAGGCGCCCCTCCAAGCCCTCGTCGCCGCCGTCCGGGCCGTCCTGGAGCAGACGCCGCCGGAGCTGAGCTCCGACATCATCGACAAGGGGATGGTCATGTCGGGGGGCGGCTCGCTCCTGCGGAACATCGACAAGCTCCTCACGCAGGTCACCGGCGTGCCCTGTCACGTCGCCGAGAACCCGCTGAACTGCGTCGCCCTCGGGACCGGCCTCGCCCTCGAGCACTTCGACTTCTTCAAGAAGTCCCTCGTCCAGACGATCTAGGGTGGCGGCGGGGGTCTCGTTCGAGCGGACGGCGGGGACCGGGGACGGCCCCCGCTGCTTCGTCGATCTCCACTGCCACACGGCGGCGAGCTTCGATTGTCGGTCGCGACCCCGGGACGTCGTCCGGGCGGCCTTCGAGCGGGGGATCACCCACCTCGCGATCACCGACCACGGTCGGATCGACGGGGCCCAGGAAGCCCGCGCCTCCGCCCCGCCGGGTCTCGTCGTCCTCGTCGGCGAGGAGATCCGGACGGCCGAGGGTGACCTCATCGGCTGCTTCCTCGAGCGTCCGGTCCCGAGCGGGCTGTCGGCGCGGGAGGCGATCGCCGCCGTCCGCGAGCAGGGCGGGCTCGTCGGGATCCCGCACCCCTTCGATCGCTGGCGCGGCTCCCTCGGCCGCCGGGCCTGGCTCCGCGATCTCGTCGGCCTCGTCGACTGGGTCGAGGTCCACAACGCCCGGGCTCTCTTCCGGGCGAACGCCCGGGCCGCCGCCTTCGCCGCCGAGCATGGGCTCCCGGGCGTCGCGGTCTCGGACGCCCACACGGTCCTCGAGGTCGGCGTCGCCGCGACGATCGTCGAGGGCGATCCGTCGACGCCGGAGGGGCTGCGGGCCGCGCTCCGATCGGCGAGCCTCGTGACGGGGCGAGGGGCCATCGTCGCCCGCCTCGCGACGCCGATCGCGAAGGGCCTGAACTGGTGGCAGGGCAGGCGCCGCTCCGGCAGCGGCTCTGCGGGCGAGATCGGCGATGGCTGACCCGCCGCTCGACGGATCGGGGGCCCCGGGCGCCGGCAACGAGGCGGCGGTCGAACGGGCCGAGCTGTCTCTCGTCGCCCGGCTGCGCCAGCCGCGGACGATCGCCTCGATCGTCGTCCCGATCGTCCTCCTCGTCCTCATCTTCCGGGTCGCCCTCGACGTCTCCGTCGAACAGCTCGCGGCCGGGATCTCCCGGGCGAACGGTTGGCTCCTCGTCGCCGCCTTCGTCGTCTACTACCTCGGCTTCCCGCTCCGGGGTGCCCGCTGGGCGCTCCTGTTGCGGGGCGCGGGGTTTCGGCTCGGGGCGATCGATGCGACCGAGATCATCTTCCTCTCCTGGCTCGTGAACTGCCTCGTCCCGGCCAAGCTCGGCGACCTCTATCGGGCCTGGCTCCTGAAGGCGAACAGCACGGCCTCGCTGTCGCGGACCTTCGGGACCGTCTTCATCGAGCGGGTCCTCGACCTCATCGCCATCGCGATCCTCGGCCTCGGGGCCGGTTTCTGGAGCTTCCGGACCGGGCTGCCGACGGAGATCCAGTTCGTGTCCGCCCTCGGCGTCGGGGTCGTCGTCGTCCTCATCCTCGGCCTCGTCACCCTCCGGAACTTCGGGCGGCGGGTCATCGCCGCCCTGCCGTTGCCGGGCCGGGTCCTCGAGCTCTACGACCGCTTCGAGGAGGGCGTCTTTCTGGCCGTGGGTCGCCGGGCCCTGCCGATCCTCGGGGTCGTCACCGTGGCGATCTGGGCGACCGAGGCGGCGAGGCTCTACCTCGTCGTCGCCGCCCTCGGCCTCCCCGACGTGTCCCTCGGCCTCTCCGGGGCGGCCTTCGTCGCCCTCATCGGCTCGCTCCTCACCGCCGTCCCCTTGAGCCCGGCCGGCCTCGGCGTCGTCGAGCTCGGGGTCGTCGGGGTCCTCGTCACCGCCTACGGGGTCCCGCTGACGGAGGCGACGACGATCGCCCTCGTCGACCGGTCGATCAGCGTCTTCTCGGTCATCGTCTTGGGTTCGGTGGCGTACGCGGTCTCGCCGAAGCGCCGGGGCGCGGGGCTGCGCGAACCGGCCGGCGCGCTCGGCGAGAGCGGCTAGTCGTCGGACTCGGCGAACCGCCCGCGCCCTCTGCGGGCCGCCGCGACGCCGAGGGTCCGGTCCGCAGACCGCCCCCGACTCCACCGATCCCGACCGGACCGGCCGCCGGTCGGCGCCTGGAACCGGTACCTCTGGGTGATGTCGAGCCCCGGTGCGCCCGCCCGATCATGCAGCCACACCGACCGACCGCCTCAGCGAGCACCGACGGCGACGAGGTCGGCCGGGATCCACGACGACGGGGAGCGCATGACGACGAACAACGGGCGTGCCTTCAACGAGTGGCTCCGGGCGCAGCTGAAGGCAAAGAAGATGTCGCAGCGCCAGCTCGCCCAGCAGTCCGGCGTCGACCACTCGACGATCTCGCGTCTCATCCGCGGCGACCGGATGCCGTCCCTCGGGACCGCTGCCAAGCTCGCCCGAGGCCTTCGGGCGATTCACGACGAGGCCGACGCCCCGGCGTATCTGGGGATGCTCACCGGGGCGAACGCGAACCCGACGGCCCGGGTCGAGTATGCCCTCCGCGCCGACGACCTCCTCACCGAGGCCCAGGTCCGCCAGATCATGGAGTACTACCTCGCGGTCCGGGCCCGCCGCTTCGCCCGGGGCTACGCCCCGAACCGCTCGCCCGACGACGGGTCGGGGCGGCCGAATCCCGGAGGCCAGCATGCCGGCGGTTCGGCCGGGGCCGGCCGAGAGACGGGCGGTCAGGGGGCTGCCGGCGGCTCGACCCCGACGGCCCGCGGCACGACCGTGACGCAGGTTTCCGCCTACCGACCGATCGGGACCGTGAGCAGCCCGCCCCGCTACGTCAGCGGCCCGATCGTCCGGCCCGTGGGTCGCCCGCCGAACCGGAGCGGCTAGCGCCGACCGGGTCGCGGCGGCGCCTCGGACCACCGCGCACATCGATACGGACCCGGATCCCCTCCACGTCCGGGTTCTCGGGGACAGCGAACGCCGGCCTCTGGGGGGCCGGCGTTCGCATATCTGCCGCACATCTGCCGTTCGGATCGCTGTGACCGGCGCCGGCGCCGTCGGCCGTCAGGGCGCGTCGGCCGACAGATAGACCGACAGGACCCGCTCGGGGGCCGCCACGAAGCGATCGACGAGGCGCCAGCGGGTGGCGCCAAGCCAGGCGCTCTCCGCGGGCCCCCCGCAGTCGAGCCGGGTGGTCAAGCGACCTCGCTCGCCTCGTCGTCGGGCGGACCCGAGCGCCCGGAGTCGCGGCCCCGCGGCCCGAAGGCGGCGGGCGGGAGCGGGTCGAGCGGCTGCCCGAGGGCGATCGCCGCGGCGCGGGCCAGGTTCACCGCGTCCCAGCCGTCGTCCATGCCCGGCGTCTCGAGGATGTAGGCGACGTGGGCGAGGGCGGGATGGACGAGGATCCGTCGGAGACCCTCGACGCCGATCCGCCCGGCGCCGAGGTGCTCGTGCCGGTCGACCCGGCTTCCCAGCTCGGCGCGCGAGTCGTTGAGGTGGACGACCCGAAGGCGGGCGAGCCCGATCCGCCGCTCGATCTCGTCGAGGAGCCCGTCGACGGCCGCCGGTCGGTCGATGGCGATCCCAGCCGACCAGGCGTGGGCGGTGTCGAGGCAAATCCCGATCCGCGACGGCGCCACCCCGGCCGCCTCGACGGCGTCGACGACGGTCGCCAGCTCGGCGATCGTCCAGCCGATGGCGTCGCCGCTCCCGGCCGAGTTCTCGAGGAGGATCCGGAGGTCGCCCGCCGGCGGGTCGGTCGTCGCCACGGCCGTCGCGATCCCCCGGGCGATCCGGTCGATTCCGGCCGCCGAGCCGGATCCGAGATGCGAGCCGAGATGGAGGACGATGAGCCGCGCTCCGAAGTTCGGGGCGACCTCGAGCTCGTGGGCGAGGAGGTCGACCGAGCGCCCCCAGACGGTGTCGTCGGGGCTCGCCAGGTTGAGGAGATACGGTGCGTGGACGACGACCGGGTCGATGGTCAGCTCCTCGAGGCGGGCTCGGAAGGCTTCGAGGTCGCGGGGTGGTGCGGAACGGCGCCGCCAGGCGGTCGGGTTGTCGGTGAAGAGCTGAAGGGCCCGGACG
Organism: Chloroflexota bacterium; assembly: GCA_042408925.1. GTDB lineage: Bacteria > Chloroflexota > Limnocylindria > Limnocylindrales > CSP1-4 > BPIH01. Next base: position 17,768 of record JBHOQO010000133.1, on the reverse strand, counting down.
CCGAGCGCCTCGGCCCGAGCGGCGGCCCGGAGGAGCCCCTGGCCCAGGGAGAGATGGGCGCCGAGCCGGCGATCCCAGCCGGCCAACTCAGGTGCGTCGCCCGCCCCGGCTCGCTTCGCGCCCGGGCGTGTAGCCGCCGCCGATGACCGGCTCGATGATCCCGTAGTTGCCGTCGCGGCGACGGTAGAGGAGGTTCAGGCGCTCGTTCTCGGCGTTGACGAAGAGGAAGAAGGCGTGGCCCAGCTCCTCCATCTGAGTGATGGCGTCCTCCTCGAACATCGGCTCGATGGCGAAGCGCTTCATCTTCACGACCCGCGGTCCGCCCTCGGGTTCGGTCGCCGGCGCCGCCGGCTCGACGAGGCGTCGTCCGGGCTCCGCCGAGCGGGCCCGATCCCGCGGTCGCTCCTTGTGTTCGACGGCCTGGCGCTCGGCCCGATCGACGACGGCGTCGATGGCGGCCTGGTACGTCGGCCCGACGGCATGGCTCCGGAGCGTTTGACCGTTCACGACGAGGGTCACCTCGGCGATGTGGGCGTCGGCGGCGCTTCGGTGCTGCTCGTTCGAGAGCTCGACGATGGCGTCGGTGCGGTCGTCGAGGAGCCGCTCGAGGCGGCGGAGCTTGCGCTCGGCGTAGGTGCGAACGCGGTCGGGGAGCTCGATGTTCTTGCCCTTGACGATCGTCCGCATGGTGCGCCTCCCGTATCGCGGTGGTCCGGGCCGTGGCTTCGGCTCGGGGGTGGGTGGGCGTCTCTGACCCGAGTATAGGCGGCCGGCGGCGTCCCCTCGGGGAGGGTCTCGGAGGCCGGGGCCGGCCCCGCGTGGCTGGCCCCGCGCCGGGGTCGTCGGCCTCACCGCTCCCGGGCGACCGTGACCGCCGAGACCCCCGCCGCGCCGGCCGCGAGGAGCGCCTCGGCGCAGGCGACGAGGGTGGCACCGGTCGTCACGACGTCGTCGACGAGGACGACCCAGCGGCCCGCCACGCTCCGGCTGTCCACGACTCGGAAGGCGTTCGCCACGTTCCCCGCCCGCTCCCGGCGCCCGAGCTCGAACTGGGGAACGGTCGCCCGCGTCCGCTCCAGGGCGGCCGCGAACGGCAAGCCGAGCCGCTGGGCCGCGGCCACGGCGATCCGCTCGGCCTGGTCGAAGCCCCGCTCGTGGCGGCGCGTCCGGTGGATCGGCACCGGGACGAGGAGGTCACCGCCGGCCCCGGCTCGTGCCCAGCGTCGGGCGACGACCTCGCCGAGGGGCCGGGCGAGACGGGTTTCGCCGCGGTACTTGAGGGCGTGGAGGGCGGCTCGGACCGGGCCCTCGTACGGAGCGCACCACTCGAGCTGGAGGAGCGGGGCGGGGAGGACCGGCGCGAGTCCGATCGGCGTGCCGGGAGGTACGGTGAGGCGCCGCTCGAAGGGCCGACGGCAGGCAGCGCAGAGGGGTTCCCCCTCGGTGCCGCAGCCGGGGCAGACGGGCGGCAGGATTAGGTCGAAGAGCGGGCCGACGAGGCGCGCGCCGATGTCCACGCCGCCATCCTCGCCGGACCCGCTCGCCGCCGACTCACCCCGCTCGGCGCCTGGCTTCGCGCCCGGTGAGCAGAACGCGCCATATGTCGCACGCGACGCCCCGTCGTGTTCGCCTCCACCGATATCTCGAGCAGCCGGCCCGTTTCAGATCACCGCCCTTATGTAGCCACGCCGGCGCGCCGGGTCGTCTCGGGGCCGGTCGCCCCGTGCTGTCCGGCTAGCCGACGCGGTCAGGTGGCGGACGGCGGAAGCCCGGGTTCAGATCGGGGGCATCCTCCCACCGTCGGTCGCTTGGTCATGCCGCCGGGCGCCCCGACGCTGCGCCTACCCCACGTCGTCAGCTGATCCTCGGCGTCCGGACTGGTTGTTCCTCGGCTCTCGGGCCGGGGACGCGGTGGTTACAACGAGGACGACCGCCACGGCGATGGTGAGGGCAGCTCCGACCACAGACCCGGAGACCGGCTCACTTCGGGCCACAGCCCCGAGGACGACGGCCACGAGCGGGTTGACGAACGCGTACGTCATGACCTGGCCGATCGGGGCGTGTCGGAGGAGCCACCCGTAGGCACTCCAGGCGACCACCGTTCCGAAGATGACGAGATAGCCGAGCGCGACGAGAGAGGCGACCCTCATCCTCGAACCCGTGAGGTCGATGAGTCCGCCGGTGTCGGGGCCCGTCGTCCATGCTGTGATCCACGCCGATGCCTCCCCCGAGAGCGCGGAGAACGCACCGAGCACCGCGCCCCCGGCCATCAGCTGTAGGGCCATCCCTGCCCGAGACGTCACCTCCGGAACGGCTCGCCGCTGCACGTACAGGGACCCAACGGCCCAGGAGATCGGGGCGACGACGACCGCTCCGACACGAACGAGATCGAGGCGTCCGTCCGCACTCTCGGGGAAGACGAGCCACGCTACACCCAGCAGCCCAAGGACAATGCCGCCCGCCGAGACTGGACGCAGTCGCTCTCGAAAGCAGAGCCAGGCGATGGCGGCTGTCCAGGCGGGTGCCATCGCGACGATCAACGCCGCCCAGCCCGAGGGAACCTCCTGCTGTCCCCATGCGACGAACCCGTTCGCCACCGAGGCCATTGACGTCCCGACGATCACCGCATCTCGCAGCACTCCAGGAGCCGAGGCGACCGCGGCAAGCCTCCTTCGACCGACGAACACCGCAACGATGGCGCCGGCCAGAAGGTAGCGAATCGCGGCCATCGCGAACGGCGGGATCGCTTCGATGGCGACCGCCATCGCGAGGTACGTCGTGCCCCAAACAACGTCGATCGTGAGCAGGGCCAGCCACCGACGGGCGCGCTCAGATCCGATCGCGTCTCGGGTCCGCTCTCGGTCGTTCGATGGCGGGCCGATCGTGCCCGAAGGGGCGCGCAGGTCCCGCGGATTCGCCTTGACACGCCGCCGAACCCGAGCCATACTGCGCTAGTGTAACGTTGTTACACCACTCGCGGCACCCGCAGGACTCGAGGTGGCACGTGCTTGAGGAACTCTTCTCGCTTGACGGACGGCTGGCCGTCGTCGCGGGTGGCTCCGGAGCGATCGGGCGGGCTGCCGCCGCCACGTTCGTCGAGCTCGGGGCGGCCGTCATCCTGACGGGCAGGACCGAGGAGCATCTCGAGGCAGCGCGAGCCAGCCTACCGCAGCGAGCGACCGTCCGTCTCGTCCAGGGCGACGCGCGCGATGCCGCCCACATCGACGAGATCGAGCGGGTCGCCCGCGAGATGGGCGGCGTCGACATCCTCGTCAACAGCGTCGGCACGCAGCGTCGCAAGCCGATCCTCGAAGCGACCCCGGACGATCTCGAGTACCTCTGGTCGGTGAACATGGCGAGCGTTTTCGCGCTCACCCAGCGGCTCGTCCCCCAGATGGTCGCGAAGGGGTATGGCAAGATCATCAACCTTTGCTCGATCGGTTCCTTCGTCGGCCTCGAGCTCAAGACGATGTACGCGATCACGAAGGGCGCGCTCGCCCAGTACACGAGGAGCGCGGCCGTGGAGCTGGCACCGTACGGGATCCGAGTGAACGGTCTCGCGCCCGGGTACGTCGACACGCCGATGACCCACGACTGGATCCACGCGCCGGAACACGAGGCAGAGTTCCTCGCGAAGATCCCGCTTCGCCGATTCGCGAGCGTCGAGGACCTGAAGGGGGCTTTTGCCTATTTCGCGAGTCGAGCGTCGGATCACGTGACCGGTCAGATCCTGGTCATCGACGGCGGAGAGACAGTCTGGTAGGAGGCCGACGTTGGACAAGAGTGTCGAAGCGCCGTCGGGAGTCGCCTCTGCCGCCTCCTCGCGGCCGCTCGGCGCGCTCCCCCCGATGTTCCCGGGAGGCAATCGGATCGGTGCCGCCGAAGAGGCCGCCGTCCTCACCGTCTTGCGCAGCAAACGCCTCTTTCGGTACTACGGCGTCGCCCCCGGCCCCTCGGTCGTCGACCGCTTCGAAGCCCGGTTCGCCCAGCTGATGGGCGTCCGTCACGCCCTCGCCGTTAGCTCCGGGACGGCGGCCCTTGCGACGGCGATGGCGGCCCTCGGTGTCGGACCCGGTGATCACGTCATCGTCCCGGCATACACCTGGATCTCGACCGCATCGGCTGCGATCGCCCTCGGCGCGGTGCCGGTCATCGCCGACATCGACGAATCCCTGACGATGGACGTGGTCGACGCCGAACGCCAGATCACGACCCGAACGAAAGCGGTGGTGGCCGTCCACATGCGCGGGGCCCCGGCCGACATGGCCGCCGTGACCGCGATGGCCAAGCGGCACGGGATCGCCGTGCTCGAGGACGCCGCTCAGGCCGTGGGTGGGAGCTACCGCGGCCGACGGCTCGGTTCGATCGGTGCAATTGGGATCTATAGTCTCCAGTTCAACAAGATCATCACCTGCGGCGAGGGCGGCGTCGTCGTGACCGACGACGAGCGACTCTATGCCCGGGCCCTCCTCTTCCACGACGTCGCCGCGAGCCAACGGAACCGGATCGAGGCCGTCGCACCGTTCGTGGCGCTCACGTGTCGCCTGTCCGAGCTTCAGGGAGCGGTCGCCGATATCCAGCTGGACCGCCTCGATGGCATCCTCGCCGACTGTCGTCGGAACCGGGCAATCATCCTCGACGAACTGGGTTCCGCTCTCGACCAGCGGGGGATCGTCCTCCGGCGCTGCCACGACTCGGCCGGCGATACCGCCATCGCCCTCGTCCTCATCTGCCCGGATCCGGCGACGGCCCAATCCCTAGCCGAACGCTGCCGGGGTCTCGATTTACCAGCGAAGGTCCTGTTCGACCCACAGGTCCAGGATTTCCACGTCGCGTACCACTGGCGCCCGATTCTCGACCGTGCCTCGTGGAGTCCCAGCGGGCCCTGGTCCGTCCCCGGAGCCGACGTCGCGTACGGTCCCGATCGCTGGCGACGAGCGATCGACATCCTCGGTCGGGCCGTTCATTTCGACGTCAGCCCGGACTTGGGTCCGGAATTGGCGGCTCGATACGGCCGGGCGCTCCGAGCCTGCGTTGAGGCGCTCGCGTGACGCGTCCTCGCCGTTCGTCGCCTGGTCGCGGCCGCACTCCCATCCGCCTGGCACATCGCCGAGGTGGAACATGACCAGTCTGCGCGATGCTGCCGTTTCGACGCTCCTCGAGACCGGGGTCGTCGCCGTTGTGCGAGCCGATCGGCCCGATGATCTCGTCGATCTGGCCCGTGCCTTGAGCGCTGGAGGCGTGCGCCTCATCGAATTCACGATGACCGTCCCTGGCGCCCTCCGGGTCATCGAGCACGCCTCGGCCGAGCTCGCTGGCGACGTGATCGTCGGTGCAGGGACGGTCCTCGATGCCGTCACGGCCCGCCTCGCCGTCGTCGCCGGCGCCGGGTTCATCGTGGGCCCCAACTTCGACTCGAAGGTGATCGAGGTCGCTCACCGGTACAGCGTCGCCGCCATCCCCGGCTGTCTCACCCCGAGCGAGATCGCCCAGGCCTGGTCGGCCGGAGCCGACGTCGTCAAACTGTTCCCCGGTCGCGTCGCGACGCCAGGCTACTTCGCCGACCTGCGCGGCCCGTTCCCGCACGTGCGGCTCATGCCGACGGGCAACGTGGACCTCGACACGGCACCGCAGTACATCGCCGCCGGGGCCGTCGCGGTGGGGGTCGGGAAGGCCCTCGTGGACCCCGAGGCGTTGAAGGCGCGCGACTGGGCAACGATCACTGAGCGGGCCCGCCGCTTCCGCGAGGTCGTCGACCGCGCTCGGCAGGTTCGAGGATGAGCGCGCGATCGGGTCGCTTCGTCGCCTTCGGCGAACTCCTCCTCCGCCTCAATCCGCCGGGCGTCGAGCGGCTCCTCCAGGCCTCGGCCTTCGAGGTGCGCTACACCGGAGCCGAGGCGAACGCGGCCGCGATGCTGGCGATGCTCGGCGTGGAGACAGCCGCTGTGTCGAAGGTCCCGGCGAACGAGATCGGCCAGGCCTGCCTGAACTATCTCCGGCGCTTCGGAATCGACACCCGGCCGGTTGTTCGGGGCGGCAGTCGCCTTGGCCTCTTCTATCTCGAAACCGGAGTCGCGCAGCGGCCGTCGAAGGTCATCTATGACCGTGACCACAGCGCTTTCCGGACCCTGGTTCCCGAGGACGTGGACTGGGCCAAGATTCTCGACGGGGCCGCCTGGCTCCACTTCTCGGGAACGGCGCCGGCCGGGGGGCCGGGCGTCGTGGCCACGCTCCGAGCCGGGCTGCAGCTGGCCCGGGAACGCGGGGTCACCGTGAGCTGCGACCTGAACTATCGGGCCAAGCTGTGGACCCCGGAGCAGGCGCGGGCCGTCATGACCGAGCTCATGGAGTACGTGGATGTCCTCATCGGCAACGAGGAGGATGCCGTCACGGTGTTCGGTCTGGAGCGCTCGGGGATCGACGTCGTCGAGGGTCGATTGGAGATCGGCTCGTACGAGCGGATCTCTCGCCAGCTCGTCGAGCGCTTCGGCTTCCGGGCCATCGCCACGACGCTCCGCCGGAGCGTCTCGGCATCGATCAACGGCTGGCGGGGCCTCCTGTTCGACGGTCGCGAGTTTTACCTTAGCCGGGAGTACGAGATCCACCCGATCGTCGATCGGGTTGGAGGCGGCGATGCGTTCTCGGGTGCCCTCGTCTTCGGCTTCCTCCAGGGGTGGTCGCCGGATCGCTGCGTTGAGTTCGCGGCAGCCGCATCATGCCTGAAGCACACGATCGTCGGCGACTTCAACCTCGTCAGCCGCGACGAGATCGAGGCCCTCCTCGCGGGAGACACCTCCGGTCGGGTCCGTCGATGATGTCGATCTCGACCATAGGGACGGCGGCGGTTCCCCGTTCCAGGGGTGGCAGGCGCGAGCGGCGATGGACCGCAGCGTGGATTGTCGCTCTTCGGTTCCTCCTTCTTGATCGCCGGCCAGGGCGGGAGCGCCCCGGGCCATCACTCAGTTCCCGCTGGAGGTGACGATGCCTCTCCTTCTCGGCCACACCCTGGGGACGCCCCAGCTCGAACTCCCCGATGCGTTGACGCTGTTCGCCGAGGCGGGTCTCGACGGGGCCGAGATCATCTGGCAGGACGGGTACCGATCCGCCATCCCCGAGAGCGACGACGGTACGGTAGCCGAGGCGGTCGGACGGCTGGCGCGGTCGCTCGGCTTGCGGATCGGTTGCTTAACGCCGTACGTGACCGAGCTCAACAGCCTCGATGAGGCCGTTCGGGCCCGCGAGATCGCCCGGATCGAAGCCGCCATCGCCACCGCGAACCGGCTCGAGTGCCCCCGGATCCGGGTCTACGGCGGTTCGCTCATCGGCCCCCCATCCCTCGATGAGGTCGCGATCCGCTGGGGTCGCCTCGTCGACAGCCTCCGTCGCCTCGGCGATCTGGCCGCGCGCAACGGCGTCGTCCTCTGCATCGAGAACCACTTCGGCACAATGACGGTCGACGCGGCGGCCACGGTTCGCCTTGTGTCCGAGGTCGCGTCGCCGGGAGTCGGGATTCTCTACGACCAGGCGAACCTGGCCTTCACCCATTGCGAGCCGTACGAGACCGCAATCGACCTCCAGGCTGCCTGGATCCGGCACGTCCACGTCAAGGATCTCGTCTTCGTCGACCCCGATTCGCCGCTCCGACCGAGCGCCGTCGCGACGATCGACCAGGCGGAACGGCACCACCGATCGCGGATCATCGGGGACGGGATCCTCGACTGGGAGGCCATCATCCGGCGACTCGTCGCCCATGGCTACGATGGCTCCTATTCCCTCGAATACGAGTATCGGTGGTATCCCGAGGACCTCCCGGTGCCAGAGGTCGGGATCCCCGAGAGCGCGCGCCGCCTCCGGGCGATCGTCGAGAGAGTCGTCCCGGACGTTAGCGCCCCCGCATAGCGTGTTCCAGGGATCGCCCCTCTGTGCGCGCTTCGCTGGGCGTACGATGCCGATGGCGGACGCGGCTCCCGTCGGCGCCCCCGACGGGGAGGTTGCCAACTCCGTCGGCAGGCCCCCGCCGGGGTCGATTCGGCGCAACGGACGTCGCATCGGACAGGAGCCAGGCCCAGTGTCGAACATCAAGCGCGTCATGCGGATCCTCGACATCCTCGTCGACGAGCCGGCCGGGGTCCGGATCACGGACCTGGCCGCGGCCCTGGGCGTGAACAAGGCGATCCCGCATCGCCTCCTGGCCGAGCTCGTCGAGCTCGGCTACGCGACGCAAGACCCGAAGACCGAGCGCTACCGCGCGACGTTCAAGCTCGGAAGTCTCGGCCTCCGCCAGCTCGAGGCGGCCGGGATCGCCCGCTGGGCCCAGGACGAGCTGAACGCCCTCGCTGCCGAGAGCAAGGAGCTCGTCCGGCTCGCCATCGCCTCGGGAAATTCCCTCCGCTGGGTCGCCAAGGCCCAGGGTGCAAACTCCTCCCTCATCGTCGACAGTGCGGTGGCCTCGGATGTCGTCCTCCACGCCACGGCGAGCGGCAAGGCGTGGCTTTCCACGCTCCCGACGGACGAGATCCGTGCCCTCCTCGCGAGCCATGAGCTCGTGAAACCGACGCCGCGGACGCACACCGACATCGAGACCATCCTCGCTGAGATCGAGGATGCGCGCCGTCTCGGTTACGCGGTCACCTTCGAGGAGATGGAGATCGGGATCAATGCCATTGCCGCCCCGATCGTCCCGCCGGACCTGCCAGGCGGCCGCGGTGTCGGGACCGTGAGCATTGCCGGCCCGGCCGCCCGGCTTACGGCGGAGGTCCTCGTCGGCTTCGTGCCATCCCTCAAGGCGGCAGCCCGGTCGCTTGCGGAGCACTGGCACGTGTACGAGTACCTGACCGCTCTTACGGCGCCGGTGCCGGAGAACCGCTCCGGATCCGCCGGTGCGGCCGAGCCGAGCGCGGCGGCTTCGTAGGCGAATGACCGACGCAACAACCGGCGTCCGGTGGGCCGAGGAGGCGCCCGGGATCGCCGTCATCCGTCTTTGCCGTCCGCCGGTCAACGCCCTCGACTGGACCACGAAGCGGGCGCTCGCGGCGGCTGTCCAAGCGGCCGCCGAGAAGTCCGGGATCCGGTGCCTCGTGTTCGCGAGCGACCTGCCGCAGGTCTTCTGCGCCGGCTCCGACCTCAAGGAGCTCGCCGTCGAGCACACGATCCCCGGCCGGGCGCTCGAGCGGACGCGCTTCGAGTTCGAACTTTGGGAGCGGATCGCCGCCCTCCCGCAGCCGAGCGTCGCTGCCGTCGACGGACACGCGCTGGGTAGCGGCTTCGAGCTCGCGCTCGCCTGCGACTTCCGGGTCGGCAGTCGGTCGGCGACGTTCGGCCTTCCTGAGGTCGCCATCGGCGGCGGTCCCGGTCCGCAGGCGATGGTGCGTCTCGTCGCCTCCGTGGGGCTCGCTCGAGCGCGGCGGATGCTCCTGTTCGGCGAACGCCTCGACGCCGAGATGGCGGCATCGCTCGACGTCGTCGACGAGCTCGTGCCGCCCGGCTCGGCCCTCGCGGTCGCCCTCGAGCTCGCAGCGCGGCTCATCCGCGGGCCCGCCAGCAGCTACGTCTATCTCCGTCGCGTCCTCCGGGGCGTCCTCGCCCGCAGCGTCGAGGCAGCCCGGATCGAGGCCGACGCGGACGTCGAGCGCCTCTTCAATGCTCCTGAGATGGCGGAGGGGATCCAAGCCTTTCTCGAGAGGCGCGCCCCCGACTTCCGCCGGTCCGCAGAGGCCACCCCGACGGGGCCGGCGGCCCCCGAGCGAGACGACCTATGAAGCATCGTCCCCCAGCCTCGAGTCCGTCACTTGCACCGCCGTTTCGGCCGCCTCGGATCTGCTCGGCGGCGGACGCCGTCGCTCTCATCCGGTCGGGGTGCACGGTCGCCGTCGGCGGTAGCGGCCACCTTCTCCAGGTCCCGGACGCGCTCCTCCGGGCCCTCGCGGAGCGCCACGCCGCGACCGGGGCCCCCACGGATCTAACCGTCGTTCACACGATGGGGATCGGGGATAACGTGGAGGCCGGGCTGGACCGGCTCGCGAGGCCCGGGCTCGTCCGCCGCTTCATCGGCTCCCATTACGGGCACGACCCGCACCTCATGACCGCCATCGCCGGCGACCAGGTCGAGGCGTACGCTCTCCCGGGCGGCGTCTTGTCGCTGCTCTACCGGGAGATCGCCGGCCGGCGGCCCGGCCTTTTGACCAAAGTGGGGCTCGGCACCTACGTGGACCCACGACTCGAAGGGGGACGGATGAACCGTCGCTCCACCGATCAGGTCGTCGAGGTCGTCGAGCTCGGCGGCGAGGAGTGGCTCTTCTACCCCGCCTTCCGGATCGACGTCGGGCTCATCCGGGCGACGACTGCTGACCTGGACGGCAACCTCACGATGGAGGACGAAGCCGGCTTCGCCGACAACCTGGCCCTCGCCTCGGCCGTCCGGAACTCGGGCGGGCTCGTCATCGCCGAGGTGAAGCGGCTCGCCGAGCGTGGCTCGCTCGCCCCGAAGTCGGTTCGGGTGCCGGGAATCCTCGTCGACGTCGTCGTCGTGGAGCCCGAGCAGCGCCAGACGGCGGCGACCCGGTACAGCCCGTACCTGGCGGGCTTCCTCCGCGCTCCGGACGCCGTTCTCCGTCCGCTTCCCCTTGGACCGCGAAAGGTCATCGCCCGCCGGGCGGCCAGGGCGTTGCGCCCCGGGGACGTCGTCAACCTTGGCTTCGGCGTCGCTACTGGGGTCGCGGCGATCCTCCAAGAGGAGGGCTGCTACGAGCGGGTCGTCTTCAGTATCGAGCAGGGGGTCATCGGCGGCGTCCCAGGCGACGGGCTCGACTCAGGGACGGCGGTGAACGCCCAGGCGGTGATCGACGAAGGCGCCCAGTTCGACCTCTACGACGGTGGGATCCTCGATGTTGCCTGCGTCTCCTTCGGCGAGGTCGATGCCGCTGGCAATGTGAACGTTAGCAAGCTCGGCGGCCGCGCGGTCGGCCCGGGCGGGTTCATCAACATCACCCAGAACGCTCGGACTGCGATCTTCTGTGGGACGCTGACTGGCGGGGGTCTCGAGGTCGAGATCAGTGACGGTCGGCTCACCGTCGTTCGCGAGGGGCGATACCGGAAGTTCGTTCGGACCGTCGACCAGGTGACCTATGCCGCATCCCGTGGGGCGGCTGCCGGACAGACGATCCTCTACGTGACCGAGCGCGCGGTGTTCCGGTACGCCGAGGGTGAGCTTGAGCTCGTCGAGGTCGCCCCGGGTCTGGACCCGGAACGCGACGTCGTCGCCCACATGGAATTCCGCCCGCGGGTCAGCGTCGACCTGCTGGAGATGGACCCTCGGCTCTTCGTCGAAGGACTCGCCGGCCTGCCGAACCTCGGTCGGCCGTGATCCGCCGCCACGTCCGATCGCCGGCGTCCCGTGGACGCCGGCGATCCGGTGTCCCTACCCCCCGACCCATCGTCGACACTCCACCGCGGTCCGGCCGCTGTCGTCGCGGCAGGCGGACACTTGACACCCGCAGAAGTTGTGGCATAGTACGGCCTGTAACGACGTTACAGTTCTTGGTAACGGCGTTCAGGATCTGGAAGCTGCGTTCCGTCGGAAGCTGCGTTCCGTCGGACAGAGGAGGTGGCTGATCGGAGGAGGAGTCTTCGTACGCCACGCGCTCCGGCTTGCGCTCTAGCGACCGGAGGCAGGGACGCCGCATAGCGGCATCCATTCGTTCTTTCGTCACCGCTGCGACAGAGGCCACGGCGATGGACTTCGGCGAGCAGGGTAGCCCGATCCCGGAGAACGGGGCAGTGCGACGGGTAGTAAGACGACCGTCTCGGACAGCGGTCGCCAACGTCGTTATCCCGGTCCTCACCTTCGCGAGCCTCATCGTGGTCTGGTGGGCGCTTGTCGAGGCCCTCGACATCCCCCAGTACCTGGTCCCGCCGCCGCAGTCGGTCCTGCCGAGCATCGCGCAGAACGGACCCGACTTGTGGCAAAACACGCAGATCACGCTGAGCGAAGTTCTGCTGGGCTTCGGGGTAACCGTTGTCTTCGCTATCCCGATGGGTCTGGCGATCGCCCTGTCGGCGCCGATCCGTCGGATCGTCTACCCGGTCCTCGTCTTCATCCAGCTCATCCCAAAGATCGCCATTGCCCCCCTGTTCCTCATCTGGTTCGGCTTCGGGATGGAGTCGAAGGTCCTGCTGACGATGCTCCTGACCTTCTTCCCGCTGCTCCTCGCGAGCATCGCCGGGTTCCAACAGCTGGACCCGCGACTTCTCTATCTGACGAGGTCCATGGGCTGCTCTTGGTGGCAGACGTTCATCCACGTTCGCCTGCCATCTGCCTTGCCGGTCATCTTCTCGGGCCTCAAGACGGCGGCGACGATCGCCGCGACGGCGGCCATCGTCGCCGAGTTCGTGGGATCGAACGCCGGGCTCGGCTACCGGCTGCTCGTGGCGACGCTGTACCTCGACACCCCGCTGATCTTCGCGATCCTGCTCATCCTCACCATCATGGGTCTCGGGCTGAACTACGTCATCGAGGCCATCGAGTACTTCGTCATGCCCTGGAAGCGGGCGACGCAACAGCAATAGGCGATCGCACATAGGAGGACGCAAAGCAATGCGAACGATGTGGAAGCGCCTCGCCGGGTCGGCAGCTCTCGCCGGCCTCGTCGTGGCGCTGACCGGCTGCGCGACCCCTGGAGCCAGCCCGTCGGCTGCCGGGTCGGCGGTGCCGAGCGGAAGCCCCGAGAAGGGCTGTGTCCCGCCCGATCCGGCCGTGCCGATCAGCTTCCAGCTAAACTTCACCGCTGGCGGCTACAACTCCGGCTTCGCGCTCGCTCTCCAGAAGGGGTTCTACAAGGACGTCGGCCTCAACGTCACGATCGTCAAGGGTCAGGGCTCCGGCACGACGGCGAAGCTCGTCGCTTCGGGCCAGGCCGGTCTCGCCTACGCCGACGCGACGGCGGTCATGCAGGTCATCGCCCAGGGGGCAAAGATCAAGATCCTTTCGACGATGTATCAGTCGAGCCCGAATGCGATCAATACCCTCGCCTCGTCGGGGATCAAGAGCATCGCCGACCTCAAGGGCAAGCGACTCGGTGAGCCGACCGGTGAGGCGGGGACGGCGATGCTCCCGCTCCTCCTGAAGGCGAACGGGCTCACGCTCGACGACATCATCCGCGTCCCGATGCCAGGGACGTCCCTCGTCGCCGCGCTAACCGAAGGCCAGGTAGACGCGATCATCGGCTCGACGGAGGGCTACAACCTCGTCCTCGAGGATCAGGGGTTCGACGTCACCGTCCTGCCGTACGCCGACTGGGGCGTTCCGACCGTCAGCACTTCCATCATTGCCTCAGAGTCGTTCCTCGCGGAGCACGGTAACGAAGTCCGCTGCTTCATCGAGGCGAGCCTCCGCGGCTGGGACGAGGCGATCAAGAACCCCGATGAGGCGATTCAGGCCCTCGTCGACACCTTCCCGTACGATACGAAGCCGGAGCTCAACCGGCGGCAACTCGAGTCGGCGATCAACCTCTTCTGCAAGAACGACGCGAAGTTTGTGGGCAAGGCGGAGCCCGAGGCTTGGGAGCGAACCGTCCAGGTCGCGCAGGAAGTCTTGGGACTCTCCAAGGATCTTCCGGCAACGGCGTACTACACCTACGACTACCTCCCGGAAACGCTTCCGACGCCCTGCCCGATCAAGTAGCGAATGTCGGTCGGGCCGCCGTACCAGGCGGCCCGCCGCCAACGTGGAGCCTCGGCGACTTATGGAACAGCGCGGCACGTCGATCGCGATCGACCGAGTCACCAAGACGTTTAGCGCGAACACCGACCGCCCGTTCCTCGCGGTCGCTGAGACGACGCTGACGATCCACCCAGGCGAATTCGTCAGCATCGTCGGGCCGAGTGGCTGTGGGAAGAGCACGCTGATGCTCATGACCGCCGGCTTGCTCCGCCCGACGACCGGGGAGATCCGCGTCGGTGGGGTTCGGCTCGAAGCCCCTCTGACCGACGTCGGGATCGTCTTTCAGGACGACCTCCTCCTCGACTTTCGGACGGCCCGGGACAACGTTCAGCTTCAGGGCGAGGTCCGTCGTCTGGACATGCCGGAGATCCGGAAGCGGACGATGGATCTGCTCGACCAGCTCGGCGTTGCCCGGGCCGCCCACCTCTACCCCCGGCAATTGTCGGGGGGCATGCGCCAGCGCGTCGCCATTGCTCGGGCCCTCGTTCACCGCCCTTCGGTCCTCCTGATGGACGAGCCGTTCGGCGCCCTCGATGCCCTGACCCGCCTCCAGGTCCGGCACGACCTCGAGCAGCTCTGGATGCACGAGCGCCCGACGGTCCTCTTCATCACCCACAGCGTCGAGGAAGCCGTTGGTCTCTCGGATCGAGTCATCGTCCTCTCGCCGTCGCCTGGGCGGATCGTGCGGGAGATCGAGATCACGCTTCCCCGCCCGCGCCCCCTCGCTCTCGGTGAAACGCCGGAACTCGCCGACCATGCGGCGGTCATCTACGGGATCTTCGAACAGATGGGCGTCCTCAGCGGCGCAACCGTCGGCGAGGGTGCTGTGGGCGGGACGAGTAACCCGCCGTCGTGACCGGCACCCCGCGTTGCGAGGACGACGTGCCGGCAACAACGTCCTCGTCGAGCCCCCAGCCCTCGGCCGCCGCCCGGACTAACCCGGGTCCGGCCCGCCTTCGGGGTCGTGTGGCCATGGTCACGGGCGGAAGCGGAGCGATCGGCCGCGCGGTGGCCTTCCGTCTCGCCGCGGAGGGAGCCCTCGTGGCGCTCACCGCCCGCGACGCCGAGCGCGCGGAAAGCGTTGCTGCGTCCATCGTTGGGGCCGGCGGGGTCGCCCGAGGCTACGCGCTCGACCTCTCCACGCCCTTGGACCCGGAGGACCTCGTTGCCGCGGTCGAGCGAGATCTCGGGCCCCTGTCGATCATCGTCGCCGCGGCGGGGATCCAGAGCTTCGGGACGATCTTCGAGATCTCGGTCGACGAGTGGGACCGGATCTTCGCCGTGAACGTCCGGGGGACCTTCCTCATCCTCCGGGCTGCTGCCCGCACGATGCGGCCCCGCCGAACGGGGGCCATCGTGACGGTCTCGTCCATCCAGGGACGGATCGCTAATCCCCTCTACCCCCATTACGCGGCGTCCAAGGCGGCAATCATCAGCCTCACCAAGTCGTTCGCGGCGGAGCTCGCCGCCGACGGCATCCGAGTCAACACGGTCGCCCCGGGGATGGTCGACTCGCCGATGTGGGACGAGGCAGACCGGGAGTTCGCGCGGCGGCTCGGGGTGCCCCGCGGTGAGCCGCGGCGTCGCCGGATCGGTCAGATCCCCCTCGGCCGCCCGGGGACGCCGGAGGATGTGGCGGCCGCCGTCGCCTACCTTGTGTCAGACGACGCTGCGTACGTGACCGGCGAGTGCCTCCATGTCTCCGGGGGAGACTTCATGCTCTAGCCGCGGGCCGTGCCTTGGCGTGGTCGGCAAATGGACGCCGCAGGTCACGTTCGCGCACACCGTATCTCGTTGCATCTGGCGGGAGGCGCTCAATGATCCCCAGCCTTACATACGAGGACCTTCACGTCGGTCTTGTCTTCCATAGCCCGACTCGGACGGTGACCGAGACGGATGTCGTCATGTTCGCGGCACTCACCGGCGATTACTCAGAACTCCACACCAGCGAGGTCTTCGCCCAGCGAACGGTCTACGGCCGCCGCGTCGCCCACGGCCTCCTCGGGCTGGCCCTCGCCCACGGCCTTATGTGGCCGCGGTCCGGGCTCCTCCGGGACTGCGCCATCGCGTTCCTTGGGATCAACGACTGGCGATTCCGTGGTCCGATCTTCCTCGGCGACACAATCTCCGTTCGCTACGAGCTCGTGGAGCTCCGCGACAGCCGGAGCCGACCTGGAGAGGCGATCGCCACGTTCGTCGTCGCCGTGCTCAACCAGCGAGGCGAGATCGTCCAGGAGGGCCGGAAGGCGCTCCTCGTCTCCAAGACCCGTCTTGCGGCCGCGGAAGCGACGTCGGGAGCGGTGGTCTCGGAGGCGGGCACCGTCAAGGGGCCCGATAGCGGTAAAGAAGTCCGATGACCCTGCCATACGAGGGTATCCGGATCCTCGACTTCACGCAGCTCGAGCAGGGCCCCTCGGGGACCCTGATGCTCGCCGACTTCGGGGCCGAGGTCATCAAGATCGAGCGGATCGAACGCGGAGAGATCGGTCGTGACCAAGTCCCCCGCTACAAGGGCATGAGCTGTCACTGGGCGGCGAACAACCGGAACAAGCTGAGTCTAAGCCTCGACCTGAAGCGGCCGGAGGGGATCGAGATCGTCCGCCGGCTGGTGCGGACCGCCGACGTCGTCGCCAGCAACTTTCGACCCGGCGTCATGGAGCGCCTTGGGCTCGGGTACGACGATCTCCGGGCGATCAATCCGCGAATCATTTGCGCCTACGCCTCGGGCTACGGTCAGACCGGGCCGTACCGGGACCGACGCGGGCAGGATCTGGCTGCGCAGGCCCTCGGCGGCATCATGGACCTGACGGGCGATGCGGATGGCCCGCCCACCCCGATCGGAACCTTCGCCATCGACTATCTCGCGGCGATGCAGTTCGCCATCGGGATCATGGCTGCCCTTGCCGCCCGGGAAAGGACCGGCACAGGCCAGGTGGTCGACACGTGTCTCTTGAACGCCGCCGTCACGCTACATCACCAAGAGGCGACCGCCTTCCTGAACACAGGTCGCCTGTACCCGCGGCCGCGGCATAACGTCGCCCACGCTCATAACACGCCCCTGTACGCTCGCTACCGCACAAGCGATGGGCGCTGGCTCGCGCTCATCGGCGAGTTCTACATCGACGAGCCGTGGCGGCGCGTAGCGCGGGCGCTCGGGTTGCCCCAGGAGGTGATCCTCGATCCGCGCTTCCAGACCATCGACGGGCTCCTCGATCATGCGGCCGAGGCGGCCGCGATCCTCCGTGAGGCGTTCGGGCGGCTGCCGCTCGACGAAGCGATCCAGCGGCTTGGGGCCGAAGATGTGCTGGCGGCGCCCGTGAACAGCTACCCCGAGGTTTTCGCCGACCCGCAGGTGCTTCATAACGGGATGGTCATGGAGGGAGAGCACCCAGCGCTCGGTCGGTACAGGCTTGTCGGCCCGCCGATCAAGCTGTCAGCAACACCTGTCGTGCTCCGCCTGCCGCCGCCCACAGTCGGCGAGCACAACGAGGAGATCCTGCGCTCTCTCGGCTACTCGGTTGAAGAGATCGAGGCCCTGCAGGAGGCCGGCGTCATCGGCAGGGAACGAGCCGCGGAGCGTGAGGGCGCTCCGCCTGCGTGGGGCGGTTGAGCAGGAGCGACGCGCCGACCGTGCCGCCGCCCTCGGCCGCCCCGTGCCGAGCGGCGCTACCGGTCCTCGATCACGACGACATCGCCGATCACCGTCCCCGTCGCCGCCGCGGTGCCGGCCGGCAGCTCGAGCACCCCGGCCGCCCCCCGGACGAACGGGACGAGCCCCCGCCACGGCCGCAGGCCCGCCCGGACCGCCACGACCCGTCGCCCGCCACCCGGATCCGGGGGGCCGAGGAAGACCGCATCGATCGGGAAGCGCATAAAGAACATGTGGATCCCGTTGCCCGCCAGCAAGAGCCCCCGCCCGGCGGGCAGGGCCCGTCGGCCCATCAGCCCCAGGAATCGCGCCCAGAAAGAGCGGGCGATCTGGAGGTCGCCTGCGAGGAGCGTCCCGCGGGTCACGTTCCGTGCCGTCGCCACGATCAGACCCCGAGCGCGA
>JBHOQO010000128.1:0-12341 GCA_042408925.1 Chloroflexota bacterium | reverse complement strand
GAGCCGGCCGGAATTCTCGGATACTCGCCGGGGTAGTAGACCGTGAGTCGGTTCTTCCACGGTACTCACCCCAAGAGTAATTCAGAACTCCAGAGCCCCGGATCCGTGACCCGCCGAGGGCGCCCGAGCACGAGCACCGCTCCGAGGACGTGGAAATTCCGGGGTCCGTCGCGCGCTTCACTACCCCCATGAGTAACCAGGAAAATCGCTGAGGTGGCGTCCCCAGTGAATCGCGGCTCCGCCGGTCGGCGCCGCGGGCCGGAGGCCATCACCCGGGGAGGACGGACCTCATGCCGCGCCCCGGCCTGTCCGGTCGGAGCGCTCCCACCGTCGCGGCGGGCAGCAGCCGGGGGAACGCCGCGGACCCGTTGGACCCGGGCGAGTCGCCCGAACGGCGCGTCGCCGCGACCGCCCCTGGCATCGGCACGACCGCCCCCCGCGTCGCCGCGACCGCCCCCCGGCATCGGCACGACCGCCCCCGCGTCGGGCCCCCCGCGTCGCCGCGACCGCCCCCGGCATCGGCACGACCGCCCCCCGCAGGACCGCGACCGCCCCAGGCGGCCGCCTACCCCCCGGCCGGGCCGCCGCCGAGGCCCGGCTCGGTCATCTTCGCCGGATCGAGGAGCTCGTCGAGCTGGTCCCGGGAGAGCCCCCGCTCGAGGGCGAGCTCGCGGATCGTCCGCCCCGTCCGGTAGGCCTCCTTCGCCAGCTTCGCCGCCTCGTCGTAGCCGATGACCGGGGCGAGCGCCGTCGCCAGCATGAGCCCCTGCTCGACCAGGGCCGGACCCCGCTCGGTCGCCTGCAACCCCTCGACGCAGCGGGCGCTGAAATTCGCGGCCGCGGCCCCGAGGAGCTCGGCCGTTTCGAGGAGGGCGACCCCGGCGACCGGCCACATGACGTTCAACTCGAAGAACGAGCCCGTCTGCGAGAAGCCGACGGTCGCGTCGTTCCCGACGACCCGGGCCACGACCATCGTCAGCGATTCGATGATGACCGGGTTCACCTTGCCCGGCATGATCGACGAGCCCGGCTGCGTCTCCGGGAGCGCCAGCTCGGCGAGCCCCGCCCGCGGCCCCATTCCCATGAACCGGATGTCCGAGGCGATCTTCCAGAGCCCGAGGGCGATCGCCCGGAGGCCGCCGTGGGCGGCGACGACGGCATCGAGGGTCGCCTGGGCGTGGAAGTGGTTGGGCGCCTCCCGGACCGGGAGCCCGAGCGCCGCAGCGAGGCGGGCGCAGGTCCGGGTCGCGAACTCCGGGTGGGCGTTGATCCCCGTCCCGACCGCCGTCCCCCCGAGCGGCACGACGAGGAGCTCGGCCTGGGCCGCCTTCGCCCGGCGGATCGCCTCCTCGACCTGCCCGGCGTACCCCCGGAACTCCTGGCCGAGGCGGATCGGCGTCGCGTCCTGGAGGTGGGTTCGGCCGGTCTTCACGATCGGCCAGAACTCCTCGGCCTTCGCCGCCAGGGCCGCCCGAAGCCGCTCGAGGGCCGGCAGCAGCTCCGTCTCGATCGCCTCGGCGGCGGCGAGCTGGATCGCCGTCGGGATGACGTCATTCGAGGACTGGCAGCGGTTGACCTCGTCGTTCGGGTGGACCCGCCGACCGAGGCGCTCGCCGGCGAGCCGGGCGATGACCTCGTTCGCGTTCATGTTCGTCGAGGTCCCGGAGCCCGTCTGGTAGACGTCGACCGGGAACTGATCGTCGAAGCGACCCGCGGCGATCTCGCCCGCCGCGGCGGCAATTGCAGCGGCGACGTCGGGCGGGAGGAGGCCGAGCTCGGCGTTCGTCTCGGCGGCGGCGGCCTTGATCCGGCCGAGGATCCGGATGATCCGGCTCGGCATCCGCTGGCCCGAGATCGGGAAGTTGAGGACGGCGCGCTGGGTCGAGGCGCCCCAGAGGGCGTCGGCGGGGACCTCCATCTCGCCCATGGAATCGCGCTCGATCCGGGTGAGGGAGGGGCTGGGGCTCGTCATGCTCGGAGTGTACGCCCGGCACGGCGCGCCGAGCCCGCGGCCGCGCGACCGGTAGACTCCGGCCATGCTCCCCGATCCAGAGACCTTCCGGCGGGTCATGGGCCATTTCGTCACCGGCGTGACCGTCGTGACCACGTACCGCGACGACGGCTCGGGCCGCCCGTACGGGATCACCGTCAACGCCCTCACCTCGGTCTCCCTCGAGCCGCCGCTCGTCATGGTCGCCATCGGGCACGGCCGGCGGATCGAGCCGCATCTGCGGGCGACCAACCGCTTCGCGGTGAACATCCTCGCCGCCGACCAGCAGCGCCTCGCCGACTGCTTCGCCGGGGCCCAGGTCGAACCCGACCGGGAGGCCTTCTGCGGGGCCGACTGGACGGCGGGGCCGACCGGGCTCCCCCTCCTCGCCGGCGCCATCGCCCACCTCGAGTGCACGACCGTCGAGATCGTCTCGGTCGGCGACCACGACCTCCACATCGGCCGGGTCGACCACCTCGCCACGAGCCCGGACCACGGGCCGCCGCTCCTCTACTACCGGCGTCGCTACGTCCGGATCGAGCAGGCGACCGAGACGCCCCCCGAGGGGCGACCGTAGGAGGGGCGGATGCTCGAGCGCCACACCATCGAAGCGAACGGCCTCGCCATCGCCTACGGGGTGGCCGGAGACGGCCCGCCCCTCGTCCTCCTTCACGGGGCGACCTCTGCGGGGGGCGACGGCTTCCGGGCCCAGATCGCCCGCTTCGCCCGGACCTTCCGCTGCTACGTCCCCGACGCCCGCGGCCACGGCGGGACCCGTTGGGACGCGAGCCGCGGCTTCTCGTATGCCGCCCTCGTCGACGACCTCGCCGCCTTCCTCGATGCCCTCGGCCTCGACCGACCGCACCTCCTCGGGGTCTCGATGGGCGCCCAGACCGCCCTCGGCTACGCGATCCGTGCCCCGGAGCGGGTCGGCTCGCTCGTCCTCGTCGGCCTCTCCGTCGCCGCCGAACCACGCCGGAGCGTCGTCCGGCGCCTCCTCGACGTCGAGCGGATCGAGCGAGACGACCCGCGCTTCGCGACCGACCTCGCCCGTCGGCACGACCCGGTCCAGGGGCCGGGCGCCTGGCGGACGCTCCTGCGGGCGATGGCCGAGGCGATCGACCGCGAATCACCACCCTCGCCGGCCGAGATCCGCCGGGCGGCCGTCCCCGCCCTCGTCGCGGTCGGCGATCGCGACCCCATCGCCCCGGTCGACCAGGCCTGGGCCCTCGCCCGCCAGCTTCCCGACGCCCGGCTCCTCGTCCTCCCCGGCGCCGGCCACGAGGCCCACGCCCAGCGGGCCGGCCTCTTCAACGAGGCCTGCGAGTGGTTCTGGCGCTCGATCGGGGCGGTCGGGGGCTGACGGCACGGAGCTCCCGCCGAAGCCGACGGCCGACCGTCCGGCATGGGATACTGACCCTGCACGGAGGAGCCAGTGACCGAGGAAGAGCGGCCGCGCGACCCCCGCCAGCCGAGCGGACGGCTTCGCGTCGTCGTGCCCGCGCCGCGGCCCGACGACCCGAGCACCGTCGTTCCGGGCGTCGCCCTCGTCACCATCGACCGCCCCGAGGCGCTCAACGCCCTCGACTTCGACCTCCTCGACGAGCTGGCGACGACCCTCGAGGCCCTCGACCGCGACGACGGCGTCGGCTGCGTCGTCCTCGCCGGCGGAGCGCGAGCCTTCGCCGCCGGGGCCGACATCCGCGAGCTCGCCGCGGCGACGCCGGTCAGCCTCGAGCTCGAGCGCCGCTTCGAGGCCTGGGATCGAATCGCGGCCGTCGGCGTCCCCCTCGTCGCCGCCGTCCGCGGCTACGCCCTCGGCGGCGGCTGCGAGCTGGCGATGATCTGCGACTGCATCGTCGCCGGCGACGACGCCCGCTTCGGCCAGCCCGAGATCAAGCTCGGGATCATCCCCGGGGCCGGCGGGACCCAGCGGCTGCCCCGGGCGATCGGGAAGGCGAAGGCCGCCGAGCTCATCTTCACCGGGCGCCAGATCGACGCCGCCGAGGCGGAGCGGATCGGGCTCGTCACGGCCGTCGTTCCGGCCGAGGAGGTCCTCCCTCGGGCCCTCGAGCTCGCCGGGCGGATCGCCGCCGGGCCGAGGCTCGCCGTTCGGGCGGCGAAGGCGGCGATCGCCCGGGCCTTCGAGCTGCCCCTTGCCGCCGGCCTCGACTTCGAGCGGCGGGCCTTCTATCTGCTCTTTGCGACCGAGGACCGACGCGAGGGGATGGCCGCCTTTCTCGAGAAGCGGCCGCCGAACTTCCGAGGACGATAGGGCGACCGCAGGGTCGGCCGAGGAGGATGCGACGATGGACGAGCGACGGACCGACCGACCCGACCCCGACGCGATCTGGACGCCCGACGTCCCCTGGGTCGCCGACGAGCCGCCCCCGGCCATCCGCGACGCACCGCCGGATCCCCTCGCCCCGATCGACCCGAACGCTCCGGTCAGCGGCCACGTCCCGCCGCCCGAGCCGAGGGTCTCCGTCACCGAGCTGTCGGCCCACGACTGGACAGCGGCCGAACCGAACCTCTACCCGCTCCTCCGGCCGGTCGGCACGGTCGGGATCGAGCTGGCGACCATCGAGCCGGCGGCGCTCGCGGCCGAGGGGTTGAAGCCCCACGCCGAGCAGCTCGTCGACCCGGGGCCGGCGGGCTTGGCCGTCGTCTACGCCATCGCCTCGGGCGGCTTCGACGTCATCGTGAACGCCGGGCATCTCCTCTCCTGGGGGGTCGGGCCGGCCGAGATCCGCTCGGCCGCGTTCCGAAACCTCGCCGCCTGGTCGGCGACGGCCGCTTGGACGGCCGAGGAGTCGGGGGTTCGACGGTTGCTCTCCTCGGACACCGGCGACGGCTGGGACGCCAGCCGGATCCTCCTCCCCGAGGTTCGGGCGCTCATCGCCCGCGAGGTCGGCGCCACCGGCGGGCGGGTCCTCGTCGGGCTGCCGGAGCGACACCTCCTCGTCGCGGGCTCGCTCATGGCGGAGGATCCGGAGTTCGCCCGGCTCTTCGGGGAGTTCATCATCGAGCACTCGGGCGGGGCCGACGAGCCGATCGACCGGCGGGTCTTCGAGCTCGTCGGCGGCGAGCTCGTCCCCTTTGCCGGGTAGGAGCTCGGCGCCCCCGAGGTCGAGCGCCCGATCCTACCGGCGGCGTCGAAGCTCGGCGGGGAGGGCGAGGACGATGGACGCCAGCGCCGCGAGCGCGACGGCGACGAGCGCCGGACCCGGAACTCCTGTTCCTCGGCGGGTGGCGACGTCGGTCGCCGGCGGGGTCACCGGCGGCGTGCCGGTCGCGGGGAGACCCCCGGCGGTTGGGGTGGGGGTCGGGGTGGCGCTCGGCAGCACCTCCTGGGTCGGCGTCGGCGACGGCGACGGGCTCGGGCTGGGCGACGGGCTGGGGCTCGGCGAGGGGCTGGGGCTCGGCGAGGGGCTGGCGCTCGGGGTCTCGTAGGTAACGAGGACGCGGATCTGGTCGACGGTGACCGCGTCGACGCCGAAGGGGTCGATCCGATCGCTTCGGATCTCGAGCCGGAAGTTCGCGTCGTCGAACTCGCTCGGATCCCATGTTCGGGCCCAGGGGTCGCTCGATCCTCCCAACGTGTACGTCGTCAGGCTGTCGGCGAGGGCGCCGGTGTCTCGGTAGTCGGTCCAGTGTGTGCCGCCGTCCCATGAGAGCCGGACCTGGACTTGCCACGCCTTGTAGTCCTCCAGCGGCCAGCGGGCCGCGTCGATCTCGATGGTGATCCCGCCGATGTTGGAGCCGGGCGGGATCGAGAAGCCAAAGCCGCCGTAGCTCTGGTCGGCGCCGTCCGAGTTCGCCGTTGCGTAGAGGCCGTCGCTCACGAAGGCGTTCGAGGGGTTCGTCCACTCATTGCTCGGCGACCCCGTCGTGGTTGGGGCGTGCCAGCCCGTGTCGGCTGCCGATGTCGATCTTGCGTCGATCATGACCCACACGAGCATGCCGGCCGTGAGGATGGAGGCGGCGATCGGGACGTTTCGGTGTGTCGATCGAGTTCGACTCGACGGTCGGCTGGTCGCTGAGGTCATCGATCGTCTGTTACGGTCGGTGGACGCTGGTCATCGTCTCGGGCCCCGAACGCTTGTGCGCGAATTCTAGCCACCGACCCCGGCGTCCCGTGGTCGGACGACACCGTGAAGCCCACGGTTGCGAGCCGGTGAACAAGAGGAGGCCGCCGCTGCCTCGGCGCGGCGGCCTCCCGGGAACCGGGGTGGCAGGGTGCGTCAGGGGGACAACGCACCCTGCCGGGGGTCTCGGGGACCCCGAGGTCAGGTGCCCTTACCGGCGGGCCTCATCGGCGCCGCCGGACTTCGGCGGGCACGGCCAGGAAGAGGAGCGTGAGGAGGGCCAGCCCGGCGACGATGCCGACCAGGAGTGTCGCCGAGACGCTGCCGGAGGCGATCGTCGCGGTGTCCGTGGCCGGCGGGGTCACCGGCGGCGTGCCGGTCGCCGGGAGGACCTCACCCGTGGGGCTCGGGGTCGGGGTCGGGGTGGCGCTCGGCAGCACCTCCTGGGTCGGCGTCGGCGAGGGGCTCGGGCTCGGGCTGGGCTCCGGCGACGGGCTCGGGCTCGGCGACGGGCTCGGGCTCGGCGACGGGCTCGGGCTCGGGCTCGGGCTCGGCGACGGGCCGGTGTTGGTGAACGTGCACGTCACCGCGTCGCCCGGGTCCAGCCAGATGAGCACCGCGGTATCGCCTGGGTCGAAGCCGGTGGTGATCCCAGGGGTGAAGCCGTCGTCGATCCGGCCGATCTGGACTTGTCCACCCTCGCACGCGATGTCGCTCAGCTCCCAGCCGGCGGGAATGGAGTCCTCCCGAACGAGGTACCACTCCTCGGGAGCGAGGTTGGTGCAGGTCTGACTGTCGCCGTCATTGAGGCCAAAGTCCTCGAGGCTGCAGTCGCCGCCGAAGCCCTCACCCAGGAACCAGAATCCCTGACCACCTGCCGGATCGGTCTCCTTGACGATGGTGATGCTGCCCGGCTCCGGCGTTGGCGTAGGCGTCGGCGTCGGCGTGGGGGTCGGCGTCGGCGTCGGCGTGGGGGTCGGCGTCGGCGTCGGCTCCGGGCACTCGATCGCCTTGAAGAGATCCGAGGCAAAGGAGCTGAAGTCCGCCGGGAAGTACGAACCCGCGCCGATCTCCGTCATGACCGTCTGGGCCCACTGGGCGTCACCGGCGTCGGAGAAGGGCAGGTTCGTGTCTCCCGGGTCGCCTGGGGCGCTCAGGTAGACGGCCTTGACGATCCACCCGGCGCTCCGGGCGCTGTCGGCGGCGCTGATTGCGGCGTTGGCTCCCTGGAGCCACGTTTCGGGGACCGTGAGGTTGTCACTGTGCGTGTTAGGGACGTTTGGCGAGCCGTCGGTCAGGACGAACATGATGTTCGGGACGCCGGACCGGTCGTTGGCCGTGTTGCCCATGGCGGTCGTGATCCCGTCCGCCGTGGGCGTGAGCCCCGACGGGCCGCTCAGGGCGTTGACGGCGCTGAGGAACGTCGAGCTGGCGACGAAGCCGCTCGTGATGTTGCTCGCGCTCGTGCCGTTGAAGCGGGTGCCCGCGTAGAGGCCGTTGCCGCCGGCACCCTGGAAGGCGTTGACGAAGTTCGTGATGCCGGCCTGGAGGTCGGGCAGGTTCGAGGGGCGGGAACCCTGCTGGCCGATGGAGCCGGACATGTCGATGACGAAGGCGAAGTCGGCGGCCTCGCAGACCTCGCTCGTGAGATCGGGATTGGCGACCTGATGGTCGTCGATGGTCCGGTAGGTGACCCGGACTCGAACCTGGTCGACTGAGATGGTTCGAGACCCCGAGCCGGACGTCCGATTCGCCCGGATTTCGAGGCGGAAGTTCGAGTCGGAGAGCTCGGTGGGGTCCCAAGTGTGGCCCCAAGTGTTACTCGTCCCGCCGAGGGTGTACGTCTGCTCGCTCGCGGTGAGGTTCGAAGTGCCCTGGCGCGACGTCCAGTTCGTGCCGCCGTTCCACGAGAGGCGGACCTGGACCTGCCAGTCCCCGCTTCCGGTCGACGAGCGGAGCGCGTCGACCTCGACGGTGATCCCGTCGACGATCGAGCCCGGCGGGACCGAGAAGCCGAAGCCGCCGTAGCTCTGGTCGTCGTTGTCGCTGCTGGCCGTGGCGTAGACGTTGTCGCTGACGAAGGCGTTCGAGGGGTTCGTCCACTCGTTGCTCGGCGACCCCGTCGTGGTCGGAGCTTCCCAACTCGTATCGGCCGCGAGGACGAAGCTCCCGGCGATCGCCGTCGAGAGGAGGATGCTTCCTGTGAAGAACAAGGCGGCGGCGAACGCTCCCCGGCGTCGCCGTCGGGCCCGCACGTGCGGGCGGTGGGTCGGTGATTCCATCGATATCGACTCCCCTAGAGTGGGTTGATGAGGGCCTCCCCCGGTTCGGGCCCCCTGTGCCCGGCTGCCCCATCGGTACCGGAACCGGCTAGGCCGTTCGTCGGGGGTCGGACGTACCGTACTGGGCGTGACCCGGAAGGGCCATTACAGATGCCCTTACAGTTCTCGGCTTCTGGTGCATCGGGGCGCCGGTTGGTGGGCTGGAGGGGGCAGGCCGCCGTGGCGGGACAGCTCGCGGTGCGGCACCGCTTCCTGGCTGGTCCTCGTCACGAGCCGCTCGACACGGACGACCCCGGCGCCGGGGAGATGGCGCCGGGGTCGACGACGGCCGCGATCGGACCGGGGCTCCGGGCATTCGTGCCCGGACCGAGCGTCCGTCAGGGCAGGACGAGGTGGACCGGGTTGCCGCGGATCTGGACTTCCCAGGTCGTGACGTCGAAGGAGTTGTCCGAGGTCGAGCCGCTCATGTTGTAGCGGATCTTCCACCAGCCGGGCTCCGGCTCGCCGGGCGGTTGGGGCGCGGTGTACGTCGAGGGGATCGGAATTTCGATCGTCAGCCAGCAGCCGTTGAAGCGCGAGGAGCCGCCGGTGTTTGTCGTGACCGACGTCACGCCCGAGCCCGTCGTGGAGTTGCAGTTGGTGGCGTTCGGGTTCGTCGTCCCTCGCTGGGCGCGGTAGTTGAACGTCGCTGCTGTGTAGCCGGTCGCGGTCGGCATGCAGATGCGGAGATTCGCTGCCAGGTTGCCGGTATCGCCGGGATCCCAGAGGTTGATTTCCATCGTCTTGCCAGCATGGACCGCCTCGATCTGAGCGAGGTAGAACTCCGAGAAGGAACCGCCCTGGGCACCACAGGAGGACGAGGCCGTCCCGCCTTGGAGCGGTGTGAAGGCCTCCATCGCCCCGATCCCGTAGACGCGCGGGGTCCCGCCGGTCGCCCGGGCCCAGATCGCGAAGCTGTTGTGGCCGTTCGAGCCCAGCTGATCGGTCGGGTTGTTCGGATCCGTCGAGGAGGTCCGGACCCGGAACGTCCGCCCGTCGGGCCCGCCGGAGAGGCCGGCGGCGAGCTGCCACCAGCGGTTGTGCCAGTAGCGGCCGTCGGCCGGGTTCGTGACGTCGCCCTGGGCGCAGCTCGGGAGCCCCGACGGTCCGCCGAGCGTGGTGTCGGAAGCCTGGATCCGCCGGAAGAGGTTCCCCGACGAGGCGATGAGGGTGTCGTCGCTCAAGTCGTACGGCGTGTTCTGGGTGTCGTAGAGGTAGTAGAAGGCGCTCGTGGCGGCGGTCCCGCTGAACCAGCGATCGCCGGTTCCGTAGCGGCCGCTGCTGGCGGTGGCGCAGAAGACGGGATCGAAGATCCAGACCTCGCCGTTCGTCGCTCCCGGCGGGAGTTCGACCGCGTAGTCGTAGTGGCTGTCGGGCTGGTACTCGGGGTTCGTCTGTGAGGTCCGGACCTCGTAGTAGGGGAGGTAGGCGTCGCCGTTCACATCCTCGGCGCCCTGGTTGAGCATCGTCCCCCAGAAGCCGCGCGGCGTGAGGGTGTCACCGTAGGGGCTCGTCACGTTCTGGTCCGGAACGAACGTGGAGGTCTCGTAATGAACTCGAACCCTGATCCGGTCGAGGTAGGTCGTCGAGCCGTTCGTGCAGGCGCCTCCGGGATCGATGTACTGGACCCGGACCCGGAAGTTCGTATCGTTCAGCTGGGTCGTCGTCCAGCTCGAGCGGCCCCACAGATCGCTCGAGCTGCCGAGGACGACCGGCGGCTGCTCGTTGTTGGTGAGGGCCACGAATCGGTTCGTGGTCGTCCAGTTCGTTCCGCCGTTCCAGGAGAGCTCGACCCCGAGCCGGCAGCCGGACGAATCGGACGATCGAGCCTCGACCTCGACCTCGATCCCGGTGATCGTCGCCCCGCTCGGGAACGAGAAGCCGAAGTTTCGCCAGGCCTGGTAGGGGCTCGACGTGCTGTTCTGCGTCGCGTAGACGTCATCGCTGGCGTAGGCGTTCTGGGGGTTCGTCCAATTGCTCGGGCTCGCCGTCGCCGTCGGCGGCTGCCAGGGCGTGGAGCCCGGCGTCGTCACCGTCGTGCCGCCGTTCGGCGTTCGGAGCAACCCGAAGACCCCGTAGTAGTTCTCCGGGCTCCCCATCGGGACCGGCAGGATGAACTCCGCCTTCGCCGACCGCTTCGCCGGGATCGAGCTGATCCCGAAGACCCGCATGAAGAACGTCCCGACCGGCGCCGTGATCTCGACCTTGAGCCGCCGCGGGTTCGTCGGATCCTGGTACGGGTTGACCGTCACCCCGCCGACCCCGTCGGTGTAGCCGTTCTTCGCCGCCTCCGCCTTCGCGTCGCTCACTGCCGCCGGGACGTCGCCCGGCAGGTGGACGACCCCGGCGAGGGCGGCGGCGTCGGCGGCGCGCTGGATCCGGAGGTTGTTCGCCCAGTACCAGCTGACGTCGACGACGAGGGCCGTCATGCCGACGAAGACGAGGAGCGAGAGGGCGAAGATCGGGATGATCTGGCCGCGTCGCCGCTCGGTGGCGGGACGCGGGCGGGGGCGGATCGAAGCATCCATCGGGCAGTCCTCGGCGTCGTACCCCGGCCGGTTCGAGACGGGCCGGGTCACTGGGTCGGATTGAGGGCCATGACCGTGCGGTCGGAGATCGGCAGCGAGGCCGGCCCTCCGCCCCCGAAGAAGGCGGCCACGGCGGCGAGGGGGGTGACGAACTGGTACGTGTACTGGAGGCTCACCCCGAGGGAATCGGGGTTCGCGGTAGCGTTCGTGCGCTCGCAGGCCGGCCAGCCGACCGTCTGCGGCGAGAAGTCGAGGGCTCGACCGTCGACCATCGGCCCGCCGGCCGGGTCGTAGCGCCAGACGTTGACCTTGCCCGTCACCTCGCCGCCCGTCGCCGTCGCCTTGTAGATCCGGATCTGGCTGATCCGGTTCAGGGCGATCGGCGAGCCCGGCGAGGCGAGGACCCGCTCGACGGCGGCGATGATCTGGGCGTCGACGGTCGTCCAGTTCGGCGACTGACCCGGCCCGCAGCCCAGGGGTCCGCCGCCGTTGGCGAGGGAAGCCCCGGCCCGGGCGCCCTCGCGGGTCGCGTAGCTGATCGTGAGCTCGTGGTCGAAGACGAAGCCGAACTCGAGCATCCCCAGGAGGAGGAAGAGGAAGAAGGGGACGACGGCTGCGAACTCCACGAGCCCCTGCCCCCGCTCGCGGGTGCGGCGCGGGACGCTTGCCTCGGACCGCCCTCGGAGCACCACCCGGCCGCTCACAGGATCGGCTCCATGACCATGACGTTCGAGCGCTCGAACGTGTAGCCGCTCCCCCCGAGCCCGGCGACACCGTTCAGCGGCGTCTTCCAGGTGTGGACGTACGAGATCCGGACCCCGACCCGGTCGAGCCCGTTGTGGGGCGAGCCGCAGCCGGCCAGGATGTTGCAGCGGGCGGAGGCCGGGTAGCCGTTCTGCGTGAGCCGGTACGGGACGGTGATGACCGTCCCGTCGGGGTACGTGCAGGTCGTGGCGTTCGGGCCGCTCGTTGCCCCGGTCCGGACGTAGACCTGGGCGTTGCTCCCGATCTGGACGCCGTTCCGGTCGGCCCAGAAGATCACCACCTGCTGGATCTGCGAGCGGTCCGACGGGCCGCGGACGTCCTGCTCGATGGCGTCGAGGATGATGCAGTCCGCCCCCGTCCCGCTGCCGGCCTCGGCGGCGAGGAGGGCCGCGTCCCGGCTCGCGTAGTTGATCGAGAGGATCGCGTTGAAGACGAAGGCGAACTCGATGACGCTCAGCGTCAGGACGATGAAGAGCGGCAGGACGAGCGCGAATTCGACGAGGGTCTGGCCGTCGGACCGGGCCCGCGCGTTGGCGGCGCGGACCCGGCGGACGGCACGTCCGGCTGTGTTCACGACATCGTTTCCCCGGCGATGTGGTTGGCGACCGGAGCCTAGGCGGGACCCCCTTACAGGTTCAATAGCAGACGG
>JBHOQO010000115.1:0-6007 GCA_042408925.1 Chloroflexota bacterium | reverse complement strand
CCGCGCCGCCGTCCTCCCGCCCGGCATCCCGCGGGTCAGCATCGAGGCCGCTGTTGCCCTCGGCTGGGAGCGCTGGGTCGGGGAGGAGGGAGCGATCGTCGCCATCGACCGCTTCGGCGCCTCGGCCCCGGGCCCGACGGTTCTCGCCAAGTTCGGCTTCACGCCCGAGCGGATCGCCGAGGTCGGCCGACGGGTCGTCCGCGAGGGGCTTCGGGGCCGGGTCCCGATGCCCCCCGAGGCGGCCGAGGCCCACGCGCCGGGCCACTGAGCCGCGCGCGGTGACTGTCATGCGCGTCGCCCTCGCCGCCGACCACGCCGGGGCCGCCCTCAAGGACGAGCTTCTCGCGCGACTGGCCGCCCTTGGACCGGAGCTCGGGGTCGAGCTCGTCGATCTCGGCGGCCACGGCGAGGACCCCGCCGACGACTACCCCGACTACGCGGAGGCGGTCGGGGACGCGATCCGCTCCGGCCGCGCCGAGCGGGGCATCCTCGTCTGCGGGAGCGGCGTCGGGGCGGCGGTGGCGGCGAGCAAGATGCGGGGGATCCGGGCCGCCGTCTGCCACGACTCGTACTCGGCCCACCAGGGGGTCGAGCACGACGACATGAACGTCCTCGTCTTCGGAGGGCGGGTCATCGGCCCCGAGCTCGCCCTCGAGTGCGCCCTCGCCTTCTTGCGGGCCCGCTTCAGCGGCGAGGAGCGCCACCGACGGCGCCTCGCCAAGATCGCCGCCATCGAAGCCGCCGAAACCGGTAGCGGCGCCGATCGCCCCGCCTAGGCCCCTCGCACCGCCGACCGGCAGTCGAGGTCGCCGTCGGCGCGCCGGTGTTCCACGGTCCTCGCAGGGAGCATGACGCGCCTACCGGAGCTACGCGACATTCTCGGTTACTCCCGGGACGAGGGCGATCGGGACGTCCCGCTGCCGGAGCGCTCCATCGCGGACCGGAGCAACGTTGGGATGCCGACGGGCGGCCTCATGAGGTCTTCCGGCCGTGGCCGCCGGGTATGATGGCGGCCGGTTCTTCGTCAACGACGGGGAGGAGTGTCGATGTCGATGAATCTGCCCGGTCCATCGAGTGGGCCGCGTCTGCAATTCGGGCCCGTGGCCGCGGTGTCGGCCGCCGTGGCGGCTGCGGTGAGCCTCGTGCTCGTGATCGCGATGACGAGCACCGGTATTCTCGCAGGGTCGCTTGGGCCGCAGGGGCCGATGGGTCCCCCCGGACCGCAGGGCACGGCCGGGCCAGCCGGTCCGCAGGGGCCGGCCGGCTCACCGGGGCCGCAGGGGTTGGCCGGGCCGCCGGGACCGATGGGTCCCCCCGGACCGGAAGGAGCGGCCGGGCCACCCGGACCTCAGGGGCCGGCCGGGCCGCCGGGACCACAAGGGTCGCCTGGGCCGCAAGGGCCGCCGGGAGCGGCCGGCTCACCGGGGCCGCAGGGACCGGCCGGCTCGCCGGGGCCGCAGGGACCGGCCGGGCCACCCGGTCCGGAGGGGCCGCCGGGGCTGCCAGGCCCTGGGTTCGACTTCACGAAGACGACCGGCAACCCCTCACCGACCACGCTTCAGGCGGGCCGCTACCTGGTCGTCGTCTCCGCCGTGCTCGGCCCGTTCTCCACCGGCACCACCGGGCCGTGCACCGTCACCGACAACCCCTCCCAGGGACCCAACCCCTCCCAGCGACCGCGGAGCTTTTTCGTCCAGGCATTCGCTCTGCCCGCGCTAGAGATCACAACGTTCAGCTTCGTCGGGGTGATCGAGGCTGGTTCCGGCGGCTACCAGCCATGGCTGGCCTGCAGGACCACGAGCGGAGACTGGGTGACGCCAGCGAACGTCACCTGGTGGATCTCGCCGATCGGCTGAGCGAGCGCGTCCTCGCCAGCGACGCCCACGTGTAGCGACATGACCGCCCTCGGCGTTCAGGTCCACGGCCGGCACGTCGGCCGCGATTGCGTCACGGGCGGCGCGCTGCCCGGGCCGCCACGGGTCAGGGCCGACGGCCGAGGCGGACCGTTCGGGACCAGGAGCAGTCGGGGTTCGACAGCCGCAGCGAGAAGTTGGGATGCCGTCGCGCGGCCTCATGAGTTGTTCCGGCCAGGGCCGCCGGGTATGATGGCGGCCGGTTCTTCGTCAGCGACGGGGAGGAGTGTCGATGTCGATGAATCTGCCCCAGCCACCGCCATTGACTATGACGATCGCGTCGACCGTCGTGGCGACTGGGGTGAGCCTCGTGTTCGTGATCGCCATCACAAGTACCGGCATCCTCCAGGGGCCGGTGGGACCGCCGGGACCGACGGGGCCGCCTGGACCGACGGTCTCCGGACCACCGGGACCCACGGGACCCCCCGGACCGACAGGGCCGCCGGGACCGACAGGGCCGCCGGGACCGACGGGACCACCCGGGCCGACAGGGCCGCCGGGACCGACGGGACCCCCCGGGCCGCAGGGACCTCGAGGGCCGCAGGGGCCGATGGGGCCCGCCGGCGCGGGGTTGACGTTCGTTCACAAGACGGGCAACCCAGGGCCGGCGCTGACCTCCGGCACGTACCTCGTGGTCGCTAAGGCGCTCGTTCCCCCATCCCCAGGGGTTTGCTCCGTTGTCGGAACGGGACTGCCGGGTGGAGACCCCAACGTCTCCGGATTCTCGCAATCCTTCGACCTCTCACCAGGGGGGACCCCCCGGGTGTCGTTCGTCGGTGCCGTGGTTGTCACGGCTCCCGACTCCGACGAGGTCGGGCTGAGTTGCTGGCTCAGCGACGGAAGTTTCTTCATCCCGGACGATGTCGAATGGTGGATCTCGCCCGCCGGCAGCGGCGGTGCTGGAGGGGGCGGCGGAGGCGGCGGCGGCTTTGGAAGCTGAGATCGCGAGCCGAACCCCCGGGCCGCGAGCCGTGAAGCCGCCGTGACGGGTCGGGCGTCACGGACAACCCCTAGTCAGCGCCGGTCTCGCTCGTCAAGCGGCCAGCGTGAGCGCCGGGCGCAG
Source organism: Chloroflexota bacterium (assembly GCA_042408925.1). Lineage (GTDB taxonomy): Bacteria > Chloroflexota > Limnocylindria > Limnocylindrales > CSP1-4 > BPIH01. The sequence continues at coordinate 3,031 of JBHOQO010000115.1, read as the reverse complement.
CCTCGCCCGGGCGCGCCACCGGGAACCCCTCCCGTTCGGCCGCCCGTCCCAGAACTTCACCGACCGTGCCGCCGTTCCTCGAGGAGGGCCTCGACGACGCTCGTCCCCGGCGGCACGCGGGGGCCGGGCTGGGCGATCAGGTCGAGAGGCGGCGGTTGGAGTCCTCGCCCGAGGATGCCGGCCCGCTCGAGGCGCCCGAGGCGACCGGTGGGGTCCGCCGCCGCTGCGATCGGCTCGAGACGAGCGACGGGGACTCCTCGGTCGGTGATGATTCGCTCGCCGGCCTTGACGCGATCGAGGAGGCTCCTGAGCCGGTTCTTTGCCTCGGTGACCGTTGTCATGCTCGTCATGCTGGCCATTCTGGCTGCTGGAACCGGCCCGTTCAAGCCACATGCGTTTCGAGCGGACCTGGGGCGGCCCGGGCGGACGCCGCCCTGGCGGCCGGCTCCCTACTCTGGCAGGATCCGATACCGACGCCCGGCGGCCGTCCGCAACGCCCCGAAGTGGCGGCGATCGAGGGTCACGATCAGGTCGGTGCCGAGCCGGTCGGCGAGGACGGCGACCGAGGCGTCGGTGCCCCCGAGGGGAACGTCGGCGTACGTGGCCACCAAGTCGGCGATGCGAGCCCAGTCCTCCGGAAGCGGCGCCTCGATCTCGACGGCCTGCAGCCCCCGCAGGAATGCCGCCTCGACCTCGGCGCCGAGGCGGCGGCCGACGAGGTACGTGACCTCGGCGACGACGAGCGCCGGGACCACGAGCTCCAGATCGGTCCGCTCGAGGATCTCGACACAGCGGGCATGGTCGTCGTCCGAGGCATCGACCGCCGCGTAGAGCGGGCCCGAATCAACGACGGCGATCACCGACCCACTCCGCATCGAGGATCGCCTCGATGTCCCGGGCCGTCGACGTGTACCCGCTCCGCCCGAGGGCAACGAACGGGAGCCGCCGACCGCGATCGGCGGGGGCCAGGCGCTCGGCGATGATCGCTCGGCAGAGCTCGGAGACCGACACCCGGCGGCGTCGCGCCTCCCGGGTGAGAGCTGCCGCAACGCCGTCGGGAAGGCTGATGGTGATGCGCTGCATACGTGCAGCATAGCAGCGCATCGGGGGTCGATGAAGGGAGCCAATCCGAACGGACTAGACTACGAGCCGAGGTGATCGCGGGCGCCGGAGCCCCACCCGGCACCCGGCAAGGCCGCCGCCGAACCACGGAAGGAGATCCGCCCAGATGCGCATCGGCTTCATTGGACTCGGCCGGATGGGGGCGAACATGGTTCGCCGCCTCCTCCGAGACGGCCACCAGGTCGTCGCCTACAACCGGACCCCGGACAAGACCCGCGAGATCGCGACCGAGGGCGCCGAGGCGGCCTTCTCCATCGAGGAGCTCGTCGCCAAGCTGACACCGCCGCGGGCGATCTGGATCATGGTCCCAGCCGGCGATCCGACCGAGGCCCAGATCGAGGAGCTCCTCCCCCACCTGGCGCCGGGCGACACGATCATCGACGGCGGGAACACGAACTTCCACGACGACCTCCGCCGCCACGCCCGCCTCAAGGAGCGCGGCATCGGCTACGTCGACGCCGGCGTCTCCGGCGGGATCTGGGGACTCCAGGTCGGCTACTGCCTCATGGTCGGCGGGGAGCCCGACGTCGTTCGGCCCCTCGAGCCGATCTTCCGCTCCCTCGCCCCGGAGCAGGGCTACCTCCACGTCGGGGCCCCGGGTGCCGGCCACTACGTGAAGATGGTCCACAACGGGATCGAGTACGGGCTCATGCAGGCCTACGCCGAGGGCTTCGAGATCATGCACGCCAGCGACTACGATCTCGACCTCCGGGCCATCGCCGGCCTCTGGCAGCACGGCTCCGTCGTCCGCTCCTGGCTCCTCGAGCTCCTGGAGCGAGCCCTCGCCGACGACCAGGACCTCCGCGGGATCAAGGGCTGGGTCGCCGATTCGGGCGAGGGCCGGTGGACGGTCCAGGAGGCGATCGACCGCGACGTCCCGGCCCCGGTCATCACCCTGAGCCTCATGACCCGCTTCCGCTCCCGGCAGGAGGACTCGTACGGGGCGAAGGTCCTCGCCGCCCTCCGGAACGAGTTCGGCGGGCACGCCGTGAAGACGCCCAACGACGACGACCCGGGTCACTAGACGGCCGAGGAGCATGACGAGCGACGACCCCGACGTGGCGACCCGTCCGGCGGAGACCGGCGGAACCACCGAGGCCCCCGCGAGCCCCGGAACCGCCGAGGTCGGCCCGGCCCGGCCCGAGCGCGACGCCCCCCGCACGATCCGCGAGCTGCGGCTCGCCCGCCTCGCCGCCCGCGGCCGGCGCCACCGAGCCCCGCCGACCGTTGACAACCCCTTGCGGACCGGCCTCCGGCTCGAGCGGGTCCCGGACCCTTCCGTCTTCGTCCTCTTCGGGGCGACCGGCGACCTCGCCCATCGGAAGGTCTTCCCGGCCCTCGCCCAGCTGTGGCGGACGAACCTCCTCCCAACCGCCTTCCGGATCGTCGCCGTCGCCCGCCGCCCGTACACCGACGAGACCTTCCGAGCCGAGATCGAGCGCTCCCTCGAGGCCAACTCCCGCGTCCCCCTCGAGCCGGACGAGCGGGCCGAGATCCTCGATCGGATCGAATATCTCGAAGGCGATTTCGACGACCCCGGGACCTTCGACCGCCTCTCGACGCGACTCGACGAGATCGACCGCCGCCACGGGACCGAAGGCAACCGCCTCTACTACCTCGCCACCCAGCCGTCGGCCTTCCCGATCGTCGTCGCCCAGCTCGGTCGGGCGGGGCTCGACCACGAGCGCCACGAGGGCGGCTGGCGACGGATCGTCATCGAGAAGCCGTTCGGCCGGGACCTCACCTCGGCGGTCCGCCTGAACCGCGAGGTCGGCAAGGTCTTCCGGGAGTCGCAGGTCTATCGGATCGACCACTACCTCGGCAAGGAGACGGTTCGGAACCTCCTCGTCTTCCGTTTCGGCAACGGGATCTTCGAACCGATCTGGAATCGCCGCTACGTCGACCACGT
>JBHOQO010000112.1:0-12946 GCA_042408925.1 Chloroflexota bacterium | reverse complement strand
GCCCCGAGGCCGCGAGCCGCGTACCAGCGGCTGCCGAGGCCGGGGGCCGAGCAGACGCCGAGCTGGAGCTCACCGTCGACCTCGAGGGCGAGGAGGATCCCGAAGAGGGGGATCCCCCGCATGAAGTTGTGGGTCCCGTCGATGGGGTCGAGGTACCAGCGGGCCGAAGCGTCCGATCCGTCGTCGCCCTCCTCCTCGCCGACGACGCCGTGCGCGGGGTAGGCGTCGGCGATCCGCTCCCGGAGGAGCCGCTCGATGGCCGTGTCGGCCTCGGTCACGAAGCTCCGATCGGGCTTCGTCCGAACCTCGACGGCCTCCCGGAAGTAGCGGAGGGCGACGGCGTCGGCGGCGTCGGCGCAGTCGAGGGCGAAGCGGAGCCAGGCGGCGAGGTCTGCCTCGCTCCCCCGTCGGAGGCTCGCGCTCCACTCGGGACCGTAGGCGCTCGACCCGGCCGCAGCTCGGCTCACCGGGTCGCGCCGGCGGCGCGGAGGGCGTCGGGAAGCGGCCGGTGGAGCTCGACGGGCGTCACGTAGCGCTCGACCATCGCCCGCGAGCCGACGACCCCGAGCTGGTCGTAGAGGAACCCGATCTTGTCGGCCTGGACGGCCAGGATCTCGTCCTTCGTCGATAGGTCCCAGAGCTGGCGCTTGAAGGGACCGATCGTCTTCTTCCGGGTCTTGTAGACGAACTGGGCGTCGGTCTCGCCCTCCTTCCGCTCGTCGGCGGCGTTCGCGAAGCACCAGGCCTCCATCTCGGCCCGGAGCTCGGCCGGGAAGGCAGGATGGTCGAAGAGCGTGTTCTGGAAGCCCGTCGCCAGATGGATCTCGGCCGTCTCGACCTCCCGGAAGCGGTGGAACATCTCGTCGGGGAGCGTCGAGGCCCCGTGCTGGACCGTGCCGGCGAGGCCGTACTCGGTCCGACAGACCGCGCCCAACCGTTCGTGGACCCCGAAGTCGACGGCGACCTTGGCGACCGTCCCGTCGGGGAGGACGACGCCGCCGTGGCTCGTCCCGGTCTGGACGCTGACCTTGCTGATCCCGACGGCACCCGGCGCCCGGGCCGCGAGCTCGCGGCGGAAGCCGTCGAGGTAGGCCCGCAGCTCCTCGACCGTCGAGTTCGCCTTGCCGACCTCGCCGATCTCGCCCCCGACGCTGATCGTCACCCCGTCGGCCTCGAGGGAGCGGATCAGGGCGGTCAGTTCGGCGGTCAGGGCGTAGTTCGTCCGCTGCTGCTCGTCGACGGTCGGCTTCGAGAGGTCGACGAGGGTCGAGGCGTCGATGTCGATGTTTCGATAGCCGGCCTCGTAGGCGAGCCGGCAGGCCCGCCGGATCTCCTCGGTCATCGCCTCGGGATCGGCGGCGTACTTCTTGGCGTTGAACTGGTAGTGGTCGCCCTGGAGGAAGACGGGCCCCCGCCAGCCGGCAGCGATGGCCCCGGCGAGGACGCTCGTCGCGTAGTCGATCGGCCGCTGGTACGTATACGTCTGCTCGCTCCGGGCGAGCTCGAAGATGACCGCCCCGACCTCGAGCCGGGCGGCGGTCTCGAGGGCAACCCGGGCCATGTCGAAGGTCTGGGCCCGGATGTTGATGGCGGGGACGGTGAAGCCCGAGACCTCGCCGCGGCCGCGGGCCATGTAGAGCTCGTGGATGCTCGCCGAGCGGGCGCCGGTCGCCTGGGCAGCCTCCCAGACGATCCACTGGGCGGCCGCGGCGGCTGCCTCGTCCTCGGTGAAGGCAGCCGTCCAGGCGAGGTCGCGGATCGCGTCGCCGCGGAGCCGGGCCTCGTCGAGGATCCGGAGCGAGCCGTCCTCGATGCCGACGACGCCCTCGAGGCGGGCGAGGAGGTCCGAAACGGAGGTTGCGACGTGGGGCATGGGCGTGAATCTCCTGTTCTTGGGGTCGGCCCAATGGTAGCCTGCCGGCCCGCCGCCCCGACCGGGTCGGATGGCCCGCCGCATCGGGGCCGCTAGGAGACTTTCCGGGTCCGGCGGGTCACGAAGTCGACGAGGACGTACTCGCCGAGGGTCTCCGGCGAGGCATAGAAGGCCCGCCCCCGGTTCAGGCGCGTCATCTCGGCGACGAACTCGGCGAGGGCCCGGCTCCGCTCGAGCATGAACGTGTTGATCGTGATCCCCTCGCGGGTGCAGCGGAGGACCTCACGCAGCGTCGCCTCGATCGTCCGCCGGGTCGGCGGATAGCTGAACTCGACGTGCCCGCCCTCGAGGTGGGCCGTCGGCTCCCCGTCGGTCACGACGATGATCGAGCGGTTCGCGCCCCGCTCCCGGGCCAGGATCCGGCGGGCGACGGCGAGGCCGTGCTCGAGGTTCGTCCCGTACTCGAAACCGTGCCACGAGAGCTCGGCGAGGGTCTCGGGGCGGATCTCCCGGGCGTAGTAGGCGAAGCCGACGACGGCGAGCCGGTCGCGGGGGAACTGGGTCCGGATGAGCGTGTCGAGGGCGACGGCGACCTTCTTCGCGGCGAGGAAGCAGCCCCGGAGGAGCATCGAGCGGCTCATGTCGACGAGGAGGACGGTCGCCGAGCGGGTGAGCTGCTCGGTCCGCCGGACCTGGAAGTCCGATGCGGCGAGGCGAAGCGTCGGGCGGGCGCCCGCCGGCCGGGCGTCGGGGGCGTTCTCGGGGCGCCGGAGCGCCTCGTCGAGGGTCGCCCGGAGGTCGATGGCCAAGGGGTCCCCGAACTCGTACGGCTTGCTCCCCTCCCCTGCCTCACCGCCCCGCCCAGCCCGGTCGATCCGATGGCCGCCGAAGGCGTCGCGACCGAGGCGGGCGAAGACCTCGTCGAGGACCCGCTGGCCGATCCGCCGGGTCCCTCGGGGCGTCAGCTGGAGGCGGTCGCCGACCCGGACGGCGTAGCCCTCGGCCTCGAGGCGCGCGGCGAGGGAATCGAGGGCCTCGAGGGCCGCCTCGGCCTCCGGCCCGAGGAGCCGCCGGACGGCGGCCCGGTCGATCGAGCCGAGGTCGGCCGGCCCCTCGACCGCGGCGAGGGCGTCCCGGAGGGCGTCGATCTCGGCGACCCGGTCGATGGCGTCGAGGGCCGCCTCGAGACCCATCGGTTCGCGGCCGCCGAACCGGAGGCGGCCGCCGAGGCCACCGGGAATGAGTCGATCGAGGGTGGCGGCGAGGCGGGCGAGGTCCCAGCGGAGCCGATCGTCGCGGAGGAGGGCGTCGACGAGCTCGGCGAGCTCGCTCCGGGCCTCCGGCGAGAGGGAGTTCAGCAGTGTCTGGAAGGCGGCCATCCGGTCGGCGAGCTGGTCGATGACGTCATCGAGGCTCGTCGCCCCCGGGAAGGCGGCGCCGAAGCGGCGGAGGAATTCGCGAACCTTCGCCTCGTCGGGCCCGGTGCCGGCGAGCCGTTCGGCGAGGAGGTCGTTGAGCTGGCGGACCATCTCGCGGGTCGCGGCGAGCTGTTCGGGGGTCGCGTTCCGGAGCGCCTCGGCAAGGCCCCCGAGCTGCGTCTCGGCGACCCGCGACCGGAGCCGCTCGAGGAGGGCCTCGAAGCGCTCGCGAGCCTCGGCGTCGAGGAAGTCGTAGGACTCGAGGTCGGCGATCTGGGCCCCGACCCGGTCGGGAAGCGCGGCGAGCCGTTCCCGCCGGGCATCGAGGGCGGCCCGGAGCCGCTCGGCGAGGTCGGCGTCGGCGGGCGGGTTCGTTTCGAGTCGCTCGAGCCGATCGGCGACCGCCGCCTGCTCCCGGGCGACGATCGCGGCCAGTTCCGCCCGGACGTCGGCGAGAACGTCGTCGAGCCGTTGGCGATCGAGGACGTCCCGGCGGGCCTCGGCGAGCCGGTCGAGGAGGTCCCGGAGGCCCGGCAGCGGCGGACGGGCCGGATCCGACGGACGCCAGCCGCGCTCGAGGAGCTCGCGGAGGGCCGCGTCCAGGTCGCCTTCGGCGAGGAGGTCGTCGGTCAGGGCATCGAGGACCTCGGCGGCATCGAGGTCGCCGAGCTGTTGGCGACCGTCCCAGCGGGAGTAGCGCGCGGCCCGGGCGAGCCGCGGCGCCGGGCGTCGGTCGGGGCGGGGGGTCGGGTCGGGAGGTGCGGGCGGGGCCACGGGATCGCTCGCGGTCTGACGGTCAGCGCCGGTAGACGACGGCGTCGGCGAGCCGGTCCTTGTTCAGCCGCCGCTGGAGGTGGAGTCCCTCGAGGATGAGCTCGACGGCCGAGGCGATGAGGGCAGCGTCGAGTCCCGCGCGATCCCCCGTCCCACTCGGGCCCTCGGCCACCGCCGACCCGTCCAGGACACCGAGCCGACGGACGGCCACCTCGAGCCCCGGGATCTCGCGCATCCAGCGGACGTACTCGCCGGCCGGCCGCCGGTCGCCGGTCTCGACGACGAGCCCCTCCTCGAAGGCCTCGACGACCGGCTCGAGCTCGTCGAGGGAGCAGCTCCGGTTGAAGACGGCGAGGACGGCCCGGGCGACGAGGCGCTCGACGAGGCGCTCCTCGGGGACGTCGTCGCCGAGAGTCTCGAGCTCGAGCTTGCCGACGGTCGCCGGGACGAGCGCGGGCAGGTCGCTGACCCGGGGGGCGCCGACGGGCTCGCCGAGCCGGACGGCCCGCTTGAGGGCGGCGGCTTCGAGGACCTCGAGGTTGGCGACGCTGACCCGGACCGAGACCCCGCTCCGCTGACTCACCTCGGGGCTTCGGCGGGCGAGGTGGGTGAGCTCGGCGACGACTTCCTCCATAAAGCGCGGGGTCACGACGAGCGGAACATCCGGCTCCGGCGGGAAGCGGACCTTCTCCTGACGGACGATGGCGAGCTCGTCTTCGATGGTCCGCGGGTAATGGGTCCGGATCTGGGACCCGAGCCGGTCTTTCAGGGGCGTGATGATCCGGCCCCGGGACGTGTAGTCCTCGGGGTTCGCCGAGGCGACGACGAAGAGATCGAGGGGGAGCCGAACGTGGAAGCCGCGGATCTGGACGTCCCGCTCCTCGAGGATGTTGAGGAGGCCGACTTGGATCCGCTCGGCCAGGTCGGGGAGCTCGTTGATCGCGAAGATCCCCCGGTTGCAGTGGGGGATGAGGCCGTAGTGGATCGTCAGCTCGTCGGAGAGATAGCGGCCCTCGGCGACCTTGATCGGGTCGATCTCGCCGATGAGGTCGGCGATGGTGATGTCGGGGGTGGCGAGCTTCTCGCCGTAGCGGCGCTCTCGGTGGAGCCAGGCGATCGGGGTCGCCGGCCCGTGCTCGGCGACGATCGCCCGCGCCGTCGGGCTGATCGGGTGGGTCGGGTCGTCGTTCAGCTCGCCGCCGCCGACGACGGGAAGCCACTCGTCGAGGAGCCCGACGAGAAGCCTGGCAAGGCGGGTCTTCGCCTGACCTCGCTCGCCGAGGAAGACGATGTCCTGCCCGGCCAGGATCGCATTCTCGATGGCCGGGATGACGGTCTCGTCGTAGCCGACGATCCCGGGGAAGATCGGGCCGCCCTCGCCGAGGCGGGCGAGGAGGTTTGCCCGCAGCTCGGCCTTCACGGTGCGGGGCCGCCACCCGGAGTCGAGGAGCGCCGCCAGGGTTCTGGGTTCTGGTGGGCTCATTGCTTCCGTCATCGACCGACCTCCCGTCGCGCCGGCCCGGACCCTCCGACGCTCGCTCCCCACGGCCCTCCATGGACGAACGTGGGCGCCGTTGGCGCGGATCGCGCCCCTCGCACCGGCCGGGATTCGGCAGCCTACGGCGGCCGGCGCGAACCGTCAACCACCGGGGTCCGGGCTGCCTTCGGCGGGTGCCGTCGCTCGCCGGCGATGAGCTCGGCCGCGCCCGGAGCAGCGGTCGACCAGCTCGGGCGGCGCCTACCGCCGACGGTCACCTCGCGCCTCGACGACCCGGGCAACCCGACGACCCGCTCGGTCGCCGGTCGGTGCCGCAGGCCGGCGTCCACGCTCCGGGCAACGGTCAGGCTCGGGGCTCGGCGGTTTCGCAGCCACCGTGTGGCCCGCGCGACCCGGCCTGACTGACTGGACTGCCGGCTTCGTGCACCGGGTGCACGTTTCCGGCGGCGGCGTGCATGGGGTGCACATCTTCGTCGACCGGGGCCGTCCTCTGGTGCGGGGCGTGCGCCCCGTGCACGTCCTCGACAGCGAGCCGGTGACGCCTCCCCCGATCTGCCGGCGGCGTGCACGGGGTTCACAGAATCGGCAAGCCGACGGCCCGGACGGCCCGAGCAGCCACCAAGATGTGCACCGGGTGCACGAGGCCCGACTCGCGGCACGCGCTCACGGTGGTCCGCACGGCGGGGTGAGACACGGGCTCCGCACAGGAAGGCGGTGCGCCGCGCCGGAACCGATCCACTCGGTCGCGCCCAACCGCGCCTGCGCAGCCGTCGCCTCTCGGTTCGCGACGCGGAAGGCCCATCCGGCCGGACGATGCGGCCCGTGCGGACCGTGGCGAGGAGGTCGTGCGTGGCGCCCTCTGCACGGCCTGCACGGGTTCCGAGACCGGAGCGCAATGCTCGGAGGTGGCTTCGGCCCGTGGGCAGCCGCCCGCTTCCCGACGTGGCGCAGCTCCGACCCTCCTCGGGCGACTGCCCTCGGCCGCTACGATCAGGTGTGGCCGACCACGACCGGGACCCCTGCAAGGATCCGTGCGCCTTCAGCCACGAGCCGGGCAAATTCGCGGCCCTCTCCATCGTCACCGACTTGGGCCACGATGCACGTTTCCGGCGGAACCGGCAGCACGACCGGCGCCGCGTACCGGACGGTAAAGACCTGCAGACGCGGCGGGCCCTGCAGGTTCGCGAGCTGTCGGAAGAGCCACCGTTGATGCCTAGGCGCAAACCGGTCGTTGACCCTCCGCATCATGTATCGATCGCGCCACGCCGTGGCCTCTTCGATGTAGCGAATCCACCGCTCCTGAAGTGCCCGTCGGAGCCTCGTCCCGGCGCCGGCTCGCTCCCAGGGACGATCGCGCTCCTCCATCAGTTCGGCTAGCCGACGAATCGCCGCCCCCTGGATCGGCGTCCCCACCTCACTCGCCGCCTTGGCGATCGTTCGCTCCAGCGCCACCAGGGATTCCAGCCACGCCGTCCAAGCCGTCGGCGTCAGCCCAAGGCTCCGAAGCCCTGCGTCACCCTCTTCGTGGGCCGAGAAGTGAGGGACGCGCAGCCCGTCCTGCACCATGACGTGCACGGCGAAGTCGATCGGCAAGCTCACGTCTTCCGTGAAGGTGGCACCTTGCTGCTCCCTCCCGATCGCAAGCTGCAGAACGTAGCTCCCCATTCCTAGCCGGTGACAACGGTCCACGACCAAGGTACGCCAGCGTTGGTACAGAGAAGGCCCCAGAAGAGCCGGTCCCAAGCGTACGTGATCTTCGAGTAGACGTGACCCGGTCCGGTCAGTGGGAAGATGTCGAGCCAGTCCGAGGTGAGACCGACGTAGGAACGGCTGACCCCGCCTTGTCGGAACGTGTCGTTGTTACGCCAATCACCCGTGTAGCCCGCGGCGACGAACGGTCCAAGGCTAGACGTGATCTCGCCCTTCCACTGCATCCAGCCCCCGCCGGAGTTGTACGTGTACAGGCTCAGGGTCCCGCAGTTTCCGTACACGATCGTCTCGGGCGTGACGCCGGCAGCCGCCCTGGTGTCTCCGTAGCCGCATAGCTTGTACCGACTCATGAACTGTATGGCTTCACTCGTTTGAGGCGCGCTCGCGCAGTCGACTGTCAACGGTACGCTGACCACTAGATCCGCGTCGCCTGGCGGCACCCGGGCGATTGAGCCCGCTGGTGAGACCGCGGCTACGGGGTTCGTGGACGCGACCGTAGCCAGAGCAATCATGACCACAGCTGCCCACCGCCGTCGGGGGAATGACATGGCTCACCTCCTGTCGTCGGCTCTCCCGCCCGCATCCTCTCTCTCTGTTGTCAAGTCCCACCGCGCCCTGTTGTCTCGGACGTCCGCTACAACACCGTCCGGCCCCACCAGGCCCTGGGCTACCTCACCCCGCGGGAATGGCTCATCGCCAACGGCTACCTGCCCGCCGAGGTGGAACGGACGTACCGAACCCGTACAGCTCGTTGACATTGCCAGGACCCGCCGCGTAGACTGGCGGCCCGCGCATGGGCGACCCGATGGGTCGGCCCCCAGGAACAACGGAGGTGCTCGGTGGCAGGAACCGTTTGCCGATACCGGCGGCCGCGCAACGGCGGCGGCCGGAGGAGCGTGCCCACCTGACCCTGCCGTCGCGCGCCTGAGCGCCCGAGCAGCTCCCTCAGCCGTGGGCACCTCTGGGCCCACGGCTTCTTCGTGCCCCGCGTCCGACCGCGGGGCCGCGATCCGACGGCCGCCGGCCCACCCAGACCCCTGACGCCGGCTCGGCCGGTTGGCTGCGGCCGGCGTCGCCCCGACCCCGCTCGCCGCGGGCGAGCACCCCGGAGACGACGATGACCGCGACCATCCTTCCCAGCCCAGCCGCTCGGCGCGATCCCGATCCAACCCTGCCCGACGGGCTGGCCGCCGGTCCCCGACCCCTCGCCCTCGACGTCGTCGGGGCGACGAAGCGCTTCCGGCCGAACCGCCGGCGGGCGCCCATCGTTGCCGTCGACGCCGTCGACCTGGCCGTCCCCCGCGGCGCCATCGTCGGCGTCCTCGGAGCGAACGGCTCGGGTAAGTCGACCCTCGTCCGGCTCGTCGCCGGACTCCTGACCCTCGATGCCGGGCAGATCCGGGTCTTCGGCCTCGACGTCGAACGGGACGGACTCCTCGTCCGGCGCCACCTCAACCGGGTCAGCGTCGACGCGGCCTTCTTCAAGAAGCTGAGCCCCCTGGAGAACCTCCGCTTCGCGGCCCGCCTCTACGGCCTCGACCCTGGGGTTGGAGACGAGCGGGCGACGGCGATCCTCGAGCGGCTCGGCATCGATCGGCGGCGGCTCGACCGGCCGATGGAACAGCTGAGCCGCGGGATGCAGCAGAAGGTCGCCGTCGCGCGGGCGCTGCTCACGAGCCCGACGCTCCTCCTCCTGGACGAGCCGACGACGGGCCTCGACCCGCGGAGCAAGCGGGACGTCCAGGCCTTCGTGGCCGAGCTCCGCGCGGAGCACGACACGACGGTCCTCTTGACGACCCACGATCTCGACGAGGCGGCCCGCCTCTGCGACCGCCTCGCGATCCTCGATCGGGGGCGCATCGTCGCCGAGGGATCGCCCGCCGAACTCGCCCGCCTCGCCGCCGACCGCTTCGACGGCCCCGCAACCCTCGAGGACGCCTTCTTCGCCTTCACCGGCCGGGACCTCGATACCGACCCCGACGACGGGCCGGACCCCGGAGCCGAGGACGACCGATGACGCACGACGACCGAACGACCCGCGAACCGCAGACCACCCGCTCGATCACCCGACGACATCCCACCGGACGACAGCCCATCGAAAGGAGGTGAGACCCGTGCACGCGAACGCCGACCACCGGCTCCGGATCGCCCAGGCGCTCCGGGCCGCCGAAGCCGACGCCGCAGCGCGACGGCGGCTGCTCGGGCCACAACCGACGCCGCCGACGTCCTCGCTCCGGCGAGCCATCGGCCGCTCGCTCATCCGACTCGGCGAGCACATCGCCGCCGAGCCGCCACGGAGGCGAACGACATGACGAGCTTCCTCCGCGATCTTCGCGCCTCGTACGCGTTCGTCGAGCGGAACTTCTTCCTCTCGCGACGCTACTGGGGCTGGGAGATCGCCTTCCTCGCCTACTCCGTCGCCGGTGCCCTGTCGGTCTCGCTCATCGGGGCCGACCAGGGCAACCGGCGGCTCCTCCTCGTCCTCATGGTCGGAGCGATCCTCTGGAACTACCTCTCGGTGGTCTTCTCCTGGATCGCCGAGACCATCGCCATCGAGCGCTGGGAGGGGACGCTCGAGTACACGATGATGGCGCCGATCCGCCGCTCGGCCCACCTCATCGGTTCGTGCCTCTACGCCGTCGGCTACGGCCTCGTCCACACGACCGTCGTCCTCGCCGTCCTCGTCGCCTTCTTCGGCCTCGACCTTTCGAACGCTGACCTCGGAGCCGCGGCGGCGATCCTCGCCCTCGGCTCGGTCAGCTTCATCGGGATCGGGATGATGACGGCGATCCTGCCGCTCCTTTACGTCGAACGGGGCGACCAGATGATCTACGTCGTCCAGTCGGCGCTCCTCGTCGTCTCGGGTGTCTACTACTCGATCGACATCCTGCCGCCCTGGATGCAGGTCCTCGCCCGGGTCTCGCCGGCGACGTACGTCCTCGACGGCGTCCGGGCCAGCCTCATCGACGGCGTTCCCCTCGCGCGCCTCGGCCACGATCTCGTCCCGCTCGTCGTCCTGGGCCTCGTCCTCGTCCCGGCCGGGCTCTTCGCCTTCGGCCTCGCCGAACGGTATGCGAAGCGGACCGGGACACTCAAGCGAGTCGGCTGAGCCGCGGACCGCGACGAGCGGCACACTCGGGAGACCATGACGATGGATGATGAAGCGACGACCGGGCCCGGGATCCTGCCGGTGGCGATCCCCGGCCTCCGGCTTCGGGCCTGGCGCGATGACGACGATGCCGAGGCGGTCGCCGAGCTCGAGAACCGGGCCTGGGCCGCCGACGGCCTCGCCTACCGAACGACCGCGGAGCTCGTCCGCCACGAGCTCCGAACCCTCCCCGGTTTCGAGCTCGACCGCGACCTCGTCCTCGCCGAGGCCGACGGGCGGCTCGTCGGGCTCGCCCGCCACCACCGCGAAGTCGAGAGCGACGGGACGCCGATCCACCACCTCCGCGGCGTCGTTGACCCGGCGGTCCGCCGACGCGGCCTCGGCCGGGCCCTCCTCCACCGGAACCTGGCCCGGGCCCGGGCAGTGGCGGCTGCCGCGCCCGACGCCCGCCGTTCGCCGGTCGCCGGCGCCTGGCTCGCCGACAGCGAGATCGGGGGGATCGCCCTCCTTCGATCTGCCGGCTTCCGGCCCGTCCGCTGGTTCTTCGAAATGGTCCGCCCGACCCTCGACGACCTCCCGCGGGTCGACCTCCCTGCCGGCCTCGAGCTCCGCCCGGCGACGCCGGCGACGGCCCGCCGGATCCTCGAGGCCGACTCGGAGGCCTTCCGCGACCACTGGGGCCACACCGAGCTGACCGAGGAGGAGATCCGGAGCGTCCTCGAGGACCCCGAGACCGACCTCGACCTCTGGCAGGTGGCCTGGGACGGCGACGAGGTCGCCGGGGTCGTCATCGTCCTCGTCCGCGAGGCCGAGAACCGACTCCTCGGGCGGCGCCGAGGCTGGCTCGAGAGCGTCGGGGTCCGGCGGCCCTGGCGCCGCCGCGGCCTCGCGACGGCGCTCATGGTCCGGGCGATGGAGGCGCTGCGGGCTCGCGGCCTCGAGGAGGCGATCCTCGGCGTCGACGCCGACAACCCGAGCGGCGCCCTCGGCCTCTACGAACGGCTCGGCTTCCGGCGGACGATGCGCTTTGCCGTCTATCGCCGGCCGCTCGGCGAGGTGGAGGGAGCGGCGTCAGCGACCCCGCCTGGGGCTACTACGTCCACTCGCACGGGGACCTCCCTCGCCGGCCGCCCTACGCGATGAGCCGCCCCTCGCGGCGGACCAGCTCCATCCAGGCCCGCTCCCGGCCGATCGTCGTCTCTGGGCCGTGGCCGGGCAGGACCCGAACGGGATCCTCCAGTGCGCAGAGCCGGGCGATCGACTCGGCCATCGCCGCCTCCGACCCGCCCGGCAGGTCGGTCCGACCCCAGCCGCCGGCGAAGAGGGTGTCGCCCGAGAAGAGGAGCCCCCGATCGGGCTCGTAGAGGCAGACCGAGCCCTCGGTGTGGCCGGGCGTGTGGAGGACGCGGAGCCGCACGGCCCCGAAGCGGACCTCGCCGCCTTCGAGGAGGTCGACGGCCGGGACGCAGGGCGGGATCGGGAAGGGCGCGAAGAGCGGCTGCGGATCGAGGAGCCGGTACCGATCGTCGGGGTGGACGGCGATCGCCGCCCCGGTATGGTCGGCGACGGCGGCGTTGTCGCCCATGTGATCCCAATGACCGTGGGTCGTCACGATGAGGCGGAGCGTCCAGCCCCTGGCCGCGAGCTCGTCCGCGATCCAGGCGAGCGAGGGGATCGCGGTGTCGATGGCGATCGCCTCGCGCCAGGCGGGGTCGGCGAGGAGGTGGACGTTCGTCGCCAGGGGCCCGATCGGGCGGCTGAGATGCTCCATGCCCGACAGTGTGCCACGCGAGCCGAGCACGGCACGCAACCCGCCGCGCCGACCGACCGGCTCCCCGCGGCATGTCAAATCGACCGTCCGCGAGCGTCCGGTCGGCCCGCTCACCGAACGGCCGCCGGGCGTACGATGCTCGACGGAGGTGCGAGCACGATGACGACCGAGCTCCGACTCGAAGCCAAGCTCGTCCCCTGGGACGATCCCGCCTTCGTTGCCGCCTTCGAGCGGGTCCGGGCGACCCTCCAGGCCGAGGGAGCGCTGAACGGCAGTTGCCAGGCCGCGGCCCTCCGCGCCCAGGAGCTCCTCCGCACGGCGGGCTTCCCGAACGCCACCGTCGAGTGCGTTCGAACCGTCGACGACGTCCTCCACCGGACCGCCCACTGGATCGTCCGCCGGGACGGGTCGGCCGGGCCGCCGCGCCGCTGACCGCCGCCCACCCGGCGCCCGAGCCGCTCCGCCGCCAGCGGACCGAGGTCCTCCACGGCGACGGAACCGAACGCCGGGTCGGCGGCGTCTTGAACGGCATGACGAACCCGACCCGACGCCGCACCCTGCTCGGCCTCGCCTCGGCCATCGCCCTCCTCGTCGCTGCCTGCGGCGGCGGGGCGACCGGGACCCCGACCCCGCCCGCCGTCGAGCTCCCCTTCGAGACCCGCGCCGTCGCCGTCGCCCTCGCCTCGGATCCCCGCTTCCGCGGCTTCGGTCCCTTCGACCCGAACCTCATCGGGCAGGATCGCTGGTACGAGGTCCTGCCCCTCGGCGACGGGGTCCGGGTCCGCCTCCACGT
>JBHOQO010000106.1:0-17420 GCA_042408925.1 Chloroflexota bacterium | reverse complement strand
GCTACGCGCTCACCGGCCTCTACATCTTCTGGCGCTTCACCCGGGCGCTGAGTCGACCGGTCGGCCGCCCCGAGCAGGGGGCGGCCCGGCAGGCCGGCTAGCCGGAGGCTCGACAGTAAGAGCGGCGGCCGACGGACGCGGCAGGCCCTCACCGGTCCCCTCGGCCCGCCGCCGGGTCCGCCCGCTCCGGGGGAGTCGTCCCGGGCGATGACGTGCCGGCCGATGACGTTCCGGCGGGGGCCGCCTCGGCGAGGGCCGCCCGCCAGACCCAGGCGCTGTAGCCGACGACGAGGCAGGTGAGGGCGAGCGCCCCGGCCAGGATCGCCGGCTCCGGCGCGAGGAGCGGCGGCGGCGCCACCGGCTGGTCGGTGTTGACCGGGAACTGGAAGGCGTAGATGTACGTCGGCAGGACCCCTTGGTAGGCGTTGTGGACGGCGGCCGGGAGCGGGAGAGCGGCGACGTTCGGGTAGACGAGGACGAAGACGACGACGACCGCCACGAGCGCCCCGACGACGAACCGCCGCGGGTCGCGGGCGCCGACGACGAACCAGGCCCCGAGCCCGAGCGGGACGAGGAGGAGCAGGGCGACGAGCTCGCTCTGGAAGCCCCGGACGGCGAGGAGGACCGTCTCGCCCAGGGCGGCGTTCACGACGAGGAGCCCGACGAGAGCGGCCGCCGCCGTCGCAGCGAGGACGAGGAGCCGCCGGACCGGCTCGGGACGACCCTCGGGCCCCGGCGCGTCCAGGCGGAGGAGCTGCCAGAGGAGGACGACGAGGGCGATCCCGACGACGGCGACGAGCCCGGCAACCTGGGCCGTCACGACGAGCTCGCCCGGGTTCCCGACGCAGGCCGGCGAGTTCGCGTAGACCCGCTCGACCCCGACGAACCAGCACAAGGGGCCCTTGAACAGCCACAGCAGCCCCGGCCCGAGGACGGCGAGGGCGGCCGCGACCCGGGCGAGGAGCCACGTCCGCCGCGACGGCCCGTGCCACAGCTCGGCGAGGAGGTAGGCGAGGGCGAGGAGGGCGAAGGGGAGGACCGTGTACCAGTGGTACTGGAACGTCGCCCGGTCGATCCGGGCCCACGGGATCCAGAGGGAAAGGAAGAGGACGACGACGAGGGCGAGCCCGAGGCTGCGGCGGGCGAAGGCCTGCCAGGCGGCGAACCCGACCGCCGGGACCGCCAGCCACCAGCTCGCCAGGTTGCCGTGGTCGTAGATCGCGGCCGCCGTGTTCCCGGCGAAGCTCCCCTGGTAGAACCAGACCGGCTTGAGGTCGAAGGGCCAGGCCCACCAGGGCGACGAGGCGGCGTGGGTCGCCCGGAGGTTGTTGTGGTAGTCGTACATCGCCCTGGTGAGCTCGAGGAGTGTCTGGCCGCTGTGGCCCGGCGGCCAGCCCGGAACGAGCTGGTTGCCGTCGAGCATCGCCCACGGCACGTACGAGGCGACGTAGACGCCGAGCGGGATGGCGACGAGGCAGACGCCGATCCAGACGAGCGGCAGCCCGAAACCCGTCCCCGGTCGAAGCCAGCCCTCGGGCGGCGGCGCCGGCGGCGGGAGGGTCGCCCGCGGGTCGTCGGGGGCCGGCGGCGGAGCGAACGGCCCGAAGCCGAGCCGCCCGGCGGCGGCGAAGACGATCCAGATCGCGATCGAGGCACCGACGAGGACGAGCGCCAGGGCGACCGGGGTGGCCGAGACGGAGCCGACGGCGACGGGCTCGCCCGCCCGGCCGAGGGCCACCGCGGCGAGGAAGACGAGCACCCCCACGGCCGCCGGCCCGCCGACGGCGAGGCGGACCTCTTCCTCGCTCCAGGCGACGGGGTGGAGGACGGCCGCCGCCGTCGCGGCGAGGGTGATCGCGATCATGACGAGGAGGAACGTCAGGTTCCCGCCGCTCGTCGCCCCCGCCGGAACGCTGAGGCCGATGTAGCCGAGGGCGGCCGTGAGGAGGACGAGGGCGGCGATGAGGAGGACCCGGCCGAGGACCGAGCGGGCGAGGACGAGGATCCCCAGGCCGCCGATGGCGTAGGCGGCGACCCACTTGCTCGCCAGGGCGAGGCCGAGGAGGAGCCCGACGACCGGCATGAGGAGCCAGAAGGCGATGGCCCGCCGCCAGATGCCGAGCCAGAGGCCGGCGAAGAGGGTGACGGCGGCGACGATGAAGAAGCCGACGTAGACGTCGTTCATCCCGATCCGCGACTGGACGAAGAGCATCCCGTCGGCGAGGACGAGGACGGCGAGGATGACGGCGATCGAGCGGCGAGCGAAGAGGAGCCGGGCGAGAACGTAGAGGAGCGCCGCCGTCAGGACCCCGGCCAGGACGCCCGGGAGTCGCCAGGCGAAGGCATGCCGGCCGGCATCGACGAGGGCGAGCCGGCCGTCGGGGGCGAGGGCGAGGACCGCCTGGCGGTCGGCCGACGGATAGCGGGGCGAGGCATCGACGACCCAGGCCGCCGGGTCGAAGGGGAGCCGGGCGTCGGCGTAGACGGCGTTCGCGTGGGGCTCGACGACGTAGATCGTCCGGCCGCCGCCGTCCGGCGCCTCGCCGAGGACGTGGACCATCCGGGAGGACGGGTCGAAGCGGACGTCGGCGACCCGGGCCGGCATCGGGAAGCGCGACTCGTACCGGGGCGTGTCGCTCGCCGTCGAGCCGAGGTCGACGACCGCGACGTCGCTCCCGGCGGCCACGTAGAGCTTCGGGGCGTCGAGGCCCGAGACGAGGGCGAGACCGGTCGCCGCGCTCTCGAGGGCGACCGTCGTGCGGACGTCGGCGCCGAGGGCGGCGAGGATCGTCAGGCCGCTCGTCCCGGCGACGGCGACCTGGGGGCGGGTCTCGATCGAGACGCCGACGAGCCGGCCGTCGGCGATCGCCGCCTGGACGGCGTCGCGGGTCGCCCCGTCGCGGATCGGGGCGAGCGGGACCGGGGCCTCCGAGGTCGAGGCGAGCCGGCTCCGGAGGCGCTCGACGTCGACCCCGACGAGCCCGGCGACGGTCGTTGCCTCGGTCGCCGGATCGGGGACCTCGAGCGGGCGCGCGACGACCATCTCGACGCTGCCGGCCGGGGCCATCGCGGCCGCGCCCTCGACCCGCGTCCGGCCGAGCTCGGCCCCCGTCGCCCCGTCGAGCGAGACGATCGTCCCGTCGGCGAGCCGGGCGAGGACGGCGGACCCGTCGTCGGTGGCCAGGAGCTCCTCGATCGGCGCCCCGAGGCTGGCGAAGGTGGCGAGCGCCGCCGAGACGTCGACCGCCCGGCCGAGACGGAGCGGATCGAGGGTCGCCGCCGTGTCGAGGAGGAGGACCTCGCCGCTGTCCGTCCCGACGAAGAGCCGGTGCCCGGCCGGATCGACGGCGAGGGCGCTCGCCCCCGGGGCGGGGATCGTGGCGACGCGCTCGCGGGTGGCGAGGTCGTCCACGACGACGTCGGCGCCGGTCGCCGTGTAGAGCCGGTCGCCGGCCCGCGCCCCAGGGAGCGTCGGATCGTCCCAGCGGCCCTCGACGACAGCTGAGCGGACCGGGACGCCGAGGTTGCTCGTCGCCACCACCCGGTCGTTCCCGGCGACGACGATCCCGAGGGCCATGGCGTACTTCGCCAGGTGGGGGTGCGTCCACTCGTAGATCGTGTGGTCGATGCCGTAGCGCCACTTCTGGAGAAATTCGGTCGCCGTCCGAGCGTGGTAGACCTCGTCGAAGTGCATCTCGTACGGCAGCTCGAGGCGCCAGAGGCGGAGGACGAGGGCGGCGACGACGAGGACGGCGAGCATCCAGAGGTCGAGGCGATCGAGGCTCCCGGGGCGCTCGCCACGGAGGGTTCGGGAGCGATCGGGCCGGATCGGTCGGGTGGCGAGACGTCGCCGGAGCGCAGCGAGGAGGCCCGACGCTCCGGGGTCGGCGGCCGGCCCGGGCGGAGCGGCAGGCGCAGCCCGGCGGACCGGCTCGACCACCGGAGCCGCCGTCGTCGCGGCCGACGACCGGGCCCGCACGGCGCCCGGCCCCGGTTCGCGAGTCGGGACGGAACCGGCGGCCGCCGGCGATGCCCCCGGTGCCGCCTCCGGCGCCGACCGCCGGCGCCGAGCCCCGACGATCTCAAGGGCGAGCCGGCGTCGGGCCCCCGGCCGGAGCTGGGCGAGGACCCAGGCCCCGGCAAGCGTGTGGGCCAGGGCGACCGCGGTGACCCCCGTCGACGAGCGGATGAGGGGCCCGACCCCGAGCCAGTCCGTCACCCCGGGGTTCTCGTAGAGGGTCGTGAGGACGACGTAGAGGTTGGCGACGTTCGCGAGGGCGAGGACGGCGTAGGCAACCCGCCAGCGGACCGACACCGCGGCGAGGACCGCGCCGACGGCGAAGAACGGAAAGAGGTACCGCTCGTGGACCCGGGTCGGGACGATGAAGAAGACGACGGCGAGGGCGGCGAGGGCGACGCTGAGCGAACGCGGGTCGGGACGGACGGCCGCCGCCGCGACGACCGCCGCGATCGCAGAGAAGAGGAGGGCGGAGCCGACGAAGACGGCCCAGACCGGCCCGATCGTGACCGCCGAGCCCGGCGGGCAGGGCTGCCCGGCGACGGCGTCACAGAGCCAGGCGCCGTTTGCGGCGAGGCCCGACCCGGCCCGCTCGACGAGGGCCCAGAGGTTGTAGGCGTTGACCGTCAGGTACGGGTACCCGCCGGCGGCCTCGGCGACGCGGCCGAGGAGGTCGACGAAGGAGAGCCCGAAGGGGGCCGAAAGGATCGTCGCCGTCCCGACGGCGGCGACCGCGCTCGTGAGGATCCGGACCGGACCGTGGGACCCGAGCTCGAAGGCCCGCCAGCGGGCGACGAGGCCCCCCGACCCGGCCCCGGCCTCGGCGTCGCCGGCCTCGGGGTCGGCCGCCGCCCGCCGGAGCCAGCGTCGACCGATGCTCCCCGGCGGCGTCCCGAAGGCGGCCCGCCGGAGGACGACACCGCCGACCAGGAGGGCAAGGATCCCCAGCTGCGGCTTGACGACCGCGGCCACCGCGGCGAAGACCGCGGCCCGCTCGGATCGACCCCGCCACAGCTCCCGGAGGCCGAGGAGGAGGGGGATCGCCCCGACGGCGTCGACCTGACCCCACACGGCGCTGTCGAACCAGGTGACCGGATTGACGAGGACGATCGCCGCGCCGAGGAGCGCCGCCCGACGGCTCCCGCCGAGCTCGACGACGAGGTCGTGGACGAGCCAGGCAACGACGAGGTCGGCGAGGATCGCCGGGAGCTTCACCAGGTCCCCGAGCCCCCCGAGGACCTGCCCGACGAGGCCGAGGAGCCAGAGGACGTAGAGGTAGCCCGGCGTATAGTCGATGAAGAAGCCCCGGCCGTAGAAGCCGAACGGCCCCTCCTGGGCGAGGTTCGCCGCCCAGAATCGAAAGGCGTTGAGATCGACGCCGAAGCCGCCACCAGGAAGGAGGACGACGATGAGGAGTCGGAGGGCGAGCCCCGCCCCGAGCAGGACGGGGAGGGCGAGGCCCGCCCGCGGTCCGGTCGACCGCGCCGACCCGCTCGTGGCCCGAGGGGGCACGCCCGTGGCGGAGCCTGGCAACCGGCACGACCTCCTGCACGAGCGCTAGGGTGGCTCGGAGTCTAACACGGGCCGCCGGCGCGGCCGGGCCGCCGTGGTCCGGGCGGGTCGGGGCGGCCCTCCTCGGGGTTGCCGTCGTCGCCGTCTGCCTCCTCGTCTACCTCGTCAGCAACCCGAAGCGCGACAACCTCTACAACCACTTCGTCTGGCAGGCGGCCGCCTGGCTCGAGGGCCAGGCCGGGATCCGCTACCCGGTCTACGCCGAGGCCCCCGGCGAGCCCGAGAACTGGTACTTCCAGGACGTCCTCGAGATCGTCGGCCCGGACGGCGTCCCGACGGGCCGGGCGCTCGTGCCGTTCCCGCCGCTCCCGGCCGTCGTCCTCCTGCCCTTCGTCGCGATCTGGGGGCTCGCCACGAACGCCCAGCTCGTCGCCGTCGGGCTCGGCGGCCTCGACGTCGGCCTCGCCTTCTGGGTCTTGGGGCGGCTCGGCCTCGGATCGGCGGCGCGCCTCGTGACCACGGTCCTCTTCGGGCTCGGCACCGTCGTCTGGTACGCGGCGATGCTCGGGACGACCTGGTACCTCGCCCATCTCGTCGCCCTCGCCGCGACGCTCCTCGCGGTCGGGATCGCCCTCGGCGGCGACCGTGACGCCGTCGCCGGAGCCGGCCGCGCCCTCACCGACCCGCGGGCCGGCGACGCCGAGGGCCCCGTCCGGCTCCTCGATCTGGTCCGCTCACCCGGACGCCTCCTCGCGGCCGCCCTGCCCCTCGACCCGCGGGCGGTCGCGGCGGGGATCTTCCTGGGGCTCGCCGCGACGGCCCGCCTCACCGTCGCCTTCGGCCTGCCGTTTTTCCTCCTCGTCGGCGGGGGCGGCGCCTGGCCGCGCCGCGCCCTCTCGACGGTGATGGGCCTGAGCCTCCCGATCCTCGGCCTCTTCGCCTACAACGTCGCGGCGACCGGACAGGTCTTCCATCCGGGCTACGAGGCGCTCTATCGCCAGGAGGTCGCCTTCTACCCGCTCCTCTACCCGTACCTCGAGTACCACGCCGACTGGGGCGTCGAGGATCCGCGCTATCTGCCCCAGAACCTCCGGCTCATGCTCGTCGCACCGCCCGAGGTCCTCCCGCCCTGCCCGGATCCCGCCACGCCGAGGAGCCTCTTCGACCCGGACTGCCCGTGGCTCCGGCCCCGGGACGACGGGATGGGCCTCCTCCTCGTCAGCCCGGCCTGGCTCCTCGGCCTCGCCGCGCTCCGGGCGTACGGCCGGAGCCGCCTCGTCACCGGCGCCGTCCTCGCCGCCGTCTCGATCGCCGTCGTCGACCTCATGCACTTCTCCCAGGGCTGGGTCCAGTTCGGGTATCGGTTCAGCAACGACTTCGCCCCCTTCCTCCTGCTCCTCGCCGGCCTCGGCATCGAGCGCCTCGGCCCCCGCCGCCTCCTCGTCCTCGGCCTCGTCGGCTGGTCGATCGTCGTAAACGCCTGGGGCGTCGTCTGGGGCATCACCCTCGGCTGGTGAGCCGACCGCCGTCCGCCTCCCGCCTCGCCGTCGTCGGGCCCGTCGCCCTCGGCCTGGCCGCCCTCGCCCTCTACCGGACGACGCTCCTGCCCGGGGTCGGCTGGTGGGACACCGCCGAATTCCAGACCGTCGGCCCGCTCCTCGGGACCGCCCACCCGACCGGCTACCCGAGTTACGTCGTCCTCGGCTGGCTCGCCTCGATCGTCCTCGCGCCCGTGGGCGAGCCGGCCGTCCGGATGAACCTCCTCTCGGCGATCCTCGCGGCAGCCGCCGTCGCCGGGACCGCCGCGGGCGCGCGGCTCCTGACCGGCCGGGCCTGGCTCGGCCTCGTCGTCGGTGCCGGCCTCGGGCTGACGCCCGGGGTCTGGGCGATCTCGACGGCGGCCGATCCGCACGCCCTCCAGCTCGCCCTCGTCGTCGGGATCGTCCTCGTCCTCCTCCGCTGGGAGGATGCCGTCCGGGCCGGCGCTCCGACCGCCGACCGGCTCCTCTTGGGCGCCGCCGTCCTGACCGGGATCGCCGCGGGGAACCACGGCCTGACCGTCTTCCTCGCGCCGTGGCTCGCCGCCTTCGTCCTCGTCGTCGAGCCGCGGCTCCTCCGGCGACCGCGGTTCCTCGGCGGCTGCCTCGCCCTCGCCGCCGGCGTCGCCCTCGCCCTCTACCTCGAGCTCCCCCTTCGGGCGGGGCTCCTCCGGGCACCCCTCGTCTACGGCCATCCCGAGCGGCTCGACGGCTTCCTCGAGATCGTCACCGGGACCCAGTTCGCCGGCGCCTTCCGGTCGCCCTTCGAGGACCCGGTCCGGACGTTCGAGCGGGTCGCTGCCGCGGCCGGCGCCGAGTTCGGCCCCCTCGCCGTCCTCCTGCCCCTCGGGGCCGTCGCGACGATCCTTGCGCGCCCGAGCTTCGCCGCCCTCAGCCTCCCGGCCGCCCTCGGGACCGCCCTCTTCGCCGCCGGCTACGAGAACGCCGAGATCGGCCGCTACTATCTCGGGCCGGTCGCCTTCGGCTGGTGTTGGCTGGCGATCCTCGGCGAGCTCCTCGCCGAGCGCCTGCCCGAGGCCGTCGCCGCCCCATCGCGCGGTCTCGGCGCGGCCCTCGCCCCCGGGGTCGTCGCCCTCGCCCTCCTCGGCCCGGCCGTCGCCGCCGCCCCCGCGACCCGGACGGCCGTCGATCGGAGCGGCGACACGAGCGCCGCCCGCTGGCTCGACGCCGTCCTGCCGGCCTTCGCCCCGAACGCCGTCGTCGTCTCGTGGTGGAGTGCCTCGACCCCGCTATGGTACGCACAGCTGATCGAGGGCCGCCGGCCCGACCTCTGGATCGTCGACGACCGGACCCGCCTCGATCTCGACCTCGGAGAGGTACCTGACGTGATCGACGCGAACCTGCCCCGCCGCCCCGTCTACGTCATCCGGGCCCGCCCGGACGACCTCGCCGCCCTCGCCGCCGCCTACGAGCTCGAGCCGGTCCCGGTCCCCCTCGGCGACGTCCCGTGGCGGGTTCTCCGCCCGCGGGTCGTCGGAGGGGCCCGGTGAGCGCCGAGATCGGGGCGTCGGTGGGGCCCGTGGCGGCTCCCGCCCCGGAGCGACCCCGGGTCGCCCGCCTCTCGTACTTCTTCCCGGCCCACAACGAGGCGGCGAACATCGAGGGGCTCGTCGAGGAGGCGCTCGCCACGCTCCCGGCCCTGGCCGAGACCTTCGAGATCATCGCCGTCGACGACGGCTCGAAGGACGAGACGGGGGCGATCGCCGATCGCCTGGCCGCCGCCCATCCCGGCGTCGTCCGGGCCGTCCACCACCCGACGAACCTCGGCTACGGCGAGGCGCTCCGCTCCGGCTTCCGGGCCGCCCGCTACGAGCTCGTCGCCTTCACCGACGGCGACCGCCAGTTCCGGGTCGCCGACCTCGCCCGCCTCCTCGAGCGGCTCGCCGCCCCCGATCACCCCGACGCCGTCGTCGGCTACCGGCTCCGGCGCGCCGACCCGCCGATCCGGACTCTCTACGCTCGCCTGTACCGCCTCGCCAACCGGGTCTGGTTCGGGCTCCGGGTCCGCGACGTCGACTGCGCCTGCAAGGTGTTCCGGCGCGAGGCCCTCTCCGACGTCGCCGTCGAGTCGGGCGGGGCGTTCTTCTCGGCCGAGCTCCTCATCAAGCTCGTCGCCCGGGGCCGGCGGATCGCCGAGGTCGGGGTCCCGCACCACCCGCGCCCGGCCGGCTCGCCGACCGGCGCGAAGCCGTCGGTCATCTGGCGCGCGGTCAAGGACTTCTGGTCGCTCCGGCTCCGGATGTGGGCGAACCGCGACCGGGCACTCGCCCGGGGCCGGCCGATCCTGGATCGCGAGGGTTTTGCCTGATCTCCGCGCCAGGCCATCGGTAAGGCGCCATCTCGGCGTACGCCGGACGCTTCGACCCGGCTATCGAGGCTGGCGTTGCTGGCAGAAGCTCGCGGGTCGAACAGGTCGAGCGCGGGACCGTCGCTCGCCGAAGACACGTCTTGACATCCGGGGCTCCGCTCCACATACTGATGTAAGTTGGCGCTTACACACAGGAGGTGGGTCATGCAAGTTGGTCGAGCGCCTGGGGTTGCAGGAGTGCTCCTTGGTCTCTTGATCATGTCCGTAGGGATTCTCGTCCTAGCCGTCCTGCCTGGTTGGGGCGGATGGATTCACGACTACCCGGCAAGCGTCCTCGCAGGGCCGCTCCCGCCCGAGGCGGCACCAATGGTCCAAGCCCTCATCCGGGTGGTGCTCGGCCCGCTGATTGCCCAGGTTGGGTCGTACATCCAACTCGTCGGCTATTTCCTGGGCAGCCTCCTGGTCGTGCTGTCGCTCTTCCCGCTGGGAGCTGGGGTTGCAGTGCTCAGGATGCGTAGCACCGCCCGTCGGCCAGAACAAGTCCAGTGATCGCAGAGCCGCGGGACGTCCGGAGCCGGCTCCTGCACGCTGGGCTGGTTGTGCTCGCAGAGCGCGGTGTTCGTGGGGCCACGACCCGCCTGATCGCTGAACGAGCTGGCGTGGCAGAACTGACGCTCTTCCGCCACTTTCGTTCGAAAACCGCCCTCCTCAAAGCGGCGGTCCAGGCACTGTCTCCGCCCACGACGATCGCCGAGCCGGGCGACGACGTGGCCGTCGACCTCCTTATGCTGCTGGAGAGCTACGCGACGCTCCTTCGGTACGAGGATGGTCTCGTCTTCCGGCTCCTTCCCGATCTCATTCGCCACCCAGAGCTGATGCCGGAACGCCCGCACCGCGGTGTAGCCAACGCGATCGCGCGGGTGGTGAGTGTCTTTCGCCACCACCAGGCGGCTGGGCGATTGCGCTCGACCGAGCCCCCCGAAGAGATGGCCGTCGCGTTCATCGGCCCCCTCCTCGCGCGCTTCCTCATCGATCGCATCTTCGGCGTGACCGTGCCAGTCGATCCCGACCGCTATGTGGAGGCCTTCCTCATCGGGCGCGGCACTCTGCGAAAACCTGCCACGGCCGCGACCTGACGCCCCGGCCGCGCCACTCAAACCCGTGACCTACGAACGGCGCGGCTCGCTGCCCTCGCCGGGTAGGTCGATGTCGAGGGAGTTGATGAACTCCCGGAACGGGGCGAGGCGCGGATCGTCGGGCGGCGTCCCGCCGGCGCGCTCGAGGGGGCTCCCCGGGCGCTCCCGCTCGCCCTCCTCGACGTCCGGCCCGAGCCCGGCGGCTTCGAGCACCGCCTCGGCGGCGTAGATCGGGACCCCGACCCGGACGGCGAGGGCAAGGGCGTCCGAGGGCCGCGAATCGACCTCGATCCGGCGCCCGTTCGCCTCCAGGAAGAGGGCGGCGTGGAACGTCTCCTCGGCGAGCCGGGTGATGACGACCTGGTCGAGGCGGACGCCGAGCTCGGCGAGGGTGTTGGCAAAGAGATCGTGGGTGAGCGGTCGCTCCGGCGTCACCCCCTGGAGGCGCATCGCGATCGCGCTCGCCTCCCAGGGGCCGATCCAGATCGGCAGGTACCGCTCCCGATTCGCTTCCTTGAGGATGACGACGTGGCGGCTCGAGGGCATGTGGACCCGCACGCTCTCGACGATCATCTCGACGAGTTCGTTCGGCATGGCTCCATTATCCCACGGACCACGGCCGGACCGGTCGCCGGCCACGGTACGGCAGGGCGAGGACGGCCCCGGCGACGAACCCGCCGATGTGGGCGAAGAAGGCGACCCCGCCGCCGGCGGCCGGCATCCCGAGCGACAGGGCCCCGTTCAGGAGCTGGAGCAGGAACCAGAAGCCGAGGACGAGGAGGGCCGGGACCGCGACGAGCTGGTAGAAGAAGCCGAACAGGACGAGGGACAGGACTCTCGCGTGGGGGAAGAGGACGAGGTAGGCCCCCAGGACCGCGGCGATCGCCCCCGAGGCACCGACGAGGGGCGCCTCCGAGGTCGGATCGATCGCCCATTGGGTGAGGGCCGCGACGACGCCGCCGACCAGGTAGAAGACGAGGTAGACGCCCCGCCCGAGGCGGTCCTCGACGTTGTCGCCGAAGATCCAGAGGTAGAGCATGTTCCCGAGGATGTGGAGCCAGCCGCCGTGGATGAACATGCTCGTGAAGATCGCCAGGACCGCCGGCGAGAGGAGATCCCCGGCGTCGAGGGCCCGGGTGAGCCGCGCCGGGACGACCCCGTACTCGAGGTAGAAGCGAAGGAGCGCCCGGTCGCCGCCGTCGGCCTGGAGGCCGAGCTCGTAGAAGAAGACGACGAACGAGGCCCCGATGAGGCCGAGGGTGACGATCGGGGTCCGCCGGGTCGGGTTCGCGTCCCGGAGCGGGATCACGGAGCGCTCGGGCTCGGCGACGGCTTGGCGGACCCGCTCGGGCTCGGCGACGGGGCGGCCGACGGCGCCGGGCGGTCCGGGACGGCCTCGAGGAGGCTCGACGCGAGACGGCTGCGGTCGATCCAGACGATCGTGTCCGGCACCCCCTCGGCGCCGGCGACGACGTACATGCCGCGGAGGTCGCGCCAGGCCGGATCGCCGCCGGCGAGCCGGTACTGCTCGATGTACGCCCCGGTCGCCTTGTCGTAGGCGACGACCCGGCTGCTCCGGGCATCGTAGGCGTAGAGGCGGCCGAGGCGCCGGGCCGAGCCCGAGGCGAGGAGGCTGTAGTGGGGCGCAGGTCGAAGGAGCTGATCCGGCGGCAGCTCGGCGTCCCAACCGCCGCTGCGGCCCGAGACGAAGCGCTCGATGACCCCATCGTCGGTGACGAAGATGTCGCCGTCGATGTAGAGCGCCTCGAAGGCGCTGACGTCCCGCTCGGTCGCCAGCCGTCCGGTCGGATCGGCCGGGTAGCCGCTCCCGTCGGCGGCCGGCGAGTAGGTGAGGATCTGGCGGGCCGAGGGGTCGACGACGTAGAGGTTGTAGAGGCCGAGGGAGGCGTTCCGGACGTATGTCCCGACGGCTCGGATGTCGTCCCCCCAGCTCGCCGAGTCCTTGACCTTGATCCGGGCCAGCGTCCCCTTCCCGGAGGTGTTCGCCGGCCGCCAGCGCCAGAGCTGGTTCTGGGCGTCGAGGACGAGGACGTCCGGCCCCCCGACGAAGAGGAAGCGGGGCTCGGCCGCCGTCGCTCCCGAGGCCTTCGTCCCCTCCCGGAGGATCGCCGTCGCCTTCTGGCCCGCGACATCGATCCGGTAGACGGTCTTCGTCGCCGCATCGAGGACGAAGGGCGCCCCGTCGGGCCCGAGGACGAGGGCCCGCAGGTCCGGCGCCGTCTCGGCCCCGTCGAAGCTGAAGATCGGGGTCGAGGCGACGGGTACGACCCCGAAGAGCCGATCGAGGCCCGCGACGACCCGCTGCCGGAGCGGCCCGGTCGTCGCGGCCGGGATGCCGGCCCGCTCGGCGGCGGCGAGCTGCTCGTAGGCGGTCTCGAGGAGCTGCCGGGCCCGCTTCGGGTCGCCGGTGACCAGGTCGACTCCCGGGGCCCAGACCGTGTCGATCGCCTCCCGGGCGGCGTCGAGCGCCTGCTCGCCGGCCGTCAGCGAGGCGACGGCCGCCCGCGGCTGCTGGCCGCCCGCGGCGTAGACGGCGAGGCCGAGGCCCCCGGCGACCAGGACGAAGGCGAGGACGGCGACCGCCGCCCGGCGCTGCTGTTCCCGGCGGGCGCTGTACGGGGTGACCCGCCGGTAGATCGTGGGGCGCTGCGGGAGACGGTCCTGGACGGCGAGGACGAGACGGTCGAGGAGCGAGCGGGCGGCGCGACGGGCGGTCCGAGCCTGGGCCCCGAGGGCGGCGACCCCCTCGCTCACTTGGTCGGCGATCGGGAACGGGCCGCGGTCCGGCGCCCCGGCGAGGGGCTCGGGGGCCCGGACCGGCTCGAGGATCCGGGTCCGGGCCGTGGCGGCGACCTCGGCGAGCTCGACCGCCAGGATCGCGTCGCTTCCGCTCCCGCCGGCGGCGACGAAGCGGTGGTGGAGGTGCTCGGCCGCCGATTGCGGGTGGAGGGTGACGAGGGCCGATTGAAGCTCCTCGGGACCGAGCGTCGCGCTGACATTCGGGCTGACGAGGAGGAGCGAATCGCCGACGGCGATCTCGCCGCGCCAGACCTCGGGTCGGAGGTCGGCGTAGGGGAGGCCGCGCTCGCGCTCGGGATCGGGGAGCGTCGAGAGGCGGGCACCCCGCACCAGGTACGCCTCGGCCGGCCCGGCCGTCGAGACGTAGAGTTCCGTGCCCCGGACGACGGCGAGGGCGACCCCGATCGGCCCGCCGCGGGCCGGGTCCCAGCCCCCGCGCTCGTGGAGGAGCCGCTTGTTCGCCAGCTCGATCGCCTTCTCCAGGACGACGCGGATCCCCGCCGATTCGTCGTAGTAGTACTCGGCCCGGATCGTCTCGGCGACGAGGCGGGTCAGCTCCCGAAGGCGCCCGCCGCCGCGGGCGGTAACGACGAGATAGAGGCTCCCCTTCGAGCGGGCGACGGCGCCGATCGACGGCTCGGTGACGAGGACGGTATCCGCCGAATCGGCGAGCCGATCGGCTTCGGGAACGACCCCGAGCTTGGTCTGGAGGCGGACGGCCATCCGGTCAGGACTCCCGGTTCGAGCGCGCCGGTCTCGTCGCCTCGGGGGACGACGGGCGGGCGAGCCCCGCGATCGGGTCGGCGACGGTCGGCTGCGCGGCCACTAGGCCGGCCGATTATAGCCGCCCCACCGGGCGGACCCGGACGACGAGCTCCACGGCGCCGCGGCCGCCCGGCCGGGTCCGGAAGGCGGCGAGGAGCTCGCCGGCCCGGAGGCGGAGCTCCTGGGCCACGATCGGGGCGTCGGCCTCGACGACGACCCGATCGCCGTCGATCCGCACGAGCCGCGACGCGCCGGCCGCCGGCGGGACGAGCTCGGCAACGAGGGCCCGCCAGCTCGCCACGGCCTGGGCCTGCCGGAGCTCGGCCTCGAGACCGAGGCGCCGGGCGGTCTCGGGCAGGAGATCGCCGATCCGCTCCATCGGCCGGCGCCGAGTCACCGCCCGCTCCATCGGCCGGCGGTACCCGCCGCGGCGACCGGATCGCGGTCGGCCCGCTCAGCCTCCCCTCCGGCGCCCGCCGGCCCCTCGAGGCGCGCCCCGGACGGATCGGGGACGACCCGCCAGGCCGCCGCGGTCCGTGCCAGCTCGGGATCGAGGTCCTCGACGGTCGTTGTCGTCACGAAGGCCTGCGGTAGCTCGCCGATGCGGCGGACGAGGTGGCCGCGCCGCTCCGGATCGAGCTCGCTGAAGACGTCGTCGAGGAGCAGAAGCGGCGGCCGCCCGTCGTGGTCGGTGAGGAGATCGAGCTCGGCGAGCTTCAGGGCAAGGATCGCCGTCCGCTGCTGGCCGCGGGAGGCGAAGCCGGCGAGATCGCGCCCACCGAGGACGAAGGCCGCGTCGTCGCGATGAGGACCGATTAGGGTCGCTCCGTTCCAGATCTCCTTCTCGGCGGTCTCGACGAAGCGGCGGCGGAGGGCGTCGCGGACGGTCTCCCCGGCGCCGGGCGGAGCATTCGTGCGGTAGTCAAGGGCGAGCGGGGCGGCGAGGGCCTCCTCGGGGGCGATGAGCCGATGGGCGGCCGCGAGCGGGGCGGCGAGGGCCTCGAGGACCCGGCGCCGCCCGGTCACGACGGCCGCCCCGGCCTCGATGCACTGCTCGGTCCAGAACCGGAGCTGGCCCCGGTCGGCGCCCTCGTCGCGGATCTGGCGGAGGAGCTGGTTCCGCTGGGCGACGCTCCGGAGGTACGTCGCCAGGTCGGCGCCGTACGTGGGAACGAGCTGCCCGGCGAGGCGATCGAGGGTCTCCCGCCGGAGCACCGGCGGGCCGACGACGAGGAGCATCTCCTCGGGGGCGAAGACGACGACCCGGAGGACGCCGCCGAGGGCGCTCGCCCGGCGCCCGGCGCCGTCGATCCGGATCCGCTTTCGGGTCCCGGTCCCCGCCCTGGCCACGACGACCTCGAGGCTCGTCGGCGGCCGGAGCGGACCGGAGCCGCCCTCGGTGAGCGCCCCCTCGACCCGGGTGAAGTCGGCCCCCCAGCGGACGAGCTCGCCGTCGTTCGGCGTTCGATGGGAGCGCCCCCAGGCGAGGAGGACGATCGCCTCGAGGAGGCTCGTCTTGCCGGCGGCGTTCGGGCCCCAGACGAGCTGTGGCCCCGACCCGAAGGCGACCGAGACCCGGTGGTAGGCCCGCAGGTCGTCGATCTGGATCGAGCGGAGGATCGTCACGGGCCGGACCGGTCGGCGGCCGGGCCGTCAGGAAGTCATCCGGACCGGCATGACGACGTGGATGTAGGCCTCGTCGCCGACCGGCCGGAAGACGCCCGGCGAGAGCGGCCCGTTCAACTCGATGGCGAACTGGTCGGCCTCGACGTTCGTCAGGACGTCGGTGAGGTACCGAACGTTGAAGGCGATGGTCGTCGGGTCCCCCTCGACGGTCGCGCTGACCCCGCCCTCGTAGTCGCCGACCTCCGCCGAGGCCGTCACCTTCACCTCCCCGTCGGTCGCACCCCCGACGACGAGCTTCACGATGTTGGCCGCGGTGCCGGCGATATAGGCTGCCGGCCGCAGCGTCCGGAGGAGCTCCTCGCGGTCGACGATCGCCGAGGTCACGTGGCTCGTCGGCAGGACCTGCCGATAGTTCGGGAACTGGCCGTCGATGAGCCGGCTGACGAGGTCGACGCCCTCGACGTGGAAGAGGATCTGGTTCCGGGCCCCGGCGAGGACGACGTCGACCGGATCGTCGGTGTCGCCGAGGACCCGCCCGAGCTCGGTGAGGGACCGGGCCGGGACGACGACGCTCGTGTCGGGGACCGGATCGAGGATCGGGATCGTCCGGACGGCGATCCGGTAGTTGTCGGCCGCGGCGAGGGTGACCCGATCACCGTCGAAGTGCCAGAGGACGCCGGTCAAGATCGGCCGGGCCTCGTCGCTGGCAGCGGCAAAGATCGTCTCGCCGAGGGCCCGCCGCAGCACGCCCTGGGCGATCCGGGTCGTCGGTCGCTCGCCGGCGGTCTGGATCGCCGGGAACTCGTCGGCGTCGATGCCCTTGATATGGGTGGCGACGCGCCCGCAGCGCAGACCCAAGGTGTCGCTGCCCTCGACGTCGAGCTCGACCCGCTCGGCGGCCGGCAGGGAGCTGACGAGGTCGGCGAAGAGGCGGGCCGGGACGGTGATCGCCCCGTCGGTCTCGATCTTGCCGGGAACCCAGCAGGTGATCCCGATCTCGAGGTTCGTCGCCGTCAGCTTCAACCCCCCGTCCTCGGTCCGGAGGAGGACATTGGCCAGAACCGGCAAGGTGGCGCGCGACGAGACGGCCCGCCCGACGACGGCGAGGCCTCGGGCGAGGTTCTCCTGCATGACGGACAGCTTCACGGTCGGTTACTCCGGCGGCTCGAGAGGAACGGAGCGCCCGAGGGCGCGTGATCGGGTGGATTGTCGCTCATGGAGATCATCCCGTCATCACCATCATCAGGCCGTGGATGGTGTGGATCGCGGTGCGCGCCCGTGCGGCGGTCGGCCGTGGACGACTCCGGCCGGGCGGTTGACGGCCCGGGCCGGTTCGTGGACGGCGCGCCGTGGGCACGGTGGAGGACGCCGTGGGAGCGCCGTGGCGAGGGTCGCGGCCGACGGTGCCGGCGACGCGTTCGATGGCGGAATGTCCACAACGGCACCGGGTTTTCCACGAAATCGCCGGGCTTTTCCACAGTGGCGGGTCCCGACGCACCCGCGTCGGCCGCGGGCCTGGGCCGTCGGGGCGCGGGCTCAATCGGCGTAGATGAGTTCCCGGACCGCCGCGATGTCCCGCCGGAGCTCGTCGTTCGCGGCGACCTCACGGGTGATCTTGTCGCAGGCGTGGAGGACCGTGCTGTGGTCGCGCCCGCCGAGCTCGGCCCCGATCCGGA
>JBHOQO010000103.1:0-8331 GCA_042408925.1 Chloroflexota bacterium | reverse complement strand
CGGCCCGGGGACCCAGCCCCGCCCGAACCGGCCCCGGACGCCGATCCGCGCCGCGGAACGTGCGCCTGACGAGAAGATGGCCAAGGTCCGGCCGGGGCCGGGTCCTGGCGACACGCGGCCGCGGATCCGAACGCGCGCCTGACGAGAAGATGGCCAAGGTCCGGCCGGGGCCGGGTCCTGGCTCCGACACGCGGCCGCGACCCACCCGGAACGCGCGCCTGGCGAGAAGATGACCAAGGTCCGGGGGCGGGAGGGCCAGGGCGGGCCGCCTGGCCGCCGTTCGGGCCCGGGGCCTCGAGCCGGGCGTCGCAGGAACGGCCCCGGAGCGGAGCGGCCCGGGGGACACGGCCGCGGTCGGCGGGCCCCGCGATAATGTCGACCAGAATAGTCGGAATACTGTAGGATCGCCCCGACAGCGTCCCACCCCCAGCACAGGAGTCCCGTCGATGCCGAGCGCCGTCCCGCGCGATGCCGCCGCCCACCTCCCGCCCGCCCGGATGATCGATCCCCGCGGCCACCGCTTCGGTGCCGCCGTCTCCGGGACGATCCTCGTCGCCTCCGCCGTCGCCGGCCAGCCCGCCGGCGTCCTCTTCGTCCTCGTCACCATCGGCGCCAGCGCCGCCTTCGGAATGCGCTGGTCGATCTACGGCGCGATCTGGCGGCGCCTCGCCCGGGGCCTCCGCCTGCCGCCGGTCGAGCCCGAGCACGAGTACCCGCCGCGCTTCGCCCAGACCCTCGGCTCGATCGCGCTCCTCTTCGCCCTCGTCGCCTTCGCCGTCGGGGCGACCCTTCTCGGCTGGCTCTTCGCCCTCGCCGTGGCCGCCCTCCAGGCGCTCCTCGCCCTGACCGGCTACTGCCTCGGCTGCCGCCTCTACTTCCTCCGCTGGTGGCTGCCGAGCCTCGTCACCCGGCTCTGGTCGCGGGGGACCGGCGCCCGATCGGCGGGTCCCGGGACGGCGCTCCGCTACCGCTGAGTTTCGCCCCGCCGAGGCCCGCGTCGAGCCCGGCTCAGCCCTCGGCCGGCGGGACGGCGGCGCCCGGACCGGTGACGACGACCTCGCCCTCCTCGACGACGGTCCCGCCGGCGACGACCCGGTAGCGGTGGTGGATCTCGACCGGCCCGGCCGAGAGCATCGCGCTGATCGGGCAGTACTTCGTCGCCGAGAGCTCGATGCAGCGCCGGAGCGCGGCCGGCTCGAGCCCCTCGCCCTCGAAGACGTGGACGACGTCGATCCGGTCGAAGACCATCGGGTAGCTCCCGCGCTGCTCGCCCCGGACCTCGACCCGGTACGCCGTCACCGGCTGGCGCTTCTTGCGGGCGATCTCGACGACGTCCATCGCCGTGCAGCCGCCGAGGGCGGCGAGGAGGGCGTCGATGGGTCCCGGACCGCCGCCACCGGCGACGTCGTCGAGGACGAGGCCCCGGCCGCGGGCGTCGGCCGCGTCGAAGCGCATCCCCCCGGCATGGACGAGCTCGACGGTTCGGACGGTCACGCCGACCTCCCTCCCGGGGAGAGCGCGGCGGCCGCCGCGCCGACCTCGGCCCCGACGCTCGCCCCCGCCCCCTCGGATCCGGCGAGAAACTGCTCCCGGTAGAGCCGGGCGTAGAGGCCGCCGGCGGCGAGGAGCTCGCGGTGGGTTCCCCGCTCCACGATCCGGCCACGGTCGAAGACGAGGATCTGGTCGGCGCGGAGGATCGTCGAGAGGCGGTGGGCGATGGCGATGGTCGTCCGGCCCTCCATGAGCCGCTCGAGGGCGGCCTGGATGAGCCGCTCGGAGACCGTGTCGAGGGCCGAGGTCGCCTCGTCGAGGATGAGGATCCGGGGGTTCTTGAGGAGGACCCGGGCGATGGCGATCCGCTGCTTTTCCCCGCCCGAGAGCTTGTAGCCGCGCTCGCCGACGACGGTGTCGTACCCGTCGGGGAGCTCCATGATCCGGTCGTGGATCGCCGCCGCCCGGGCCGCCGCCTCGAGCTCGGCCGGCGTCGCCTCCGGCTTGGCGTACCGGAGGTTGTCGGCGACGCTGGCATGGAAGAGGTACGTCTCCTGGGTGACGACGCCGATGATTCGCCCAAGGGAGGCGAGCCGGATCCGGCGGACGTCGATCCCGTCGATCTCGACCGCGCCGGCGGTGACGTCGTAGAGGCGCGGGATGAGGTACGTCGTCGTCGTCTTGCCGGCGCCCGACGGGCCGACGAGGGCGACGAGCTGCCCGGGTTCGACGGCGAAGTCGATCCCTTCGAGGGCGAAGGGTCGACCGTTCGATCCCTCGGGGCGGCCGTCGGGGCCGTCTGCCGGGCGCTCGAGCTCCGGGCTCGGGTCGGCGGCGGCCGGACGCCGGGCGGCCGGGTACCGGAACGAGACGCTCCGGAACCGGATCCGCCCCTCGACCCGTGCCGGATCGAGCTCGACCGCGTCGGGGGCATCGACGATCTCGGGCTCCATCTCGAGGTACTCGAAGATCCGGTCGAAGAGGGCAAGGGCCCCGGCGATCTCGACCTGGACGTTCAGGAGCTGGCCGAGCGGGAAGAAGAGGCGGCTCTGGAGCGTCGTGAAGGCGACGATGTCGCCGATGGTCGGGGCCGTCGGATCGCCGCCGATGGCGAGCCAGCCGGCGAGCCAATAGACGAAGGCCGGGGTGATCGAGAAGATCGTCCCGACGATCATGAAGAACCAGCGCCCGACCATCGCCTGGCGGATCTGGAGGCCGGCGAGCCGCTCGTTGAGGGCTCGGAAGCGCTCGTTCGTCGTCGCCTCGCGGCCAAACGTCTTCGTCAAGAGGACCCCGGAGACCGAGAGCGTCTCCTCGGTGACGGCGCTGATCTCGGCCAGCGAGCGCTGGGTCTCGGCGCTCACCGCCCGCCGGACCCGCCCGACCCGGAGGGTCAGGTACATGAAGAAGGGGAGGAGGCCGAGGGAGAGGAGGGTCAGCCGCCAGTCGATGACGACCATCGCGACGACCGTGCTCACGGCCACGGCCAGGTTCGAGGCGACCGAGCTGGCGGTGTCGGTGACGACGCCCTGGATCCCGCCGACGTCGTTCGCCAGGCGGCTCTGGATCTCCCCCGTCTTCGTCTCGGTGAAGAAGCGGAGCGGCATCCGCTGGAGGTGGGCGTAGAGGGCCGTCCGGAGATCGCGCATGACGCTCTGGCCGATGACGTTGTTGAGGTAGCTCTGACCGACCCCGATGAGGCCCGAGACGATCGGGACGACGATCATGAGCCCGACATAGAGGTTGAGCTTCTCGAAGTCGAGGCTTGGGATCGCGTCGTCGATGAGGAGCTTCAAGAGGAACGGGTTGACGAGGCCGAGGCCGCTCGTGGCAAGGATCGCCAGGATGCTCACCCCGATCGGCAGGCGATAGGGGCGGAAGAAGGCGAGGATCCGGCGGGCCGTCTGGCGGCGGCGCTCCGGCGGGAGCGGTCGGTCCGGCGGCTCGGCGAGGAAGAGGCGACCGAACCCGCGGCCGCCGGTCCCCGCCCGGGCCGCGACGCCGGCGCTGCCGGCCCCGAAGCGGCCGCGGCCGAAGCTCATGCCGTCGCCATCCCGGCTCGCCGACCCCGGGTCGCGCCGGGATGTCCGACGGGCGGGCGGATCGGTTCCTGGGGACGCATGGTCGGGACGCTAGCACGGTCGCGGTTCCGACGCCCCGGCCGCCGACTCGCGGCGCAGGCGCGGGTCACCAGGGCGGCGCGAAGGTCTCGACGACGTCCCGGTCCGGCATCGAGCCGTCGGTGGCGAGGGGGACGAGGCAGACGTGGTCGGCCCCGGCGTCGGCCATCGCCCGAAGGCGGCCCCGGATCGTCTCCGGCGTACCCCAGGCGACGAGGGCATCGAGGAGCCGGTCCGAGCCGTCGCCGGCGAGGTCCGCCTCGCCGAAGCCGCACTCGAGGAGGTTCGTCCGGTAGGCGGGCAGGGTGAGGTAGCGGGCGACGTACCCGCGGGCGGCCTCGCGGGCGACGGACGGCTCGGCGCTGGCGACGACGGGCTGGGTCACGACGAGGAACGGGCGGCCTCGCCCCGTGCCGGCGGCCGCGGCGTCGAGGATCGCCCGTGCTCGCTCAACGTAGTCGGTGGGAACGAGGTACGGGAAGGCGCCGTCGGCGGCGGTCGCGGCGAGCTCGAGCATCCGGCGTCGGAGGGCGGCCACGACGAGCGGCGGCTCGCCGCCCGGGCCGGTCGGCCGGTAGTGGGCGGCCGCGGCCCGGTAGCCCTCGAGGTACGCCCGCATCTCGACGAGGGGCGGGCGGTACTCGTGGCCCCGAACCTCGCGGATCGAGCCCGGGTGGCCGACGCCGAGGCCCATGACGAAGCGACCCTCGGTCGCCTCGGCGACGGTGCGAGCGCCGGCGTAGGCGGCGAGCGGGTCGCGGGCGTACGTCTGGGCGATGCCGACGCCGAGCCAGAGGCGGTTCCGGGCGGCGGCGAGCCGCCCGAGGAGGGCGAAGGGTTCCCGTGTCCCGGCGCCCTCGTTGATCCAGAAGGCGTCGTAGCCGGCCGCCTCGACGCCAGCGACGAGGTCGAGGATCGACCCGAGGGCGATCCGGTCGAGGTTCGCCCAGACGGCGAAGCGTCCGGGGCGGGTCGCCGGCGGCTCGGTCCGGCCGACGGCGGTTTCGTTCGTCATCTGCCACCTCCGTTCGCTGGGAACCCGGGTCGCCCGGCGCCCGGGCCCGGTGGTTCCAGGTTGGCGGCCGCTCGCCGGGCAAGGACGACGATGGTCGAGCGACGGCTCGGGAAGGGCGCGGCGAGGGCGTCGCCGATGCGGCCGAGGACCTGGGTCGCCCTCCGGCGCCCCCAGGCCCCGGCCAGGTTCCCGACGGTGTCGATCGCCTCGACCGCCAGGCCGGCCGCGGCGAGGGCGGCCCGGATCGACGCCGGATCGTTGCAGGCCCCGACGAGCTCGTGGGCATCGGCGGCGCGAGCCTTCACGAGGCGCTGCGCCCGACGGCGGAGCGCTGCCGGTACGACGAAGTATGCCGCGACGAAGGGATGCCGACGGTTGACCGTCGCCACGACGAGGCGGCCGTGGGGGCGAGGGTGGCGGCGATGGTCCGGAGCGCCGCCACCGGATCGGCGAAGTGCTCGAGGGTGAAGATCGAGGCAGCGACGTCGACACAGCCGTCGGGGATCGGGAGCGGACCGGCGCAGAGGTCGGCGACGACGTACTCGTCGAGGTCGCGGACGGGCTCGGAGGGGGGATGGACGTCGACGCCGATGAGACGGCCGATCCGGTGCCGAACACCCCGGAAGACGGTCCGCCCGCCGCAGCCGGCATCGAGGGCGACGAGGGGTCGCCCGCCCCCGGCCGCCTCGGCCGCGGCGAGCGCCGTCTCGAGGCGCCGGCGGAGGAGCGGCCCGAGGGCGTTCAGGGTGCTCCGGCGGTGCTCTGCCTCGCCGGAGGCTTCGGCGTCGCTGCTCGCCGGGGTTGCTACCACGCCGTCGCGGTCGCCGCCTCGACGATGCCGAGGGAGACGAGCCAGCGCTCGGCGTCGATCGACGCCTTGCAGCCGTCGCCGGCGGCGGTGATCGCCTGCCGGTAGCGGTGATCGTGGACGTCGCCGGCGACGAAGACGCCCTCGATCCGGGTCCGGGTCTCGTCATGGACGACGAGGTAGCCCTTCTCGTCGACCTCGAGCCAATCCCGGAAGACGTCGGTGTTCGGGCGGTGACCGATGGCGACGAAGAGGCCGTCCATCGGGACCTCGCGGACCTCGCCGGTCCGGGTGTCCCGGAGCCGCAGCCCCTCGACCTTCGTCTCGCCGAGGATGTCCTCGACGACCGTGTTCGTGTGGATCTCGATCTTCGGGTTCGCCTTCGCCCGCTCGACCATGATCTTGCTGGCCCGGAACTGGTCGCGGCGGTGGAGGAGGTGGACCTTCGAGGCGAACTTCGTCAGGAACGTCGCCTCCTCGAAGGCCGAGTCCCCGCCGCCGACGACGGCGACCTCGCGGCCCTTGAAGAAGAAGCCGTCGCAGGTCGCGCAGGCCGAGACGCCGCGACCCCGGAGCCGCTCCTCGGCGGGGAGTCCGAGCCAGATCGCCGAGGCGCCGGTGGCGACGATGACCGCCTGGGCGCGGTACTCGACGCCGGCCGCCCAGAGCCGGAAGGGTCGCTCGGAGAAGTCGACCCGCTCGACGTCGACGTCGACGATCCGGGCGCCGAAGCGCTCGGCCTGGGCCCGGAAGCGGGCCATGAGCTCGGGCCCGTCGATCCCCTCGGGGAAACCGGGGTAGTTCTCGACCTCGGAGGTGATCATGAGCTGGCCGCCCGGCGTCGTCCCGGCGAGGACGATCGGGGCG
Source organism: Chloroflexota bacterium (assembly GCA_042408925.1). Lineage (GTDB taxonomy): Bacteria > Chloroflexota > Limnocylindria > Limnocylindrales > CSP1-4 > BPIH01. Next base: position 2,030 of record JBHOQO010000103.1, on the reverse strand, counting down.
AGGTTCGCCCGGGCGGCATAGATTGCGGCGGTGAGGCCGGCCGGTCCCGAGCCGACGATGACGACGAGGCTCTCCTCGGGGCCGCCGTCGGCCCCGGCGGTCGAGGGGCCGCTCGGGAGCGGCTCGGCGACGAGGGCGATCGGGCCGTCGCTCGCGCTCCGGGCGGGCTCGGCGGCAGAGAAGTCGATGGCCAGACCGCCGAAGGGGGCGGTCGGCTCGTCGTGATTCGGTCGTTCGGTCATCGGTGGTCGCTCGCTGCGGAAGGTGGGGCGCCGGCGCCCAGTGTAGCAGGGCACATACTCCCTGAGAGTATATGGGGATCGGCAGCGTCCGCCGTGATCGGGGTTACGGCGTTGCGAGGTATCCCGGGAGCGCCCCCGCCACCCCGTTCCCAACGACCCCGCTGCTCCCGACGACGACGATCCGCTCGGGGCGGAGGCGGGCGAGCTCGGCCGCCGTGGCGGGCGGGATCGCGTCGCGGGTGACGAGGAGGACCGGTCCACCCCGGAAGCCGGCCGCCGCCGCGGCGGCGAGGGCGTCGGGGAAGTTCAGCCCCGTCGCCACGTACGCGACCGGGACCCCGGGGCCGAAGGTCGCCGCGCTCACCGCCGCCGCCGTCGCATAGCGGTCGGGGCCAGCCGAACGGGAGAGGCCCGGCGCCGCGATCTCGACGACGACCGTCGTCTCCTGGACGAGCGAGTGGTACGAGCCCCGGACCCGGATCTCGTAGCGGCCGGGCGGGGTGTCCTTCGGGACGCTGAGCGAGAGCGTCGCCTCCGTCGCCTCGAAGCCGAAGGCCCGGTTCGGGCTGACGGCCGCCGAGAAGTCGGCCGGGGCGTTAACGACCGCGAGCCCCACCGGCTCGAAGAACGTCGCCGAGCGGTCGATGGCGATCGGGATCGCGACACTGCCGCCCGCCTCGGTGAGCTCGAGCGGGGCGTCGGCCGTGGCGACGGTCGGGCGGAGGGAGAACGTCCCGAGCGGACCGATCCGGGAGACGTCGAGGAGCGGGTCGGGGACGCCGTCGGGGTCGGTCGAGGTGTCCCAGTCGAAGGAGCCGAGGTAGCGAAGCGCCTCCCGCACTTCGGCCGGGGTCGCCTCGGGGCGGCTCGCCTTGTAGAGGGCGACGGCGCCGGTGACGTGCGGGGCCGCCATCGAGGTCCCCGAGCTGTAGCCGCGGCGGCCGCCGGGCAGGCTGCTCCAGATGCACTTGCCGGGGGCGATGAGGTCGACGTCGGAGCCGTAGTTCGAGAAGTCGGCGAACGTGTCGTCGACGTCGTAGCCGCCCCAGGACCAACAGAGCGGCCCGCCCTGGCCGCCCGGGAGCCCGTCCGTGTCGGCGAGGGCGGAGACCGTGATCACCTCGTTGTAGGCGGCCGGGACCCGGGCGGCGGCGCTGCTCGCGTCGTTGGCGGCCGCGGCGACGACGGTGACCCCCGAGGCGACGAGCCGGCAGATCGCCTGGTGGAGGAGGTCGCCGTTCGTGAACCCGCAGTTCCCGTCATCGCGGCCCCACTTCGTGACGCTCATGTTCACGGCCTCGAAGAGCGGTCGCGAGGGGTCGGCGGGATCGCGCTGGGCGGCGATCCAGTCGAGCCCGCAGACGAACCAGGAGAGGAGCCCGGCCCCGTCGGCGTCGAGGATCCGGACCGCCCAGAGCCGGGCCCCCGGGGCGACGCCGGTCAGGCCGCTCGGGCGATCGACGGCGGCGGCGGTCCCGGCGACGTGGGTCCCGTGGCCGTTCTCGTCGAACCAGGCGGTCGGGTCGGAACTGCTGCAGTTGACACCGCCGACGACGTTGAGGTCGGGGTGGCTCGGGTCGATCCCGGTGTCGACGATGGCGATGTCGGCATCGACCCGGGCGTCGTCGAGGGCGTCGATGTCGGCGACGCTCGAGCTGGGCGCCTTGACCCGCCGGACGCCGGTCGGGACGAAGCCGGTGATCTCGATCCGCTCGTCGGGGATGATCGCGGCGACGGCCGGGTCGGCGGCGAGGCGCTTCCGGGTCGCCGGGTCGAGCTTCGCCGCGA
>JBHOQO010000100.1:0-53497 GCA_042408925.1 Chloroflexota bacterium | reverse complement strand
AGGCCGCCCGCGAGAGGCCGCTCCGGAAGCGGGTCGGGATCGTTCCGGCGGGGGGAAGCTCGGGAGCAGCGATGGCACCGACGCCGTCGACCAGACGGGTCCGGACCTCGTCGAGGCGGCGGGCGAGCCCGGCTCGGTCGCCGTCGACGGCCCGCCCGGCGAGCCAGACGCGCCCGGTCGTCCGGTCCACGGCGAGGACCCAGTCGTGGAGGGCGAGCCGCAGGACCGGTAGCCCCTGGTCGTCCGGCGGCCCGTCGGGGAGCCGCTCGAGCCGGTGGCTGAGCTCGTAGCCGAGGAAGCCGACGAGGCCGCCCGCAAAGGGCGGCGCCGCACCCCCGCCCTCGAGGACCGGCCGTCCGCCGGCGAGCCTCCCGAGGGCCGCCCGCGCGTCGGCGAAGGGGTCCGGGCCGTCGCTCGGGGCCTCGAGGACGAGGCGCGGGTCGGCGGTGACGTACGACCAGCGGGCCCGCCGGCCCGGTCGGGCCGCCTCGAGGACGGCGAGGCCCGGCAGCGCTCGAAGGGATTCGGCGAGGTCCATCGGCGCCCGGCCGCCGAGCTCGGGCAGCGGGAGGCAGGCGACGTCGGCGCGGGCGGCGGGCGGGCGGAGCTCGAGCATCGGGGTCATTATCGGGTCGGGCGCTCGGGTGCCGAGCCGGGGAGCGCCGACGATGGGCCGACGACGCCTCCGCCGGCCGTCAGCCCGAGCGCGGCACGATCTCGACGACGGCGTTGTAGTCGGGGACGTGGCTGACCGGGTCCCGTCGCCCGCCCCGGACGAGGGGGTTCGCCTCGGGGAAGAACATCTGGACGTTGCCCGGTCGGATCGGGACGATCGCCAGTCGGGCCGCCACCTCGCCGACGTCGGAGCGGACCCAGACCGGAGCGCCGTCGGCGAGACCGAGCCGCGCCGCGTCCTCGGCCGAGATGAAGACCGCGTCGCGCCGGGCGCCGGTGAGCGGATCGCGGGCCTGCCAGACCATCGAGTTGAACTGCTTGCCGCGCCGGGTCGAGAGGAGGAAGCGGCCCGGCGGAACCTCGGCCTCGCGCGGGGCGACGGCGGTGAAGCGGGCCCGGCCGTCGGGCGTCGGGAAGCGCCAGCCGTCGCAGAGCCGCTCGCCGCCCCACTGGACCTGGTCGCCGCTCCGGCGGAGGCGCTGGATCCCGTCGTAGAACGGGACGACCCGGGCGATCTCGTCGCGGATCGCCTGGGCGTCGGTCAGGCCGAGGACCGCCGCCCGGTCGGGGTCGACCCGCCGGGCGAGGTCGCGGAAGATCGCCCACTCCGCCCTGGCCTCGCCGATCCGGGGCCCCGGGATCTCGGGGCTGAAGACGATCCGCCGTTCCGTCGTCGTCTCCGTCCCGCCGCCCGGTTGCTCGTAGCGGGTCATCGCCGGCAGGAGGAGGACCGCCCCGTCCGGGCCCGGGTCGACGAGCATCTGGGAGCTGATGACGATGTCCTGGTGGACCCGGAGTCGGAGGCGTCCGAGCGCCTCGCGGACCGCGGCCGGGTCGGGGAGGGTGTCGAGGAAGTTCCCGCCGGAGCTGTAGAGGACGTCCATCTCGCCCCGGCCGGCCGCCTCGAGCATCTCGGCGATGGTGAGACCCCGATCGGCCGGGACCGGGAAACCCCACCGCTCGGCGAGCTCGGCGGCCGAGTCGGGCCCGATGGGCACCCCACCCGGGAAGACCGTCGCGTACGCCCCCATTTCGGCCCCGCCCTGGACGCCCGAGTGGCCGCGGATCGGCATGAGCCCGGAGCCCGACCGTCCGACGTTGCCGCGGGCCAAGGCGAGGTTGACGATGGCGAGGACGTTGTCGGTCCCGCAGACGTGCTGGGTGATCCCCATCGACCAGACGAAGATCGTCCGCTCGGCGGCCGCGTAGAGCCGGGCGAAGCGCTCCATATCGGCCCGCGAGGCGCCGGACCAGCGCTCGAGATCCTCAAAGGAGCAGCGCTCGAGAAGCTCACGCAGCTCCGGCCAGCCGGTCGTGTGGGCCTCGACGAAGCGCTCGTCGATCCCGCCGGCCTCGAGGAGGCACTTGAGGACGCCGTCGATGAAGGCGACGTCGCCGCCGGTGTGGATCTGGAACCACTCGTCGGTCATCTTCGTGCCGAAGATCGCCGACTCCACGTTCGACGGGACCCAGTACCGCTCGAGGCCCGGCTCCCGGTAGGGGTTGACGACGGCGACCCGGAGGCCGTCCTTTCGGGCCAGGTACAGGTACTTCATGAAGACCGGCTGGGCGTTCGCCACGTCCGAGCCGAAGAGGACGACGAGATCGGCGTCGAAGACGTCGCGATAGCTGATCGTCGTCGCGGCGACCCCGAGGGCCCGCTTGAGGGCGCCGGTCGAGGGGGCGTGGCAGATCCGGGCCGCGTTGTCGATGTTGTTCGTGCCGAGGAAGCGGGCGACCTTCGCCGCCGCGTAGTAGACCTCGTTCGTCAGGCCCCGGGCCGTGAGGTAGAAGCCGAAGCGGGCGGCCCCGGTGGAGGAGCCCGGCCCGGCGGCCCGAGCGTCACGGATCGCCGCCGCCGCGAGGTCGAGGGCCTCGTCCCAACCGATCCGCCGGAACCCGGGCTCGCCCGCGCGGCGGAGCATGGGATGGGCGAGTCGGCCGAGGTCGCGGAGCTCGGCGCCGGTCTTCGACCGCAGCGGCTCGACGGCGGCCAGGACCCGCTCGTCGAGCGGGCCCATCGTGTTCACCTTCAGGAAGTTGAGGCGGGTCGTGCAGAGGTGGACGCCGTCGATGGTCCAGTCGCGGAAGCCAGCGACCCCGAGGGCGCAGCCGTCGCACACCCCTTGCGAGAGGATCCGCCAGGCGTAGCGGGGGTGGCGGCGGTTCTCCCAGATCGTCTTCGCGATCTCGAGGTAGTGGTTCGGCTTCGTCTGCCCGATCCCGTAGGGGACGGGGCCGGCCCACAGCTCCGGGGCGAGGCGTCGCCTGGAGTGGCGGCGAGGGGGTGCCGTGGGGGCGTCGCCCGGATTCGATGCGCTCATCGGGTGCCTCCCGTCGCCTCGGTGCCGGCAACGGCGGCAACCGGGGTCGCACGGATCCGCTCGGCGCCGGCGTAGACGTTGCAGCGGCCCTCTCGGAGGAACCCGACGACGGTCATCCCGAGCCGCGTCGCCGCCTCGACGGCGAGATCGGACGGTGCCGACACGGCGGCGACGATCGGGATCCCGGCGACCGCCGCCTTCTGGACGAGCTCGAACCCGAGCCGCCCGGAGACGAGGAGGATCTCGTCGTGGAGCGGGATCCGGTTCGCCCGCAGCTGGCTGCCGACGAGCTTGTCGAGGGCGTTGTGACGGCCGACGTCCTCCCGGACGGCGACCAGCTCCCCGTCCGGCCGGTAGAGGGCCGCAGCGTGGAGGCCGCCGGTCAGCCGGAAGGTCGACTGAGCCGCCCGAAGCCGCTCGGGGAGACTCGCCAACACCGCCGCCTCGACGATCGGGCGGCCGGGCGGCGGCGGCGTCGCGCGGAGGACGATCTCGTCGATCGAGGCCTTGCCGCAGAGGCCGCAGGCCGCCGTCGCCACGAAGCGGCGCTCGGCGATTCGATCGAGGTCGATGGGTCGGGCGAGGCGGACGGTCACCTCGTCGTCGGGGCGGGCGAGACGCCCCGGATCACCGAACTCGACGCCGAGGACGTCCGGCCCCTCGATGAGACCCTCGGTGAAGAGGAAGCCGAGGGCGAGGTCGACCTCGTCACCGGGGGTTCGCATCGTGACCGCGACCTCGACCGGAACCTGGCCGGGGCCACAAGCCCGGATGGCGAGCGGCTCTTCGGCGACGAGGAGGTCGTCGCGTTCGCGGACCGCGTCGGGCCGGATCTCGAGGACCCGAGACGAGGAGGTGGGCCCGCCCGAGGGCACGGCACGGCGCGCCGAAGGGATCGGCAGCCGCGCGCGGCCGACCGACGGATCGGGACGCTTCGGTCCGACCCGGGGCGACGCCGTTCGAGCGGCGAGGTCGGCCATCGCCCCGGAGTCTAGATCAGGTTTCGATTCCCGTCCGCGGCCCGAGGGGCCCGCGGAGCCGGGCGTGGGCGGCGCCCCTCGGCTGCCTCAGCCGGCCGACTTCTCGATCGGCACCCCGACCATGCTCCCCCACTCGGTCCAGCTGCCGTCGTAGTTCCGGACCCGCTGGAAGCCGAGGAGCTCGTGGAGGACGAACCAGCTGTGGCTGCTCCGCTCGCCGATCCGGCAGTAGGCGATGACGTCCTTCTCGGGGGTGATCCCCTTCGAGCGGTAGAGCTCCTCGAGTTCCTCGCGGCTCTTGAACGTCCCGTCCTCCCGGACGGTCTGCGCCCACGGGATCGACGCGGCACCCGGGATGTGGCCGGCCCGCTGGGCCGTCTCGGTCATCCCCGGCGGGGCGATGACCTCGCCCGAGTACTCGGCCGGGCTGCGGACGTCGACGAGGGCGAGGTTCGGGTCGCCCAAGCGCGGCAGGATGTCGTCGCGGAAGGCGCGGAGGCTGAAGTCCGGCGGGCCGAGCCGATAGTCGGTCTCGGGATGGGTCGGGACGTCGGTCGTCAGCGGGAGGCCGTGGTCGAGCCAATACTTCCGCCCGCCGTTGAGGATCCGGACGTCGCGGTGGCCGTAGAGCTTGAGCTGCCAGTAGGCCCAGGCCGCGAACCAGTTGTTGTTGTCACCGTAGAGGACGATGGTCGTGTCGGGGCCGATCCCACTCTTGCGCAGGAGCGCCCCGAACTCCTCCGGGCCGGCGATATCGCGCCGGACCCCGTCGGCGAGCTGGCTCGTCCAGTTCCAGCCGACGGCGCCCGGGATGTGGCCCTGCTCGTAGGCGGTCGTGTCGACGTCGACCTCGACGAAGCGGACGTTCGGGTCGTTGAGATGCTCGACGGCCCACTCCGCCGAGACGAGGACATCCTTGGCGTAACCGGGAACGGTCATCGGTGCTACCTCCGTAGTCATCGGGCAGGCTGACGGGACGAACGGACGGAGTCGCGGGTCACCGCGCGACCGAGGGGGTCGAGCGGCCCCGCCGGAGACACGCGCAGGTCGCCGGTCGTCTCGGAGGCGGAAGAACGACGTCCCGCCTCATCCTTCCCCTCCCACCCGGTCGCGTCGGGCGAAGTCGAGGAGGCGGGCCCGGCACTCGGCGGCGAGCCGTTCGGCCTGGCGGACGATCCACGGGTCGACGCGACTCGACTCCTCGATCGTCACCGTCGGGCCGGTCGGGCCGTCGGCGACGACGATCCCCGAGCTGTTCCGGTAGTCGGCCATCCAGTTCGCCTGGAGCTGGAGGACGGCGTCGAGGACGACGGCCGGCGAGAAGAGCCAGTCGAGGTACGTCGCGTTCAGGCGGTCGACGAGGGCCGCGATCCGGACCGGCCGCCCGCGTTCGATTTGGGCGAGGAGATGGACGACCCGGAGGGCGGCGAAGGGGTCGCCGGATTCGGCGACGACGGGCGGCGAGATGGTCGGATCGGGGAGACCCGCCGGCGCGGGTCGCAGGGCGAGCTCGGTCGTTGCGACCGGCACGTTCGGGGCGACGGAGGGACGCGGGCCGTTCATCGGCTCCGGCGCAGGATCATCGGGGTCGGGCTCCTCGATTGTCGGCTACCAGGACTCCTCCGACCGGAACTCCGAGTATTTCGGTCGGGATTGCTCGAGGATACCACAGCCCTCGCCATCGGAGCCGTGGCGCGGTCGGGCGTCGGACCCTCGGCCGTTCCGACCGACCCTCGGCCTACGCTGACCTGCCCGGGAGGCGCTCACCGATGCGCGGCTTCCGGCCCCGAACGAGGACGCTCGTTGCGATCCGGTCCCAGCGCTCCGGAGGGAGGCGCTCCCGAAGGAGCGCCAGAAGGGACTCCCCGAAGAGCGGGTAGAGGGCGCACTCGGCGAGCCCGAAGGGCTCGAGGGGGACGATGGCGACGTCACGGAAGCCGGCCCGCCGGAGGGCCTTGTAGAGGGCGATCTCCGAGAGGGCTCCCGACAGGCAGCCTGCCCAGGCCGCCGGGTGGGTCTGGATCTCGGGGGGTAGATCGTGCTCGAGGACGAGGTCGACGACGGCGAGGCGCCCGCCCGGCCGGAGGATGCGGCACGCCTCCGAGAAGACCCGTGCCTTCCGAGGGGACAGGTTCACGACGCCGTTGCTGATGACCACGTCGACCGATGCCTCCGGGAGCGGCAGGTTCTCGATCTCGGCCTCCACGAAGCGGACGTGATCGAGGCCGATCTTGGCCGCCGCCTGCCTCGCCCGCTCGACCATCGTCGGCAGGAAGTCGACGCCGACGACGCTCCCGGTCGCCCCGACGGCGCGTCCGGCGAGGAGACAGTCGATCCCACCGCCCGAGCCGAGGTCGACGACGTCCTCGCCAGCCTCGAGGGCCGCGTACCGGACCGGGTTGCCGACCCCGAGGGCGACCCGAACGGTCTCCTCCGGCAGGCCGGCGAGCTCGTCGGCCGAGTAGTAGCGCTCGGCGACCGCGCGTCCTTCGAACGAGAGGGCGTCGTACGGGAGGGCGTCGTAGGTCGCCCGGACGGCCGCCCGGATCGCGTCTTGTGCCAGGAGGTCGGTCCCGAGTCCGTGCATCGCCGCCTCGCTCATCGGAGCGTCCGATCCCCGGGCTCGCCCGGCGAGACGAGCTCCTCGATCCTCTGTCTGAGCTCGGGCGGGAGCGGCGGCGTGCGCTCGGCGTTCGCCACGAGCGCGCGGAGGTGGCGACTGAACTCGAGCTCCCCGCAGCAACGGCGACACGTCTCGAGGTGCGCCTCGAACTCCTCCTGACGCACCGGTTCGAGTCCGTCGTCCAGGTACGCCCACATCCGGCGCACTGCTTCTCGACAGTCGATCATGGTTCGTCGCCTCCATCGACGAGGCCGCTCCGAACGGCGTACTCCCAGAGGCCGCGCTCAAGCTGCTTGCGGCCGCGGTGGATCCGTGAGAGGAGCGTGCCGAGGGGGATGCCAAGCACGGCGGCGGCCTCCTTGCAGGAGAAGCCGTGGACGAGGGTGAGGATGAGCGGAAGCCGGAAGACGGGGTTGAGGGCCCCGAACACGGCCTGGACATCCTCATCGCGGAAGAGCCGGAGGAAGTCGAGGTGGAGCTCGTCCGAGTAGGGGAAGGGGTCTTCGACGGCAATGGTCTGGAAGAGGGAGAAGTCAGGCTCGTCCTCGTCGACCTCGTCGAGGGAAGCCGTCCGCACGCGCCGGTCGCGGGCCCGGAGCTGGTCCCGCCAGGCGTTCGTCGCGATGGCGAAGAGCCAGCTCTTGGCCCGGCCGGGCTCTCGGACCTCGGGCCAGGCACGAAGGGCCCGGATGAGGGTTTCCTGGAGTAGATCCTCGGCCTCGGTCGCGTCCCCCGCGAGACGGATGCAGAAGCCGTAGAGTTGGTCGGCATGCTCGCGGACGATAACCGAGAAGTCGGTCGGGGCCGGCCGCACCGGATCGACCTCGGCGACGTCCGACGCCGGCCTTCGCCTCACCACGACCGCCTCTCCGATCTCCGTCACCGCCTCGCTCCTCTTCCCACCGCTCCTCTTCGCCCAGACGATCGCCGGGGCTCGATTATTCCCGATCTCCGGCTCGACTCCGCCCTGGAATAACTTCTGCCGGCGCTCCGTCCGAACCTGTACCCACACCACGCAGGCCGGGCACCACCCGGCAGGAGGTTGGAGCGATGGCCACCGTCACGACCCGCAACGGCGTCGACGTCGACCGCCTGGTTGCAACGATCGGCGCGATCCAGCAAGATCCGAACGTCGCCACGATGACGTTCCGGGCCCGGAGTACCTGGGAGGCGGGCGCCCGAAACCGGGGCGAGATCCGAGAGTTCATCCACGCCGGGGCGACCGTCGACCGCCCCGCAGCGTTCCGCCTCGTCGGCGACGAACCCGAGGTGCTTCTCGGCTCGAACCAGGGCCCGAACGCGGTGGAGCTCTGCCTCCAGGCCCTCGCCTTCTGCTACGCGGTCGGCTTCATCTACAACGCGGCCGCGCGAGGGATCGTCGTCGAGGAGCTCCGCTACGAGGTCGAGGGGGATCTCGACCTCCACCGCTTCGTCGGCCTCGGCGGGCCGCGGGCCGGCTTCTCGGCGATCCGGGCGAAGGGCTGGGTCCGCTCCCCGAACGCCTCGCAGGAGCAGCTGGAGGAGCTCTGCCAGTACGTCCAGGACACCTCGCCGGTCCGCGACATCCTCGCCAACCCGGTCCCGGTCACAACGGACCTGGTCGTCCCCGACTAGGGTCCGCCTTGGCGGGTAGCGCTCCGAGCGGCCCCGGCGCCGAGCGGTTCCCAGCCCCAGGGACGCGCCGGCGCGACCGAACGAGCGTCGCTCAGAGGAGCTCGTGGTTCGCGGTCGCCGTCGGGGCGCCCTCCGGCGGCCGCGGCTCCTCGCCCGGTCCGTAATCAGCGCGCCGACCGGCGCCCGTCTCCGGCCCCTCGGGCAGTCCCGGCCGAGGCGGTGCCGCCGCGCCCTCGATCGCCCCGACGCCGTACGGGACCCACTTCGACGGGTCCTGGAGCCGGTGCAGCCCGGTCGCCCCGCGGGCGTGGAGCTCCTCGAAGCCGGCCGGCTCGATCCACATCCGGCGGCCGTCGAGGAGCCCGCTGATCCCTTCCTGGCCCGGCTCGGGGCGCGGGTTCCGGCAGTAGCGGCAGCTCGCCCGGTCGTGGGGCGTGTACTCGATCGGCTCCTCGTACGTCGTGATGAAGCCCTCGTAGTTCCGGAGCACGACCTTGTGGTCGCTGTAGCTGACGAGGTAGTTCGGCATGACCGGGATCTTGCCGCCGCCGCCCGGGGCGTCGATGACGTACGTCGGGACGGCGAAGCCCGAGGTGTGGCCGCGGAGCCCCTCGATGATCTCGAGGCCCTTGCCGACCGGGGTCCGGAAGTGGCCGGCCCCCTCGACGAGGTCGCACTGGTAGATGTAGTAGGGCCGGACGCGGATCTCGACGAGCCGCTGGACGAGCTCGCGCATGACGTGGACGCAGTCGTTGATCCCGGCCAGGAGGACCGACTGGTTGCCGAGCGGGATCCCGGCCCGGGTGAGCTTGTCGCAGGCCCGGGCGAGCTCGGGGGTGATCTCGTTCGGGTGGTTGACGTGGATGTTCATCCAGATCGGGTGGTAGCGTTCGAGCATCTCGCAGAGCTCGTCGTCGACCCGCTGGGGGAGGAAGACCGGGACCCGCGACCCGATCCGGATGATCTCGACGTGGGGGATCTCGCGAAGGCCGCGGATCACCGATTCGAGGAGGCGGGGGGCGAGGGTCAGGGCATCGCCGCCGCTGATGAGGACGTCGCGGATCTGCGGCGTCCGCCGGATGTAGTCGAGCTGGGCCTCGTGCTCGCGGCGGTTGAAGTTCTGGGTCGGGTCGCCGACGATCCGGCTCCGGGTGCAGTAGCGGCAGTAGCTCGCGCACTGGGTCGTGACGAGCATGAGGACCCGGTCGGGGTAGCGGTGGACGAGGCCCGGGACCGGGCTGTGGCGATCCTCGGCCAGGGAGTCCTCCATCATCCCGGTGTAGGCGCGGAGCTCGCGACCGGTGGGGATGACCTGGCGGCGGATCGGGTCGTTGGGGTCCTTGGGATCGATGAGGCTGACGAAGTAGGGGGTGATGTCGACCCGAAACTTGTCAGGGGCGGAGAGGCCCTCGCGCTCGTCGTCGGTGAGCTCGAGGATCTCCTCGAACTCGGCGAGGTCGTTGACCCGGTGGCTGAGCTGCCAGCGCCAGTCGTTCCACTGCTCGTCGGGGACGTCCTGCCACTTCGGCGCCCGGCGGCTCACGGCGGGGCGGCCGTCGGGGCCGAGGCGGCGGGCAGGGTCGCGGAGGTTGACGAAGGGGCGCTCGGCGGCAGCGCCGGGTTCGGCCCGAACCGGGGCGACGGCGGCGGCCGAACGCTCGCGCCCGCTCGTCTCGCCGCTGACCGGGTCGTGGATGGGTCGGTCCATCGTCATCGCTCGTCGGCCGTCCTTTCGTGAGGGTCCACGCCAGGGTCCGTCCCCGCCGCTGCATAGTTCTTATGCATGGTGGATATGGCGAGGATAGCGCGACGAGGCCCGGCCGTCTACATCGCCGACGAACCCGGGGATCGGCCGCGCCCTCCCGCGCACCGGCCCCCGCCCACCGCCGACCCGGCCGGGCCACGGAGCCGCGTTGGGGAGGCCGGTCCGGGGTCGGCCATCCGCCCGATCAGCGCCCCCACGATCAGCTATTCATCCCAGGCATGCTCACGGGCGTCGGTGCCGCCCCGGCGGTGGCACCGGCGGTCGCCCGAACTGCCCTACGCTCGGCCCGGCCGCCCCGAGGGCGCGGTGCCGTTCATCGATCCACCCGGTGCATGAACGCCGGGAGCCGCGCCGGCCCGGCGGGTCTTGCATTCCCCGGTGAATACCTGATCCGGCCGGCGCGTCGTGCCCGCCCTTTCCATTCGCCCCAGGCATGACTGGCCCCGAGCCAAACCGCCGCACCCGGATCGCATGCCCAGCGTGAACATCTGCCCCCCTCTGCCCCGGGGGTGGACCGGTGAGAGTGCCGGTCCGTGTGCTTTCCATGCCCAGCCTGAATATCTGCCCCTCTGCCCCTCTGCCCCACCGGACTCCGAGCTGGGCGCCCGGCGGTCACCGCCGCCCGATGCGATGGATCACCCGAACGTCCGGCTCAGGTCCGGCAACGGGAGCGATCGGAGACGTCCCGCCCCGGGGACCCCGCCCCGGGACCCCGCCCCGGGGCGCTGCCCCGGGCGCCGGGCCGGGCGACCCCGAGGCCGCCTCGGCGCCGCCCGAACCACCCTACTCGCCGATGACGGCCCAGAGGAAGCCCATCATGATGAAGAGGCCCGTGAAGAGGGCGATGAGGGCGAGCCCTCCGTACGGCGAGTTGGCTCCGACGTGGGGCACGAACTGGAGCCCGATCCCGAAGACGAGCGCCCAGGCGACGAAGAGAAGGGCGAAGAAGACCTTCGCGTTCACGGTCGTGATCGCCCGGACCCAGCCACGCCGGCCTTGCTCGGCGGTCATCGCCGCGCGGAGGACGACGAGGACGATGGTCGCGGCGAGGACCGTCGCCACGCTGAAGCTGACGAACTGGACGGGGCCCTGGAAGGGCGCGAGCAGCAGCTGCACGGGTCTCCTCTCGCCTCGAACGTGGTGGGACGCGCGAACGGCGGACATCGTAGCAAAGCCGCCTCGGGTCTCGGGTCCTCGGCCGTTCGGACCGTCCCGCGGCGCCGGACGGCCCAGCCCCCGTCAACCGCCCTCGACGCCGACGATCGGCACCCGGTGGTAGCCCGTCGCCCCGGCCGGGAGCGCGGGCTGCTCCGTTGCCTCCTGGACCGCCCCGAGGCCGTCGGTCGCCCGGACGACGAGGACGGCCGGCCCGGCTGCGGCAAGCTGGAGCCGCGCCCGCCAGCGACGCCAGACCGACGGGCCGGCTCCCGGGACGACGGCTTCCAGCTCGGCGTCCGCCCAGGTCCGCCCCTCGTCGGCGCTCACCTCGACCCGCCGGATCCCCCGCGACCCGGCGAAGGCGACCCCGAAGACGTCAAAGGGGCGACCGACCGGAACGCCGTCGCCCGAGCGCGGCTCGTCGATCCGGCTCCAGGTCCGGACGACCGCCGCCTCGTCCCAGCCCCGGGTCTCCCAGTAGCCCGGCTCGTCGTGATCGGCGAGGCGGATCTCCGTCAGCCACTTCGGCTGCTTCATCCCGTACCGCCCCGCCACGAGAACCCGGAGCGGGAAGCCGTGCTCGACGGTCAGCGGCGTCCCCGGCGGCCCCATCTCGTCGACGAGCCAGACCCCGTCGTCGACCTCGGCGAGGGGCAGCGATTCGGTGTAGCCGTCGGCGGATCGCCACAGAACGTGGGTCGCCTCGGGCCGGACTCCGACCTCGGCGAGGAGGTCGAGGAGCCGGACCCCCGCCCAGCGTTGGTTGCCGGCGAGACCGCCCCACGTCACGACCTCGTTGCTGATGCACTCGAGGGTCCGCTCGCCCTCGACCCGCGGCAGTCCCCGGAGGTCGGCGAGGGTGAACGAGCGCTCCCGGTCGACGAGGCCGCCGACCCGCAGCCGCCAGGTCTCGTGGTCGACGGTCGGCGCGAGGAGATCCTTGGCGACGACGTAGAAGTCGGCGACCGGCGTGAGGCGTGGCGTCGGCCCGAAGCCGCCCGGCGCCTGGGGTCGCGGCGCTGCCACCGACCGCGTCGCGGTGAGGACGCGGCCGACGACCCCGAGCCCCGAGAGCGCGAGGGCCCCCCAGCCGACGAGGGTTGCGGCGCGAGCCAGGAACACCCGTCGACCGGGATCGGCCGCGGCGCCGGCGATCCGACCCCCACCGTCGCCCTCGAGCGCTTCGCCGGGGGTCGAGGCCGGGGCGCGAGCCGCCGCGAGGACGACCCCGTAGCCGAGGCAGGCGAGGGCGAAGGGGCCCTGGAGGGCCGGCCGATCGCTCGCGACTCCGAGGCCGAAGAGGCCGGCGCCGAACACCGGCAGGACGACGACCTCGCCGAGGAGCCAGGCCGCGATGGCGGCGACGACGCCGAGCGGGAGGGGCTCGAGCGGCCGGCCGCGGCGCCGGATCCGGGCCAGCCCGACGCCGAGGACGACCCCCGCCGCCACGACCCCGGCCGCGACGCCGACGAAGAGGAGGCCCTTGGCGGCGGCCCCGAAGGTCCGGAGCGCCGCGTCGAAGAGCGGCACCGGCACGTACGCCGTGGCGCCGTTGTGGACGACCTCGAGGAGACCGGGCCGCCCGAGGAGGAGCGGCCCGGCGAGGAGGGCGAGGAGGGCGACACCACCCGCGAGCGCACCGGCCCGGGCGGGCGAGGCGGGCGACGAGCCGCCGGACGGGCCGAACGTGACGAGGGACGCCGACATCGCAGGGCCGATTGTCCCACAGGGGCACCGGCGTCGGCGGACCGGCGTTTCCGGCCCCGGCCGCGAGAGGGGACCGCCCGTCCCAGGGAGCCGTGGCCTTCGGCCCTCCCCGTCCGGCGCCGCCCACCTACGATGGAGGGCGATGGAACCCCCTTCCCCGCCGACCGCCTTTGAGCGGCTCGGGCGCTTCGCCCATCGGCGCCGGTGGTGGATCGTCGCCGCCTGGGCGCTCCTCCTCACCGGGGCCGCGCCGCTCCTGCCCGGAGTCTCCGCGGCGCTCCGACCGGGCGGCTTCGTCGCCGACTGGCTCGAGACGAGCCGGGCCCGGGCGATCCTCGAGACCGAGCTCGACTACCCGCCCTCGGCCGTCGTCGTCGTCCTCCACTCCGACACGCTCCGGGCCGGGACCCTGCAGTTCGAGGAGGCCGCCGCCGAGGCCGTCCGCGACATCCCGAACGCCCCGCACGTCCGGGCCCTCCGCTCCCACCTCCTCGCCCCGCGGCAGGTCTCCCCCGACGGCCGGACCGCCTACGACGTCGTCCTCCTCGACCTGCCGGCCGACGATTCGCCCCAGGCCCTGCCCGGGATCGAGGCGCGGCTCGGGCATCCCGCCGGGCTCGAGGTCGGGCTCGCCGGCGGACCGGCCTTCTACGGCGACGTCCAGTTCGTCTCCGAAGAAGACCTCCGCCGCAGCGAGCTCATCTCGCTCCCCCTCGCCGCCCTCGCCCTCCTCCTCGTCTTCGGCTCCGTCGTCGCGGCCGCCATCCCGCTCGTCGTCGGCGGCTCGGCCGTCGTCCTCGCCCTCGGCGCCGTCCACCTCCTGGCCACGCTCACCCCGATGAGCATCTTCGTCCTGAACCTGACGACGCTCCTCGGTCTGGGCCTGGGGATCGACTACTCGCTCCTCGTCACGAGCCGCTTCCGCGAGGAGCTCGCCCGACGGGGGGACGCGCCGGACGCCGTCGAGCGGGCCCTGGCGATCACCGTGGCGACGGCCGGGCGAGCCGTCTTCTTCTCGGGCCTGACCGTCCTCCTCGGGCTCCTCGGGCTCGCCTTCTTCGACTTCATGATGCTCCGCTCGGTCGGCATCGCCGGGGCGATCGTCGTCGGCCTCGGCGTCACGGCCGCCCTGACGCTCCTGCCGGCGATCCTCGCGATCCTCGGGCCGCGTATCGACCGCCTCAGCGTCCGCCGAACCCGGACCGAAGGCTCCGGCGAGGGGCGGTGGGCGCGCCTCGCCCGGCGGGTCATGGACCACCCCCTCGCCGTCTTCGTCCCGATCCTCCTCGTCTTGCTGGCCCTCGGCGCGCCCTTCCTCTCGGTCCGCCTGAACGCCCCCGATGCCTCGATCCTCCCGCCGACGGTCCCGAGCCGGGCCGCCTTCGACCGGCTCACCGCTGCCTTCGGGGAGGGCGAGTTCGCGCCGCTCGTCCTCGCCGTCCGGACGAGCGGGCCGGTGACCGAGCCCGCGAACATCGCCGCCCTCGTCGACTACAGCCGCCGGCTTGCCGCCGACCCCCGGGTGATCCGGGTCGAGAGCCTCGTCGACATCGACCCCCGGCTCACGACCGCCCAGTACCAGCTCCTCTACTCGGCCCCCGGCGGCCCGCCCGACCGGGCCGTCGCGGACACTCTGGCGGCGACGACGAAGGGCGATCTCACCGTCTTCACGGTCTACACCCCGTACCCGAGCAACGACCCGGCCGGCCGGGCCCTCGTCCGCGACCTCCGGGCAAACGACGGGCCCCTCGCCCCGCCGCCGGGAACGACGGTGCTCGTCAGCGGCGGCGCGGCCGACGTCGAGGACGTCGTGGCCGGGATCCTCGCCGAATTCCCGCGGACGGCGCTCTTCATCGTCGTCGCGACCTACGTCGTCCTCTTCGTCCTCCTCCGCTCCGTCATCCTCCCGGCGAAGGCCCTTGTCATGGACACGCTGTCGATCGTCGCCTCCTTCGGGGCCCTCGTCTGGATCTTCCAGGAGGGAAACCTCTCGGCCCTTCTCGGCTTCCGACCGTTGGGCTTCGTCGAGACGACGCTCCCGGTCATCATGTTCTGCGTCCTCTTCGGGCTCTCGATGGACTACGAGGTCTTCCTCCTCTCCCGCATGAAGGAGGTCTGGGACCGGACCGGCGACAACCGCGAGGCCGTCGCCCGGGGCCTGGAGCGGAGCGGCCGGATCGTCACCTCGGCCGCCCTCATCGTCGTCCTCGTCGCCGGGTCGTTCGTCTTCGCCGACATCGTCCTCATCAAGGCCCTGGGGCTCGGGATCGCCCTCGCCGTCGCCCTCGACGCGACGATCGTCCGGGCCCTCTTCGTGCCGGCGACGATGCGCCTCCTGGGGCACTGGAACTGGTGGCTGCCGGGCTGGCTCGAGCGGCTCGTGGCGAGCCGCCTGCCCAGCTCCGAGGCCGAGCTGGAGGCACGGGTCCGATGAGGCGCCGCCCGGGCAACAGCCGGCGAGGGGTGGGCGCCATCTTCGCCGCCCTCGCCCTCGTCGTCGCCGCCTGTTCGGGCCCGATCCTCGCCAACCCGCCGGCGCCCCGCGCCTCGCCGCCGTCGCCGACCCCGGAACCGAGTCGACCTCCGGACCCGCAGCCGATCGTCTTCCCCCGCGACGACGGGCCCCACGACCGCTTGACCGAATGGTGGTACTACACCGGCCACCTCTGGGCCTCCGACGGCGAGCGCTTCGGCTTCGAGTTTGTCGTCTTCCGGGCCGAGCGGGGCGACCTGCCGGTGACCTGGGCCGCCCACCTGGCCCTGACCGACGAGACGAACGGGACCTTCCACGTCGCCCAACGGAGCGAGCTCGGCCCCCAGGTCGACCGCTCGCCGCGCGACGCCGCCGGCGAACCGACCGGCTTCGCCCTGGCGATCACCGGGTTCGACCCGCGCCGGACCGACGCCTCGCCACCCGACCCGTGGGTCATGGCCGGCGCCAGCGGGCGCGACCTCCTCCGGGCGGCCCTCACAGCCTCAGAGGCCGCGGCGGCCGGTCTGCCCGGGGGGCTTCGTCTCGACCTCGCGCTGGCGGCCCTTCGACCGCCCGTCCTCCACGACGGTGACGGCTGGGTCGATTTCGGGCCGGCCGGCGGGTCCTACTACTACTCCCGGACCCGCCTCGGGGTCCGAGGCACGCTCGGGCTCGGCGATCGGACCCTCACCGTCGAAGGGCTCGCCTGGTTCGACCACCAGTGGGGCGACTTCATCGCGGTCGGCGGCGGCTGGGACTGGTTCGCCGTCAACCTCGACGACGGCACCGACCTGACGCTCTCCCTCGTCCGGAATCCCGGCGGCGGGCTCGCCCTCGCCTACGGGACGCTCGTCGCCCCCGACGGAACGGTTCGTCACCTCCCGGCCTCGGCCTTCGAGGTGACGGTCCTCGACACCTGGACGAGTCAGCGGAGCGGGGCCCGCTACCCGGCCGCCTGGCGGATCTCGATCCCCCCTGAGCGGCTCGTCGTCGAGCTCCGGCCGACCGTCGCCGACCAGGAGCTCGACACGCGGGCGACGACCGGCGTTGTCTACTGGGAGGGGTCGCAGGTCGTCCGCGCGAGCCGGGACGGTCGCCCGCTCAGCGGGCTGGCGTACGTCGAGCTGACGGGGTACGCGACGGGCGGCTCGACGGGCGAGTCGGGCGGCGGCTCGACGGGCGGCGACTAAGCGAGGCGCCGGCGGCCGCACCATCGTCTGCCGCGCTCGGTGCTCCGGCCGGTGCTCCGGCGCGCGCCGCGACCGCCCGGCCGTCGAGCCTTGGGAGGACGGCGGCGACGTCGGCAAGGGAGGTCCGCTCGAAGTGGCCGAGGAGCGCCTCCTGGGCCTCGAAGAAGACGGCGTGGACGGCACAGTAGCCGTCCCGACCGCAGGGGCCGCCCCGGAGGACGCAGGCCTGGCGGCGGCTGTCGCCCTCGACCGCTTCGATGACGTCGAGGAGGCTGATCGAGGCTGCCGGCCGCGCCAGGCGGTAGCCGCCGCTTCGCCCGGTCTGGGCTTCGACGAGGCCCGCGGCGGCGAGATCCCGCATGACCTGGGGCAAGAAGCGATGGGGGATCGCCATCCGCTCGGCGATCCGGCGAACGGAGAGCCAGCCGTTCGGCGGCTCGCCCATGGGCCTCGGTTCGGCGAGGGCGAGCATGGCCCGGACGGCGTAGTCGCCCCGGCGCGTGAGCTCGAGTCGCATGAGCGCAGTATGCGGCAGACGCCGCGGGTACGGGGTCGAGGGGGACCTTCGGCCGACTGGCGGGGCGGGCAGCGGGCTCTAGAGTCGAGATGCCCGGCCGGCGAGCGCACTGATGCCCGCCGGCGTCCGAGCCACGACGACCCCGCTCCGGAGAAGCAATGCGACTGGCGCCAAGTTTCGGGGGCCGCCGAGGGGGTACCGATCTCGGCACCGCGGCCGCCACCGCCGCCACTGTCGAGGGACAGCTCCCGATCGGCGAACCCGGCCTCGAGGTCCTGCCCTGCCCCGGCTGCAACCGGCCCCTCCGCGCCGGAACGCGTCGGTGCCCGGCCTGCGGGCTGCGCTTCCTCGTCGGCGTCCAGCTGCGCCGGGCGGCGATCCTCCTCCTCGCCGGCTTCGCCGTCGGCCTCGCCGCCGGCGGCTCGATCGTCACGGCCGGCGTCGCTGTCGGCCTCCCGAGCGTGCTGCGGGGGCCGGCCGTCGCCGAACCCGAGACGAACGCCGTCACCGAGCCGACCCCGACGCTGGTGGCGACGCCGGCTCCGCCCGCGACGCCGGCTCCGCCCGCGACGCCGGCTCCGCCCGCGACGATCCCGGCGCCCGCCCGATCGGCGCTCCTCGCGATCGGCGCGACGAACGAGCGGCTGACAGCCGGGCGGGCCGCCCTCGAGGCGAGCCTGACCGCCCCGACCTTCGACGTCGCGGTCGCGGCGGCGGCGATCCGGACCGTGGCCGCCGAAGCTGCCGCCGCCACCGACCAGCTCGCCCGGCTCGCCACGTGGTCGCGAGCGAGCGGCCTCGCCGAGGACCTGCGGGTCTTCTACGACGATCTCCGCTCGACGGCGCGGACCGGCCTTTCGTACTCGGTAACCGACGGCGCCGCCTACCGCGCCACCGCCGAGGCCCTCGTCGCGGCCCTCGGCGGGCTGGCTGCCCTCGACGAGCGCGTCGCCGTCCTCCTCGACGCCGCCGGGCCCTCGGCTTCGGCCCGCTGAAGCGAACCCGCACCGCGCTGCCCGAACCGGCCCTTCGTCACCCCCGAAACGGGCCATCCGGCCCGATGCCAATCCGGCCGCCCTCGCCTAAAAACGCAGAGTAAGCCAGTATTGGTTTAGGGAGGCCGACCCGTGCACGTCCAGAGAACATCCTTCCGCATCCTCGCCGCCGTGGCGGCGGCCCTCGTCGCCCTCGCCGGCTGCACGACGGGAACGGCGCCCACCTGGACCTATCCGCCCGGGACCGGGATGGGCGGCGGCATGATGGGCCCCGGCATGATGGGCGGCGGCATGATGGGCGGCGGTGCCACCCCCGCCCCCTCGACGAGCCCGCAGCCGGGGACCGGGACCGTCCTCGGCCGGCTCGAGATCGAGGCCTTCGACCTCGGCTTCCGGCCGGCGACCCTGTCCGTCGCGGCTCCGGGGCGCTACGAGGTCGTCCTGCGCAACACCGGCTCGATCGTCCATACCGTGACCTTCCCTGACGGGACGAGGATCGAAGCCCAGGGCGGCCAGACCGCGACCGGGACCGTCGAGATCCCGGCCGGCGGCACGACGTTCCTCTGCGACATCCCGGGCCATGCCCAGGCCGGGATGACCGGCAAGATCGAGGTCGCCTCGACGACGACCGGCTCGGGCGGCTCCACGGGCAGCTCCAGCGGCAACTCCGCCTCCGGTGACCACGGCGGCACCGCGCCGACCATCGACGTCGCTCCCGACCCGAACGCCCCGCCGTACGTCCTCCACGACCCGAAGGCGCCGGCCCTCCTGCCGGGCGACGTCCACGACATCGACCTCGTCATCCAGGAAACGACGATGACGGTCGCCCCCGGCTACGTCGTCGGGGTCTGGACCTTCGGCGGGACGGTCCCCGGCCCGACGATCCGGGTCAAGGTCGGCGACACGGTCCGGATCCATCTCAAGAACCCGGCCACGAACAAGCTCCCCCACAGCATCGACTTCCACGCCAGCCAGGTCGCCTGGAACGACGAGATGCGCTCGATCAACCCGGGCGAGGAGCTCCTCTACGAGTGGAAGGCCGAGTACGCCGGCGTCTGGATGTACCACTGCGGGACGGCGCCGACGCTCCACCACATCGCCAACGGGATGTACGGCATGGTCATCGTCGAGCCGCGCGAGGGCCTGCCGAAGGTCGACCACGAGTTCGCCATCGTCCAGAGCGAGTGGTACCTGGGGCCGCAGGGTCAGCCCGTCGACTACCTGAAGGCCGCAGCCGCGGCCCCGGCCCCCGACTTCGTCGTCTTCAACGGGGTCGCCAACCAGTACAAGGACAACCCGCTCCAGGTCGGGACCGGCAAGCGGGTTCGGATCTTCGTCCTCGACGCCGGGCCGAACGTCGACAGCTCGTTCCACGTCGTCGGGACGATCTTCGACACCGTCATCAAGGAGGGGGTCGCCCTTCGGTCGGGGAACAGCGGCAACTGGGGTGCCCAGGCCGTCGACCTCTCGCCGGCCCAGGGCGCCATCGTCGAGTTCACGACCGCCGAGGACGGCCTCTACCCGATGGTCACCCACGCCTTCAACTTTGTCGGTCGGGGCGCCCTCGGCCTCGTCCAGGCCGGCGACGGAGACCCGACGAACTAGCACCCCCGGTTCGCGGCCTCCCGACGGGCCCGGCGAGCGATCGCCGGGCCCGTTCGCGTCCGCGGGCGCCGTCCCGACGCGCCTCCCGAAGCGGAGCCGAAGGCCGTCAGCGACGGCGCAGGACGGACAGGACCGCCCAACCGAGGAGGGCCGTCGAGGCGCCCGCCGAGGCGAGCCAAGCGAGCTGCCCGACCAACCCGACGAACCCGAGGGCCGGGAGGGACGCCGATCCGGGGCCGGCGGCGCCACTCACGTCCCCGAACTCGGCCAGGAAGGCGAGGAGGACCCCACCGTGGAGGGCAACGAGCCGGAGCGCCGCGGCGCGGCCAAGGCGGCGCCGGAGGGCGGCATGGGACCCGGGATCGCCCGGCCCGATGGCGGGGACGAGGTGGCTCGCCGAGCCGAGGAGGACCGCGGCGAGCCAGCCGCAGAGGGGGACGACGACCGGCCGCAGATCCCAGGCCCCCGGCGAGGCGCCCGCGACGAGGGTCCGGACGGCGACGATGGCGACGGCGACGCCGAACCAGACGACGCCGCCGAGGAGCGAGCCGACGACGAAGCGGTGCCAGCCGAGGTCCGTCGTCCAGCGGCCCCGCCGCCGCCACATCCGGGCCGCTTCGAGCCCCAGGAGCCCGGCCGATCCGAGGAGCGCGGCGGCACCGAGCCGGGCGAGCCCGTCCGACCCGGCGAGGAAGCCGACGGCGCCGAGCCCGCTCCCCGTCCCGAGGAGGACGACCGCCCCGAACCCCGTCGGGCCGGCGACGACCCGCGTCCCGAGCGCCGTCGGGAGGAGGTGGACGAGGGTCGAGGTGACGACAAGGCCGACGAAGCCGAAGAGGTTGAGCCAGGCGTGGGCCGCCCGGATCGTCGCCCAGTTCGCCGCGACCGGCGGCGTCCCGGCGAGGAAGAGGATCGCCAGGAGCCCGCCGACCGCCAGCGACCCCAGGGCACCGAGGCCGGCAAACGTCGCCGCCCGGGCGACCCGAGCGCGTTCGCTCGATCGACCGGCGGGGGTCGCGCGGAGGACGACGACGAGCGTCGCCGCCGTCGCCCCGAGCCCGGCGAGGACGAGGATCCCGCCGCCGAGGGCGACGTCCGGGCGAGCGGCGACGACGCCGCCCGTCACAGCCCCCGCGCCGAGGGCGAGGAGGAAGATTGCCGCCGTCCGGCGACCGGGCGGCGCCGGCGGGACGGCCGAGAGCGAGGCGGCGAAGAAGGGCAGGACGGCGGCGATGGCGACCCCGGCACCGCCGAGGAAGGCGAGGTGGAGCGGCAGCCAGAGGCCGCGGCGCTCCGCGTCGGGCAGGAGGAGCGAGCCGCCGGCGGCGACGAGGAAGAGCGCCGCGACGCCGATGCCGGCGACGGTCAGGCGTCGATCGAGACCCCGACCCTCGGACGGCGGCATCGAGCCCGACGCTCGCTCACCCGGGACCGCTCCGCGGCTGGCGGAGCCAGACGACGAGGGCGATGAGGAAGCGGAGGACGAGCGAGAGCCCGTACGTCGTGCACCAGACGCAGACGGCCCGGATGACCGCGATCTGGAGGTAGAGGAAGTAGATCTCGAAGAGGACCCCGGCGAGCGAGAGGCCGTAGTGGGCGAGGAGGAGTCGGTAGCCGTCGGTCCGCAGCCAGGCGAGAGCGAGGGTGAGGAGGACGAGGGACAGGCCGACCCCGAAGACCGCGACCGGGATCCCGCCGATCCGGCTGTACGGGGAGAGGGCGACGGTCTCGCAGCCGGCGAGGGGTCCACAGACCGGGACGCCGCCCCCGAGCTCGACGACCGAGAGGTACGAGGCGATGCCGAGCCCGATCGTGTCGAGGACGGCGAGGATCCAGCCCGGATGGATGCCGAAGAGGCGCCGGGCCGGGACCCGGGCCCCGACGAGCACGTTCACGGCGACGGCGAGGGGCTGCCGGTGGCGGGAGCCGACGGTGACGGCGAGGCGGGCAGGAGGCCTCGAATGATCGTCGCCAGCTGCTCGTACGAGAGGGCGCCGACGTACGGCGTCCCGTTGACGACGATGGTCGGGGTCGAGCTCACCCCCTGGGCCGCCCCGGTCTGCGTCTCGGCCTTGGCCGCCGCCTGCTCGGTCCCGGCGTCCATGCAGCTCGTCCAGGCGGCGACGTCGAGCCCGACCCGTTGGGCGATGGCGGCGAGACGGTCACGGGTGAAGGCGCCGGCATTCTCGCCGTGCTGGTTCGCGTAGAGCCAGGCCTCCATGTCCCAGAAGCGGCCCTGGCGGGCGGCACAGCGGGCCGCCGCGGCGGCCTCGACGGACTCGTCGTACGAGCGGCCGCCGCCGAGGAAGGCGAAGTCGTGGTGGACGAGTTTCACCGACCCGGCGGCAACGAAGGTCCGGATCAGCTGCGGCTCGGTCCCCCGGGCGAACTGGCCGCAGGCGGGGCACTGAAAGTCGGCCCAGACCTCGACGGTCACCGGCGCGTCCGGCGAGCCGAGGGTCGAGCCCTCCGCGGGGATCGCGCTCGGGGCCGGGTTCGCCGGCGGCACGATGTCGCTGCCGCCCGACGGCGCCCCGCCGGTCAGGGCGGCGAAGCCGATGACGGCGAGGCCGACGGCGAGGGCCCCGATGGTGGCGAGGATCGCCGGGGACTGCCAGGGCGAGGGCGACGATGGGGGACGCCGCGCCGATCGTCGTTCGAGCCGTTCGGCTGCCCGTCGCTCGCGACGGGTTCGGGCGGCCGATCGCGGGTCCGACCGCGACGTGGACATGGTTCCTCCTTTCCGGGCAGCGCCGATGGTAGCCGGCATCGCTCGCCGCCGCCCCTCCGGTCGGCCCCCACGGGCGGGCCCTTCGTCACGGGAAGCGCCGGGACGGCGCAAACGGCTCGGGCGAGACTCAGTATCGATTAGCGTCGGCCGGTGGTATCCTCCCGAGCGTGGATGCCGGGCCGATCCTCGACGCGATCTCGACGGCGGGCCTCCGGGTCACCGGACCGCGCCGGGCCGTCGCCTCGCTCGTTGCCGCCCGGGACGGACACTTCACCGCGGCCGACCTCGTCGCCGCCGCGCGCCGCTTCGGCGTCGGCCGAGCGACGGTCTTCCGAACCCTCGACGCCCTCGTCGCCGTCGGTGCCGTCGAACGGGTCGACCTCCCGAGCGGCGAGCACGCCTACGTCGTCTGTCGACCCGAGGATCACCACCACCACCTCATCTGCGCCTCCTGCGGTCGGACGCTGGAGGTCGACGACGGGCGGATGGCCGACGCCCTGGCCGAGGTCGAACGGATCACCGGCTTCCGGATCGACGCGCACCGGATCGAGCTCTACGGCACTTGCCCCCGCTGCCGCAGCAGCAGTCGCACCGCCTCCTAGCGCGATGCACCCGAGCCATCCGGCGGCCCCCACGGACCGAGCCCCCCTCCCCGTCCACGAGCACGTCGACCCGGCCCACGCCCGGGCCCACGCCGACGTCTGGCTCTCCGACGTGACAGCCGGCTACCGGGACCGGCCGGCCCTCGAGCACCTCGACCTCGCCGTCGAGCCCGGGACGCTCCTCGCCGTCGTCGGCCCGAACGGAGCCGGCAAGAG
This sequence comes from Chloroflexota bacterium, assembly GCA_042408925.1. Lineage (GTDB taxonomy): Bacteria > Chloroflexota > Limnocylindria > Limnocylindrales > CSP1-4 > BPIH01. The sequence continues at coordinate 30,322 of JBHOQO010000100.1, read as the reverse complement.
CACGCTCCTGAAACTCCTCGCCGGCCTCCTCGAGCCGTGGAGCGGCCGGATCGAGGTCCTCGGCGCCCCGCCCGGGCGCGAGGCGCGGCGGATCGCCTACGTGCCCCAGGCCGAGCTCGTCGACTGGCAGTTCCCGGTCACCGTCGGTGACGTCGTCATGATGGGCCGCTACCCGCGCCTCGGTCTCGGTCGCCGGCCGGGCCCCGCCGACCGGCGAGCCGTCGTGGCCGCCCTCGAGCTCGTCCGGATGGCCGACCGGATCGACGTCCAGATCGGCCAGCTCTCGGGCGGCCAGCGGCGGCGGGTCTTCCTCGCCCGCGCCCTGGCCGCCGAACCGGACCTCTTCCTCCTCGACGAGCCGGTCACGGGGGTCGACGCCACGACCCAGGAGGATCTCATGGACATCCTCGAGGCCGAGGCGCGACGGGGCAAGACGGTCATCGCGACGACCCACGATCTCGCCTGCGCCGCGGGGCGCTTCCAGCGGGTTCTGGCCATCAACCGGACGATCATCGCCCACGGCCCGGCGTCGCTCATCCTCGACCCCGAGATCCTCGCCCGGACGTACGGCGGTCACCTCCTCGTCCTCGACGGCCGCGCCGCCGTCCTCGACGACGCCCATCACCACGACGAGGCCGCCCCCGGCGAGGCCCACTTCCACGAGGGGGCAGGTCGCCGGAGCGAGCGATGATCGAGGCCCTCGTCGACCCCCTCCGCTTCGACTTCTTCGTCCGGGCCCTCGTCGCTTCGACCCTCGTCGGCCTCGTCTGCGCCGTCGTCGGGACCTACGTCGTCCTCCGGGGGATCGCCTTCATCGGCGACGCCATCGCCCACGCCGGGTTCCCGGGAGTCGTTGCGGCGTACATCCTCAAGGGCCCGTACCTCGTCGGCGCCGCCGTCGCCGCCGTCGCGACGGCCCTCGCCATCGGCGCCGTGAGCCGGCGGGCCCGGATCCGGCAGGATACGGCGATCGGGGTCCTCTTCGCCGGGATGTTTGCCCTCGGGGTCTTTCTCTTCAGCAGCCTTCGCGGCTACGTCGCCGACCTCTTCAGCTTCCTCTTCGGCAACGTCCTCGCCATCGGCCCCGCCGATCTGTTCAACCTCGTGGTCCTCGCCGCCCTCGTCCTCGGCATCGTCATCCTCCTCTGGAAGGAGCTCCTCTACGCAACGTTCGATCCGCTCGGGGCCGCGGCGTCGGGGATCCCGGTCGGGCAGCTCGAGTACGTCTTCCTCGCCCTCGTCGCCCTGGCGATCGTCGTCAGCATCCAGGCGGTCGGGATCATCCTCGTCGTGGCGATGCTCGTCACGCCGGCCGCAGCGGCCCAACTCGTGACCGTCCGCTTCACGCGGCTCATGCTCGTCGCCGCCGGGATCGGGATCGGCTCGGCGATCGCGGGCCTCTATCTCTCGTACTGGCTCGACGTCGCCAGCGGGGCGACAATCGTCCTCGTCCAGACGGCCGCCTTCGTCCTCGTCCTGGGCCTCGGGCCGCGAACGGGCCTCGGGGCGCGCCTCGCCCGACGGCGGTCGGTGGCCGGCGGACCGGCGTCGGCGGGACGTCGAGACGCCCGGGAGACGATCGAACCGGAGGCGTGAGGCCGCCGTGCCCGCCCGCTTCCGCCGCGGCGCGATCGTCCTCGGCATCGCCCTCGGGAGCGTCCTCGCCGTCACGCCCGTCGTCCTCCTCCTCGAGCAGCTCACCGACATTCAGAACGCCTCGACTGTCTACCTCGTCGCCGTCGTGGCGAGCGCCGTCGTCGCCGGTCCCGCCGCCGGGGTCGCCAGCGCCGTCGTCGCCGTCGCCGCCTACAACCTCCTCTTCACCGAACCCCGCTTCACCCTCGTCGTCCACGAGACCGCCGACTGGCTGACGCTCCTCCTCCTGCTCGGCGTCGGGGTCGTCGTCGGGGAGCTCGCCGGAGCCCAGCGGAGCCGAGCCGAGGCAGCCGCCCGCCGCGAACGCGAGGCGCGAACCCTCGCCGCGGCTACCCGAGCCCTCGTCGCATCCCGATCGCTGACCGAGACCCTCGGGTCGGTGACCGACCTGTTGCGCCGCGAGCTCGCCCTCGCCCGCGTCTGGGTCACCCTCGTCGGCCCGGACGGAAGCGAGACGCTCGCTTCCGGCGGCGGGTCACCCGACCCGACGCCGGCCGAGTACCTCGTCCTCCAACGCGGCGGCGGCGCCGAACGATGGGTCCGGGTCCGGCACCCCGGTCCGCCCGCCGTCGGCCGTCGCCGGACCGCCGAGCCCGGCCGGGCGCGGCTCCATCGGATCCCGATCGAGTCGGGCGGCCGGGTCCTCGGCGGCCTCTGGATCGGCTGGCCGGGTCCCGGGGATCCGCCGGCGGCCGAGACGCGGCTCCTCGCCGGGATCGCCGACGGGATCGCCGCGGCCGTCGAACGCGACCGCCTCCTCCGCGAGGCGATGGACGCCGAGGTCGCCCGCCGGAGCGACGCGGCGAAGACGGCGCTCCTCGACGCCGTCTCCCACGACCTCCGGACCCCGCTGACCGCGATCCGCACCGCCGCCGCCCGGCTCGCCGATCCGGCAACAGCGCCGACGACCGCCGATCGGCTCGAGGTCGCCGGCGAGATCGAAGCCCACGTCGAGCGACTCGATCGGATCGTGACGAACCTCCTCGACCTCGGCCGGATCGAGAGCGGGACGCTCCGGCCGCGGTCGGAGCCGCGGGTCCTCGCCGACCTCGTCGCCGACTGCCTCTCCCGCCAGGCCGGGCGGGTCGGCGGTGCGCCGATCGCCGTCGACATCCCGGAGGCCCTCCCCCTCGTCGCCGTCGACGACCTGCTCCTCGAGCAGGTCCTCGCGAACCTCCTCGAGAACGCGGCTCGTCACGCTCCGGGGGCGGCGGTCCGGATCGCGGCCCGATCCGCCGACGGCGTCGTCCGGCTCTCCGTCGAGGACGCCGGCCCGGGCGTTGCCGAGGCCGAGCTGCCGCGGCTCTTCGACCGCTTCTACCGGCCGACCAGGTCGGCCGGTCGCGACCGGCGGCGGAGCGGGGCGGGGCTGGGACTCGCCGTCGTCCGGGGCTTTGTCGCGGCGATGGGCGGCCGCGTCGCCGCCCGCCGGAGCGCCCTCGGCGGCCTCGCCGTCGACATCGATCTGCCGGTCGCCGGCGGGAGTGGACCGTGACGACCCGGCAGGCGGAGCCGAAGGGCGGGGACCTCGCGAAGGGCGCCCGGATCCTCGTCGTCGAAGACGACGCCGCGACCCGCCGCCAGCTCGCCGCGTACCTGCGGGGGCGGGGCTACCGCGTCGTCGAAGCCGCCGACGCGGCGACGGCGACGGCGGCCTGGCTGGCCGGCCGCCCGGACCTCATCGTCCTCGATCTCGGCCTCCCCGACCGGGACGGCCAGACCCTCATTCTTCGCTGGCGCCGGGAGGCGACGACGCCGATCCTCGTCGTCTCGGCCCGCGACCGCGAGGCCGAGAAGGTGACGGCCCTCGAGCACGGGGCCGACGACTACGTGACGAAGCCGTTCAGCCCGGCCGAGCTCCTCGCCCGGGTCCGGGCCCTCCTCCGCCGGGCCGCCGGCCCGGCCGCCGACGCCGAGGGCGTCGTCCGGATCGGACCGCTCGAGCTCGACCCCGCCGAGCGGTCAGTTCGCGTCGCCGCTCGTCCGGTCGCCCTCACGCCGCGCGAATACGAGGTCCTCAAGGTCCTCCTCGCCCACGCCGGCCGGGTCGTGACCCACGCCCGGCTCCTGCGGGCCGTCTGGGGGACGGCGTACGCCGACGAGGCCCACTATCTCCACGTCTACGTCAGCCAGATCCGCCGCAAGCTCGCCGCCGCCGATCCGGACGGCTCGCTGCGCGACCTCATCGTCGCCGAGCCGGGCGTCGGCTACCGGGTCCGCGGCCTCTGAATCGACGGAGAAGCCGAGCCCCGGCGTCGAACCTTGAGCCCTTCTTGAGCCGATCCGCTCCTGCCGGCGGGCTGCCCGCTTGGAGGCGTCGGCGATGATGGAGGCGTGACCGAAGAGAACGAACCGCCGGCCGCGCGGGCGACGCCGACCGCGCGGCTGGAACGCGAAACGACGGAGATCGAGGCCGCCGTCCTCCTCGTCGCCTCGGGACGGGTTGTGAGCGTCACCGTGACCGACGTCCCGGAGGCGGACCTCGTCCTCGAGCGGCTCGAGGGCTGGGCCCGCAGCCTCGGCGTCGACCTCGACCGGATCCCGGGCCTCGGCGGCCCCGAAGCCATCGTCGTCCGCCGCCATCGATGATCGGCGGTCGAATCCCCCTGGCCGGGCGCAAGCCCGGCAATCGGCGCGTCCGCGTCGAGCGGCCCCACGCCGCCTACTTCCGCTACGCCGGCCCCGGTCAGCTCGTCGCGAAGCCGAGCGCCTCGGCGCCGCGGACGCAGCGGGAGCGGATCGCCGGAGCGATCCGGCGGATCATCATCGGCCGGCCCCTCTCGATCCACGAGGAGATCACCGAGCGCCTCTCGAAGACGAAGGCGCTCGCCATCTTCAGCTCCGACGCCATCAGCTCGTCGGCCTACGCGACGGAGGAGATCCTCCGTGTCCTCGTCCTCGGCGGGGCCGCCGCCCTCAGCCTCTCCCTCCCCGTCGCCCTCGCCGTCGTCCTCCTCCTCGCCGTCGTTGCGACGAGCTACCGCCAGATCGGCTACGCCTACCCGTCCGGGGGCGGCGCCTACGCCGTCGCCCGGGCGAACCTCCCGATCGTCGCCGCCCTCGTCGCGGCGGCCTCGCTCCTCGTCGACTACGTCATGACCGTCGCCGTCTCGACCGCCTCGGCGGTCGAACAGGTCGTCTCGGCGCTCCCCGACCTCGCCGACCTCCAGGTCCCCATCGGGGTCGCCGCCGTCGCCCTCATCGCCCTCGGCAACCTCCGGGGTCTCCGCGAATCGGGGAACATCTTCGCCGTCCCGACGTACCTCTTCGTCGCCGGGGCGCTCGCGGTCATCGGCGTCGGGCTCGCCCGCTTCTTCGCCGCCGGGGCGACGCCGGCACCCCCGCCACCGCTCCCCGACCCGGTCCAGCCCATCGGGCTCCTCCTCGTCGTCCGGGCCTTCGCGGCCGGGAGCGTTGCCCTCACCGGGACCGAAGCGATCGCCAACGGCGTCCCGGCCTTCAAGCCGCCGGAGGCGCGGAACGCGGCGCAGACGCTCACGGCGATGGCGACGCTCCTGGCGATCCTGTTCCTCGGGATCACCGTCCTCGCCAGCCTCGAAGGGATCGTCCCGGTCGACGTCCCGGCACCCCGGACCGTCGTGAGCCAGGTCGCCGCGGCGGCCTTCGGCGACGGGTCGCCCCTCTTCTTTTTCTTCCAGGGCGCGACCGCGCTCATCCTCTTCCTGGCGGCGAACACCTCGTACAACGCCTTCCCCCGGCTCGCGGCGATCCTGGCCGGCGACGGCTACATGCCCCGACAGTTCGCCTTCCGGGGCGATCGCCTCGCCTTCACGACCGGGATCATCCTGCTCAGCGTCGTCGCGATCGCCCTCCTCGTCGCCTTCCATGGCAGCACCCACGCCCTCATCCCCCTCTATTCGGTCGGCGTCTTCGTGTCGTTCACGATCAGCCAGATCGGGATGGTCCGCCACTGGCGCGAGACCCGCGGGCCGGGCTGGCGGGGCAAGCTCGCGACGAACGCCATCGGGGCGCTGACGACCGGCCTCGTCGCCGTCGTCGTCCTCGTCGCCAAGGCGCCGACCTCGCTCCTCGTCGCCGTCGTCGTCCCGGCCCTCGTCGGGGGGATGCTCCTCATCCGACACCAGTACGACGACCTGGCGGCCCGCCTCGCCGTCCCGCCGGACCGGCCGTTCCCGAGGCCCCACCGCCAGGAGCGGGCGATCGTCCCGATCTGGGGGATCGACCGCTCGGTCGTTCAGGCCGTCAACGTCGCCCGCTCGATCACCGACGACGTCCGAGCGGTCCTCATCTCCGACGACCCGGCCGAAGCGGCGGCCCTCCGCGAGCGCTGGCTCCGCCAGGCCCCGGACGTCCCGCTCGTCGTCGTCGAGAGCCCCTACCGGGCGATCGTCGGACCGCTCCTCGCCTACCTCGACGTCCTCGACGCGGCCTGGCCGCCGGACCGGGAGGCGCCGATCACCTTCGTCGTCGTGCCGGAGTTCGTCGCGACGACGTGGTGGGACAGGCTCCTTCACAACCAGCCGGCCCGGCGGCTCCGGGCCGCCCTCCTCGGTCGGCGCCACACGGTCGTCGTCGACGTCCCCTACCGGCGCGACGAGCCGCGCTGAGCCCGGCGCCGCGCCCGGGATGCGCCGCTCGCACGCTCCTTGATGAGATTGAGTATCATGTGACCTCCCTCCGGTGGCCGGCCGTCGGCCTCCAACTCCGCGATCGCGCGAGGGCCGAGCCGGCCGGAGGACAGGAGGTCGTCATGCGATCACAACCCGAGTCGGCGGGGGCTGGCTCCGGCCCGCCGCCCAGCCTCCGGCGAGCCGGGCATCCGCACCGGAGCTCCCGGGCGCCGAAGCACCCGTCCTCGGCCGACCGCCCGGGGCCGGCTGGGCCCGTCGCCGCCCTCCTCGCCGCTCTCCTGGTCGCCCTCCTCGGTCTCGCCGCCTGCAGCCCGGGGACCCCGCCCGGGGTCTCGGGCGCTCCCGCCAACGGCCTCCGGGTCGTGGCGACGACGACCGTCTTTGCCGACCTCGTCGCCCAAGTCGGCGGCGGGAGGGTCACGGTCACCGCCCTCGTTCCGAAGGGCGGCGTCGTCGAGACCTTCGACCCGACCCCGAGCGACGCCCGGCGGCTCGTCGAGGCCCAGCTCGTCGTGGCGAACGGCCTCGCCCTCGACGACTGGCTCACGGCCCTGGCCGCCGACGCGGGGACGCAGGCGCCGATCGTCCGGCTTGCCAACAACCTCCCCGGGGCGACGTACCTGACCGACCCCGACGGCGCGACGAACCCCCACCTCTGGCTCGACGTCGGGAACGCCCGCCGCTACGTCGCCCGGATCGCCGAGGAGCTCGGTCGCCTCGACCCCGCCGGAGCGGCGACGTACGCTGCCGGGGCCGCCGCGTACGACGCCCGCCTCGTCGACCTCGACGCCTGGATCCGGGGCCAGATCGCGACGGTCCCCGCCGCCGACCGGCGGGTCGTCAGCTCGCATGAGGCGTTCCCGTACTACGCGGCGGCCTACGGCATCGAGGTCGTCGACGTCATCGTCCCGGTGCCCGGCCAGGAGCCGAGCGCAGCCCAGATCGCCCGCCTCGTCGAGGCGATCCGATCGTCGGGCGTCCGGGCCGTCCTCGCCGAGGCGCAGTTCAATCCGGCCGTCGCCGAGCGGATCGCCGCCGAGACCGGGGTCCGGGTCGTCACGAACCTCTACTCCGATTCGGTCGGCGACCCGCCCGCCGACACGTACGAGGGGCTCATGCGCTGGGACACCGAGCGGATCGTCGAGGCGCTCCGCTAACGCCGTCGCGACGGCTGACGGACCCGGTGCCCGGCGGCACCTCCATTGGGCCGGGGACGAAACCTTCGGGGCCGACGCCGGCTCAATCCAGGTGTCGAACCACATCCCACCGGAGGTTTGCCGTGACCGTCACGACCTTGTCGGGCTCGCCCGGCTCGGCCGGCCCGTCGCCCCGGTCGAGCCACCCCCTCTTCTCGCCGGACGGCATCCGATCGACCGGGTGCCGCGGCACCGCGTCGCGCCCCAAGGAACCGCGGGAGAATCGCCGATGCGGCTGAGCGGGCGCGCCGTCGTCGTTCTCCTCGCCCTCATCGGGCTGGTTGTCGTCGCCGCGACCGACCAGGTCGCACCGGCGACGTCCGAGCGGGTCGCCCAGCTCCGGATCTGGCTCGTCGCCCGGGCGAGCGGGATTACCGCCTACCTCCTGCTGACCGTCCAGGTCGTCCTCGGGCTCCTCCTCAGCCATCCGACGAACCAGTCGCGCTGGCGGATTTCGAAGCACCTCTTTCCCTGGCACGAGCAGCTCTGGGTCTTCGGGCTCGCCTTCCTCGGCGCCCACATCGTGAGCCTCGTCGCCGACCCGTACGCCGGCGTCGGCCTCGGCGGTGCCCTCGTCCCCGGCCTCTCGAGCTACCGCAGCTCGGCCGTCGGGCTGGGGACACTCGCCCTGTACGCCCTCCTCGCGACCGGACTGACGGCCCGCTACACGAAGCTGCTCCCGGCCGGCTTCTGGCTCGGCCTCCATCGGCTCAGCCTCGGGATCTTCGTCCTCGCCTGGCTCCACGGCTTCCTCGCCGGCACCGACGCCCTGGCCCTCGCCCCCCTCTACGCCGCGACTGGGCTCGCCGTCCTCGGGGCGGCCGCGTACCGCTACTGGGTCGTCCCGCGGGCGGCCAGGCGGGCGGGCGTCGTTCCGGCGCCTCGGACCGCGACGCCGTCCCGCTCCCCGACCCACGAGAGCGCCCGGCCCGTGAGCCGGCCCGTCGCCGTCCCGGTCGTCGTCCGAACCGATCTCGAACCCGGGGGAGGCGCACGATGAACGTCCATCCCGATCGTCCGCCCGTGACCATTTCGCCGACGCTGATCGGGCGGCGCCTCCTCGTCGTCGGCGGGGTCGTCGCCTCGCTCCTCCTCGGGGCCGCCACGATCCGGGCCGCGGCCGGCTGGGCCGACGCGACCGGTCTGGCGACCTCGCAGCCGGTCTCCGCCGAGACCCTCGCCGCTCAGCTCGCCGCCGAGGAGGCTCGGTCGGCGGCGCTCCGGGCCCAGCTCGCCGACCTGGCGGCGCGGACCCGGACGCTGACCGATGCCCTCGCCGCAGCCCAAGACCAGCTCGCGACCGACGCCGCGACCGCCGAGCAGCTCCGGAGCCAGCTCGCGGCCGCCCGCGAGCGGATCGCGCAGCTCGAAGCCTCCCTCGCCGCCCAGGCCGCATCGGTTCCGGGAGGGGGTGCCGGTCCGGCCCCGGCCCGCGGCGGTCACGACGAGCGCGAGCGCGAGCACGACGAGCACGAGGGCGGAGGCGAGCGCGATGACGACTGACCGTGGGCGGTCGCCGGCGGGCCCGGGCGCCGGCGGGCAACCCGCTCGGGCCCGGGACCGCAGCAGCGGCGATCGACGGGCCTTCCGACAGGCGGGCACGCTCCTCGGCCTCTCGGCCGGTACGTACGCCGTCGCCCTCGCGGCGGTGACGGGCTTCCAGGCGAGCGCCGACCAGGCCCGAGCCTCGGCCCTCGAGCCGCACCGGGAGGCCGTCTCGGTCCTGGCGACCCGGAACGACCTGCTCGCGGCGAACCTCCTTGCGGCGGCCGACGACTACGGCCGCGCCGCCGACACGTACGCGGCGATCCTCGCCCGGCTCGACGCCCTCGAGGCCGAGCTTCGCAAGCTCCAGGCGGCGGCGGACGAGCTGACCGGCGCCTCGACCCAGCTCCCCCAGCGGGTCACGCTGCCGCGGGTCTCGACGAACGCCCGGGTCGCGGTTCCCCCGAAGACCCACGCGACGACCGGCGCCTCGGGCGGCTGAGGCCGGGGGCTCCGGAGCCCCGTTCGAGATCGGCGAGGCTCAGTCCCCGGCCGGGCCGTCGTTCTCCGCCGCGGTCGTCGCCCCGCCCGAAGCCCCGCCCGGATCCGGGTCCGGTCCGGGGGCCACGCTCCCGCCGCCGGGACCGCCGAGGGCGGCCTCCAGCTCGGCCCGGGTCGGCATCCCCTCCCGGGCCCCCGGTCGGGTCGTGGCCAGCGCCCCGGCGACGATCGCCCGCCGGCACGCCTCCTCGAGGGAGCGACCCTCGGCGAGGGCCGCCGCCATCGCCCCGTTGAAGGCGTCACCTGCCCCGGTCGAGTCGACCGAGGCGACCCGGTGGGCCGGGAAGCGGCGACTCGTGAGGACCCCACCGTCGCCCCGAGCGACGAGGAGCGCCCCCTCGGCGCCGAGGGTGACGATGACCGCCCGCCGGACGCCCGGCCCGTCGGGCCCCGCCTCGAGGAGGCGGCGGGCACCCGCCTCCGGATCGGGCGCCCCGCCCGGCTCCGACCCCGTGCCGCCGCCGACCGTCGCGAGGAGCATCGCCAGCTCGGCCCGGTTCGGCGTCACGACATCGGCGAGCCCGAGGGTCGTGCGGTCGAGGCCGGCCGCCGGGGCCGGGTTGAAGACCGTCGTCGCCCCGGCCGCGCGACCGAAGCGGAGCGCCGCCCGGACCGTCGCCGTCGGGATCTCGTGGCAGACGAGGACAACGTCGCCGGCGAGGGAACCGAGCCGCCCGAGGGCCTCCTCGACCATCTCCGGCTCGAGGGCGGCGTTCGCCCCCGAGGCGACGGCGATGAGGTTCTCGCCCCGGGCGTCGACCATGATGAGGGCGACCCCGGTGGCCGCCCCCGGGATGACGAGGAGCCGGGAGACGTCGATCCGCTCGGCGGCGAGAGCCGCCCGGGCGTCGGTACCGAAGTCGTCCTCGCCGACGGCCCCGACGAAGAGGGTCGTCCGACCGAGGCGGGCCGTCGCGACGGCCTGGTTCCCGCCCTTGCCGCCGTGGTGCCGCTCGAAGACGCCGCCGGTCACCGTCTCCCCCGGCGCCGGGAGCCGGTCGGCCCGGACGACGAGGTCGACGTTCACCGACCCAACGACGACGACCCGTCCGCTCACGATCGAAGCCTCCGTCGTCGTCGGCGGCGCCCGCGGTCAGGAGGCGGTGATGAACTCGCCGCCGTCGACGCCGATGATCTCGCCATTGATGAAGTCCGTCCCCTCTGCCGCGAGGGCGACGATCGCCGCCGCGACGTCGGCCGTCGTCGTCAGCCGACCGGTCGGGTTGCGGCGCCGGGCGGCGGCGATGATCTCCTCGTGCTCGGGGATCTTGAGGAGCGCCGGTGTGATCGTGACCCCGGCCCGGATCGCGTTCACGGTGATCCCGCTGCCCCGCCGGGCGAGCTCCATGGCGAGCTGGCGGACGTGGGATTCGAGGGCCGCCTTCGCGGCGCTCACGACGCCGTACGTCGGGGTGACCCGAACCGACCCCTCGGAGGTCATGGCGAAGACCCGCGAGCCGGCTTGGAGGAGCCCGGCGTGGTAGCAGTCGCGGACCCAGTAGACGAGGCTGTTCGCCATGACGTCGAGGGTCATCTCGAACTGCTTGCGGCTCGCCTCCTTCGAGCGGTCGTCGGCGATGAAGGGGGCGAGCGAACCGAAGGCGAGCGAGTGCATGAGGACCCGGACGTACGGCTCGGCCCCTTCCGCCCGGCGCTCCTCGAAGCGGGCTCGGAGGGTCTCGATGGCGGCCGCCCGCTTCTCGTCGTCGGCGGCGTTCATGTTCAGGTAGAGGGCCTCGGATCCGGCCGCGGCGATCTGCGCCTTGATCTCCTCGACGTGGGCGAGGCCGGCCCGGAAATCGAGGTGGATCCCGCAGATCCGGTAGCCGGCCCGGGCGAGGGCGATCGCCGTCGCCTCACCCATGCCCGAGGAGGCGCCGAGGATGAGGGCCCACCGCTCTCGGTTGTCGGCCATCGTCGCTCCTTCGCTGGGGTCGGGGATGATCGGGGTTCGTCGGCGGGGCGGGCGCTCGGCGGCCGTGCCGCGCGGCGTCCGGTTCGCGGCGAGTCTACCAGCGCCCGGATGCACCGACGAGGCCGCGGCCGCCGGATTCCTACGCGACGCCCTCGGCTCGCAGGGCAGCGATTTCGGCCGGCGAATAGCCGAGCTCGGCGAGGATCGCCTCTCCGTCTTCGCCGAGGAGGGGCGGCGGGCGGCGGATCGAGGCCGGCGTCCGGGCGAGCTCGAAGGGCGGCGCCACCTGGTCGACCCGCCCGAGGCGCGGATGCTCGACGGGGACCCGGAGCCCGAGCGCGCGAGCCTGCCGCGAGTCGAAGGCCGCCAGGACGTCGTTGATCGGCCCGGCCGGAACCTCGGCCGCGTCGAAGCGGTCGAGCCACGCCGCCGTCGGCGCCGCGGCGAGGACCTCGGCGATGAGCGGCCGGAGGAGCGAGCGGTTCCGGACCCGGTCGCCGTTCGTCCGGAAGCGCGGGTCGTCGGCGAGCTCCGGCCGCCCGATCGCCTCGCAGAAGCGGCGCCATTGCCGCTCCGACCCGACGGCGAGGGCGAGATCGCCGTCGGCCGTGGCGAAGGTCTCGTAGGGGACGATGTTCGGGTGGGCGTTGCCCCGGCGGCCGGGCGGGCGGCCGGTGACGAAGGCATTCTGGGCCTGATTCACGAGGAGGGCGAGGGTCGAGGCGAAGAGGGAGACGTCGATCCGCTGGCCGAGGCCGGCGGCCGGCGTCCGATCCCCCGGTCGGTCGCGACCGACGAGGGCGGCGAGGACGGCGACGGCCCCGGCCAGCCCGGTCACGACGTCCGAGACGGCGACCCCGACCTTCGTCGGTCGGCCGCCCTCCTCGTCCGGGAAGCCGGTGATCGACATGAGCCCCGCCATCGCCTGGACGACGAAGTCGTAGCCCGGGCGGTCGGCGTCGGGGCCGCTCGGACCGAAGCCCGAGATCGCAAGGTGAACGAGGCGCGGGTTGAGCGCCTCGAGGGTCGCCTCGTCGAAGCCGAGACGGGCGAGGCCGCCGGGCCGGAAGTTCTCGACGAGGACGTCGGCCCGGGCCAGGAGCCGGCGGAGGACCTCCGATCCGGCCGGTCGCTTGAGGTCGAGGCGGATCGAGCGCTTGTTTCGGTTCACGGCGAGGTAATAGGCGGCGGTCCGCGTTCCGGCCGCCTCGTCGCCGACCCACGGCGGCCCCCAGCCCCGCGTCCCGTCGCCGTCGGGCGGTTCGACCTTGATCACCTCGGCCCCGAGGTCGGCGAGGAGCATCGTGCAGAAGGGTCCGGCGAGGACCGTCGAGCAGTCGGCGACGAGGATCCCGGCGAGGGGGCCGGGCGGGGCGGGGTGGTTGGACGGGTCGGACGGGCGCTCGGGGACGGGCATCGGCCCTCATCGTAGTCGGTCGAAGCGGGGCGGCGGGCCGCCGACGAGCGACGGGCTAGGCGCCGAGCGCACCGCCGAGGAGCGGCCAGGTTTCGACGAAGTCGACGAGCCCGACCCCGCCGAGGAGGACGCCGGCCGCGACCTCGACCGGCCGCCGGTGCCGGACGACGACGTCGACGACGGCGCGCCGACGGGCTGCGGTCAGGAGCGAGAGGGCGACGAGCGGGAGCCCGAAGCCGAGGCCGAAGACCCCGAAGGTGGCGAGGCGGAGGGCAAGCTCCGGGACGCTCGTCGCGACGGCGACGAGGGCGGCGAAGAACGGGCCCGCGCACGGCAGGGCGAGGGGACCGAGGAGGAGGCCGTAGCGGTAGGCCCGGGCATACGGCCCGCCGCGGGGCGCGACTCCGAGGGTGCCGAGCCCCTCGAAGGGGTTGCGACCGGCGACGAGGAGGACGCCGAGGACGACGAGGACGAGGTCGACGACCGGACGGAGGGCCGTCGCCACCCGCCCCACGGGGAGGGTCAAGACGACGAAGACGCCGCCGAGGGCGAGCATCGTCGTCAGGACCCCGCCGAGGACGAGAAGCCCGAGGAGCCCGCTTCCGCGCCGCCCGGGAAGCGCCCCGGCGCTCGCCGCCAGGTACGCGAGGAAGCCCGGGTAGAGGGGCAGGAGGCACGGCGAGCCGGCGCTCGCGAGGCCGGCGAGGAAGACGGTCGCCAGCTCGGTCATCGAGCGGCGATGCGGCTCGAACGGTCCACGGGCCGCCATGGTGCCCCGTCGGCCCGTCGCCGTCCGTGATGTCGGTCACGGCACGCATCCCCGAGCGAACCGGGCACGCGCCCTCGAGGCGCTACGATGCCGGAATGGCACCCCGCACGTTCACCCTCATGACCGTCCACGCCCACCCCGACGACGAGACCATCGGCACCGGCGGGGTCATGGCGAAGGCCGTCGCCGACGGCCACCGCGTCGTCCTCGTCACCTGCACCCGCGGCGAGCTCGGCGAGATCGTCCGGCCCGAACTCGACACGCCGTCGAACCGGCGCCGGCTCGGCGAGATCCGGATGGGCGAGCTCGAGGACGCCATGGCCGAGCTCGGCGTCACCGAGTGGGAGAACCTCGGCTACCGCGATTCGGACATGATGGGCCGCCCCGGCAACCTCGACCCGCGCTGCTTCTGGCAGGCGAACCTCGACGAGGCAGCGTGCCGCCTCGTCTGGCTCGTCCGCCGCTACCGGCCCGACGTCATGACGACGTACAACGACTTCGGCGGCTACGGTCATCCCGACCACATCCGGACCCACGAGGTCGCCGTCCTCGCCTTCGAGCGGGCGGGCGACCCGGCCTGGTACCCGGAGCAGCTCGCCCCGGAGCACGGCGGGAGCGGGCCCTCGGAGGGCGACGGCGGCCTGGCGCCGTGGGCTCCGGCGAAGCTCTACGAGCAGGCGATCCCGGCCTCGGTCCGGCAGGTCATGGCCGAACGACTCGCCGAGCGCGGCATTCGCAGCTGGTGGCAGCCGCCCGAGAACGCGACCCCCGAACAGCTCGCCGAGCACGAGGCGTTCGTCGCCCGGGCCCTCGTCCCCGACGAGGCGATCACGACGCGGGTCGACATCCGAGGGTTCCTCGAGCGCAAGTACCGGGCCCTCGAGCGGCACGTCACCCAGATCGGCCCGGACAACCCGTTCCTCGCCTTCGGGATCGACGGCTGGCGCGAGACCTGGCCGTACGAGGCCTTCGTCCTCCGCGCTGCGCGGATCCCGACGCAGCTCCCCGAGGACGACCTCTTCGCGGGGCTCGCGTAGAACTGGTCAGTCAGGACGTCCGTTGCACCCCCAGGGCCACGAGATCATGGGCACTGCTGGACGAAGCCAGGGCCAAGACCCTGCTTTAGCGTTTCCTCAAGCGACCGAGACCGAACCTCGGGACCGAAGGTCCTGATCCTCATGGACTCGATAAGGTCAGAGCGCACTCGGAGTGCCCCGCTTCCGGGTTCACATGCGAGCAGCCACGTTGTGTCGCCGTCCTCCCCGAGCACGGAGAACGTACCGTCGCTCAATCCACTCTCCGCGGCGAACGACACGTCGGCGATGTAGGTACCAGCCGTGGTTGGGCCGACGGCCATCCCAGCAGCGGTAACGGCAGCCACGACGAGTACAACTGGGAGCAGGCGGGTCCATGGAAGAACGGCGTGGGATTTGGCGAGCCGTGAGGCCCAGACGATGACGGTGACACTGGTGATGGTCGCGATCGCGGCGGGCAAGCTCTTGAGTGCGCTCTGCACCGACACGGTCACCAGTGGAAGAATGGCGTACCCGGCGGCTAGCACGATGGCGGCGTACCCAAGGACCGCCAGGATCCTGCCCGAAACGGACCTACCCCGTAGGTCTGGCAGACCCGGCCAACCGAGCCGCGGGGGTCGCCTGACAAGCGAGGCCAGCCCGACGCCTGTCAAGACTCCCGGCAGCATTGCATGAAGCCCAACGAGGGCTAACTGAGGAACGGAGAGACTGAGGCCGACTCCAGCGGGGATGCGGCCGCTCATGGCAAATGCCACTTCGCGGCTAAGTGCCCCGGTTGCGGGAAGAAGCAGCCCTACCAAGGCCGCCAACCTACCGAGTGATTCGAGACTTAAGGCCCGCCACGGGCTCGGTCCGGCGTCTTGTCCGTAGTCCATGTGCGCGTCGAGCTTGGATGGTTGGGCAGCTTAAGCCTGATGTCTCCTCGCCAACATACGGCGACACACCGAGCGGGGTTCCGACAACAATCGCCACGCCGCCGACGACCAGATCCAGCAGGTCGACCTTGCGGGCTATTGTGGGACAGCGAGGCGGGACGTCAAGTCTCTCTAAGTCGACTTCGCAGAATGGGCTCCGTTCGCTAGGCTCACCCGTCGGCCCGGACCAGAGGCCCTCCCTCACCAGGGCAGGAGGCCCTTCGAGGCGTCGAAGACCTGGCGGAGGACGACGGCCCCCGACCCGCTGGGGTCGAGGAAGTTCGGCTGGGCCCGATCGAGGATGACGAAGGGGTGGAGGCGAACCTGGACGAGCTCCCGGCCGGCGAAGGTGAGCTCGAGGAGGATCCCCTCCATCGTCGGCTCGCTCCAGGTCTGGTCGAAGACGAAGTTGCCGAGGGCGTACCAGATCGGTTTGCCCTCGTAGACCTCCATCGCCGCCGCCCAGTGGGCGTGGTTGCCGATGACGAGGTCCGCCCCGGCGTCGACGAGGGCGTGGGCGAGGCGGCGCTCGGCGGCCGTCGGCGTCGCCCGATACTCGACGCCCCAGTGGGGGTAGACGACGACGAGGTCCGCGCCGGCCTTCCGGGCGGCGGCGATGTCGGCCCGGGCGGCCGCGGCCGTGAGCTGGGCCGACCCGGGTCGGTCCTCGGTTGCGGCGTAGTACTTGGCGATGGTGTCGTAGCCGAAGACGGCGATCCGGAGCCCGCCCGCTTCGAGCCAGGCGGGGGCGTGGGCCTCGGCGAGGTTCGCCCCGGCCCCCGAGACGGCGATCCCCCACCGTTCGACGTTCCGGCGGGTCTCGACGATCCCCGCGCGGCCGGCATCGCCGATGTGGTTGTTGCCGAGGGAGACGAAGTCGATCCCGGCCCGGGCGAGCCCCTCGATGAGGGCCGGATCGGCGCTGAAGACCGTTCCTTCGGTGTGGTAGCGGAAGCGATCGGGGGCCGGGTTCTCGAAGTTGGCGAGGGCGAGGTCGGCGGCGCTCAGGAGGTGGCGGACCACCCCGGCGTTGCCGGTCCGCTTCGTCCGCGGCAGCTTCCAGCCGAAGCTGCTACAGCAGGTGCGCGAGGTGATCTCGGCGGTCCCGCCCTCGAAGGGGAAGTCGATCCCACGCCCGTCGAGCTTGACGGTCTTCGCCACGCCCCGGTCGAGGAGGATGTCGCCGCCGGCGACGAGGGTCCAGGTCGTCGCCGGGTCGAAGGGGACCGCGGCGGGCGGGAGTTCGGCCGTGAGCGGCCAGTCGGTGAGCGCGCGGGCCCGATCGACGCCGAAGAGGCTCGCCTCGCCCCAGGCGAGGGCTCGAACCGCCGGCCCCACGGTGTCGGCGCGGAGGAGGGCGATCCGGTCGCCGTGGGCGGCGAGGTCGGCGGTGAGCGCGGCTGCGTCGGGCGCGAGGACGAGGGTTGTGCGGCTTGGCCGCTCGAGGTCGAGGGCGGCGAGGATCGCGTCTGCCTCGCCCTCGACGAGCTCGAGGGCGCTGTAACGGCGGCTCGTCCCGGCGAGGACGGCCCGGAGCTCGGCGGCGTCGGTCGCCGTCCAGGGGTTCCGGAAGCTCGTCACCGGGACGATCGGGACGGGCTCGACGGCCGGTTCCCGCGGCGTCGGCGACGGGGAGGGCGGTGCCGGCGTCGGCTCGGCGGTCGGGCTCGGCGATGCTCCACGCGTCGGGGTCGGGGAGGCAGCCCCGACGACGGCCGAGGGCGTCGGTGCGGCGGGGCTCGCACCGCCTCCGGACGATCCGAAACCTCCCCCGAGGAGCTGGACCGCGAGGGCAAGGGCGACGATGCCGAGGACGGCGGTCGCCGGGCGCCGGAGCGAGTGCACGGCTCGCGATTGTCGCACGGAGCCGGCGGGAAGGGCCAAGCCGTCCAGGGAGGCATCCTCCGGTGGCTGGATGCGGCGGCGCCGGCGCCTCACCGGAGCGAACACCACCGGGCCCCGTCCTCGACTCAGATGCCCGCTTGGTGGAGCGCGACGAGAACGGTTACCTGCTCAGTCATTAGGGCTCCGCCGACGGCGAGCATGGCGAGCCGAGCAGGAACCGTCCACTGCCGGCGAGGTACAAAGGCCCGCGCAACGACGAGCGAAGGCCCAAGCAAAAAAGGGGACGCCCCGTTCGGGCGGGGGAGAACGGGGCGTCGGGGAATGCGAGGAATCGAGGCTGGCGGACCCGACCGGATTCGAACCGGCGATCTCCAGCGTGACAGGCTGGCATGTTGGGCCGCTACACCACGGGTCCGCTGCCGGTCGCAGAGTCTACCAGCCAACGCCGCGGGGTGCCAGTTGCACCGAGACGGGCAGACGGTCCGGAGTCCGACCCGCCGGTGCCGCCCTGCCCCAGCCGGATATTCGCCAGGTGGATCGGATCGGGACGATGATCGGTGGCCCGTCACCCGAACCGGGGCCGTTGGCCGGCGGCCGTGCTCGGCGGGAGTCGGTCGGCTGGGCGCTCAGGATCGGCCCCGGTCAGAACCCCGCCCCCGCGAATGTTCGCCAGCGCCGCTCCTGCCTTCGATCCGCCCGGCGAATGCCTGGTCGGCAGCCGGCGGCCCGGGCCGGGTTCACATTCCTGGCCCGAATAGCTGACCCGCCAGGCCGGGCAGGCCCACCGGCACCATTCCTCCGGCGAATTTCTGGCGAGGCCGTCGCCCCGCCCCGACGTCCACCGCCCCAGCGCCCGCGGCCCCAGCCCGCCTCCGGCTCCGCTCCGGCCACCGCCTATACTCGCCCCGATGGACCCGATCGACCTCCGCTCCGACACCGTCACGAAGCCCACCCCCGAGATGCGCCGGGCGATGGCCGAGGCCGAGGTCGGCGACGACGTCTTCGGCGACGACCCGACCGTCATCGCCCTGGAAGAGCGGGCGGCCGAGCTCCTCGGCAAGGAGGCCGGGCTCTTCGTCGCCTCCGGGACGATGGGCAACCTCGTCGCCCAGATGGCCCACCTCGCCCGCGGCCAGGAGACCATCGCCGGGGCGACCGCCCACATCGTCATGGACGAAGCGGCCGGGCACGCCGTCGTCGTCGGGGCGAGCGTCCGCCAGCTCCCGGAGCGCCCCGACGGGACGATCGATCCGGCCGCCGTCGCCGCCGCCTTCCGCGACCCGACCGACCTCCACGAGCCGCCGACCGGCCTCGTCGCCCTCGAGAACACCCACGCCCACTCGATGGGTCAGCCGCTCACCCCGGCCTACGAGGCGACGATCGCGGCGATCGCCCACGAGCGCGGCGTCCCGCTCCACATCGACGGGGCACGCTTCTTCAACGCCGTCGTCGCCCTCGGCGTCCGCCCGGCCGAGCTCGCCGCCCCGGCCGACACGGTCACCTTCTGCCTCTCGAAGGGCCTCGCCTGCCCGGTCGGGAGCGTCGTCGTCGGCAGCCGCGACGTCATCGCCCGGGCCCGCCGGGCCCGCAAGCTCCTCGGCGGCGGGATGCGCCAGGTCGGGATCCTCGCCGCCGCCGGCCTCGTCGCCCTCCGCGACGGACCGGCCGGGATGATCGAGCGCCTCGCCGAGGACCACGCGAACGCGCGCCGCCTGGCCGAGGGGCTCGCCGAGCTGCCGGGGATCCGCTCGCCGGGCGGGATCGCCCAGCCGACCGACGGCCCCCTCGATCCGTCGCGGGTCCGGACGAACTTCGTCATCTTCCGGGTCGACGCCGACCGGAGCGCCTTCCTCGGCGCCCTCGCCGAGCGAGGCGTCTGGATGGTCCCGTACCCTGAGGGGCAGGTCCGGGCCGTCACCCACTACGGGATCGAGGCGGCCGACATCGAGCGGGCGATCGTCGCCGTCCGCGAGGCCCTCGCCGAGGTCGCCGGCCGCCCCGCCCCCACCGCAGGGGCCCGTCCCTGACGACCCGATCGACCGCGCCCGAGCTCCCGAACCCGCGGCCGGCGCCCGGCCGGATCCCGGCCCGGCCGCGCATCGAACCGGTCCCGGCATTGCCACGAGCCCAACCGCCGCCGAAAGGACGACGATGCCACCGAGCGAACCGAAGCTGACCCGCCCCGCCCCCGCCCCCGACGCCGGCCCCCTCGACGACCGCTTCTACGACCTCGTCGAGGCCCGCGTCCGGCGCCTCGTCCGCGACCACCCGCCGCTGGCGACGTACCTCGGCATCCACACCTACGACGACCGGCTCGGCGACGGGAGCCGCGACGCCGTCGAGGGCGAGCTGGCGGCGGAGAAGGCCCACCTCGCCGCCGTCGAGGCCCTCGACCCGGCCGGGCTGTCCCCGACCGTCCGCTTCGAGCGCGACCTGGAGCTCCACAACCTCCGCCGCTCCATCTTCGATCTCGAGGTCGTCCGGCTCTGGGAGCGCCGCTCGACCGCGATCGACGCCGTGGGCGACGCCTGCTTCTCGGTCTTCGCCCGCGACTTCGCCCCGCTGCCCGAACGCCTCGCCTCCCTCACCGCCCGCCTCGAGGGCGTGCCCCGCTTCCTCGCCGAGCACCGGACCCGGGCCCAGGTCCCCCAGGTCCGGCTCTGGCAGCAGCTCGAGATCGACCAGGCCGGCGACCTCCCCGAGCTCGTCGACGAGATCGTCGCCGCCGGACGCGGAGCCCTCCCGGACGCCGAGCAGCGACGGCTCGAGCGGGCGGCGGCCGCCGCGACGGCGGCGATCGCCGAGTACGCCGACTGGCTCCGCGGCACGCTCGCCGGCGGAACCGACGACTGGGCCCTCGGCCGCGACCGCTACGACACCCTCATCGGGCTTCGGGCCTTCGACGGCCTCGACGCCGACGCGATCCTCGAGATCGGGCTCGCCCAGCTCGCCGAGCAGAAGGCGGCCCGGGCCGCCGCCGCCCGGGAGATCGACCCCGACGCCGACGAGGCGACGGTCATCGAGCGGGTGAAGGGCGACCATCCGCCGACCTTCGAGGCCGCCCTCGAGGCGTACCGCGAGGCGATGCTCCGGGCGAAGGCGCACTGCATCGAGCGCGACCTCGTGACCGTCCCGCCCGACGAGCGGCTCACCGTCGTGCCGACCCCGACGTACCTGCGGCGGGTCATCCCCTTCGCCGCCTACTTCGAGCCCCCGAAGTTCGACCCCCAGCCGTCGGGGATCTACGTCGTCACCCCGGCCGTCGACGACAACCCGACGGCCCTCCGGGAGCACTACTACGCCTCGATCAGCAACACGAGCATCCACGAGGCCTACCCGGGCCACCACCTCCAGCTCACCGTCGCCTCGCGCCATCCATCGCTCACCCGGCTCCTCACCGACGCGCCCGAGTTCGTCGAGGGCTGGGGGATGTACTCGGAGCAGCTCATGCGCGAGCACGGCTTCGACGACGGGCCGGCCTTCCGGCTGACGATGCACACCGACGCCATCTGGCGGGCCTGCCGGATCATCCTCGACGTCCGGATGCACCGGGGCGAGCTGTCGGTCGAGGAGGCGACGGCGTTCCTCATCGCCGAGACCGGGTTCGAGGCCCCGAACGCCCGCGCCGAGGTCCTCCGCTACACGTACACGCCGACGTACCAGCTCAGCTACCTCCTCGGCAAGGTTCTGATCCTGGGGCTCCGGGCCGACGAGGAGCGGCGCCTCGGCGACCGCTTCAGCTTGAAGGCCTTCCACGACGCCCTCCTCGCCGCCGGGAGCATCCCGATCAGCTTCCACCGACGGCTCCTGGCGGCCGGCCGGGGGGACGAGCCGTCGGGCGCCTGAGCCGCCGCCCGAGCACTCGATCGAGTCACGATGCTCGTCGTTCCGGCCATCGACGTCGAGGCCGGCCGTTCGCGGCTCGTCTACTGGCCGGGGGCGGCGGCGGGCATCGGGGCGCCGACCGACCGGCCCGAGCGGATCGCCCGCCGCTTCGTCGAGGTCGGGGCCCGGGCGATCCATCTTGTCGACTTCGACGGGGCACGGGCCGGGCGGCCGGTGAACCTCGAGGCGATCGCCCGGATCGCCGAGGCCGTGGCGGTCCCGCTCCAGGTCGCCGGCGGGGTCGAGGATCCGGACGCGATTCGGCTCGTCTTCGCGGCCGGGGCGACCCGGGTCGTCGTCGGGGCGACCCTGGCCGAAGAGCCGGAGCGTCTCCGGGCCTGCCTCGGGGTCGCCGGGGAGTGGCTCGCCGTCGGCCTCGACGCCCGGCCCGAGCGCCTCACCGCCTTCCCGTGGCGGCGCCCGCGCCCACCGTCCCTCGTCGAGCTCGTCGAGGAGCTGGCGGGCGTCGGGGTCGGGCGCTTCGTCCTGGGGCATCTGGCGGCCGATCGGGCGGCGGAGGTCCTCGCCGAGCTGCGCACCCGGGTGGCGGCCGAGTTCGTCGTCGCCGGCGCGGCCGCGAGCATCGCCGACCTGGCCCGACTGCGCGATGCCGGCGCATCGGGCATCATCCTCGGAGCGCCGCTCTTCACCGGCGCCATCGAGCTCGAGGCGGCCCTCGCCGCGGCGGGCTGACCGCTCCGGCGCCGACCGCCGGTCGGGCGGGAGCGACGACGAAGGAGGCAGCCATGGCCCGGGCGACGATCCAGACCCCGAAGGGAGATATCGAGCTCGAGATCTTCACCGACGACGCCCCGAAGGCGGCGAACAACTTCCTCACCCTCGCCCGCCGCGGCTTCTACGACGGGGTGATCTTCCATCGGGTCGTACCCGGTTTCGTCATCCAGGGCGGCGACCCGACCGGAACCGGGCGAGGCGGCCCGGGCTACACCTTCGAGGACGAGCCCTTCTCCGGCGACTACGAGCGTGGCACCGTCGCCATGGCAAACGCCGGCCCGAACACGAACGGCAGCCAGTTCTTCATCTGCCTCGTCGATCTCTCGGGCCGGCTCCCGAAGAACTACACGATCTTCGGGCGGGTGACGAAGGGGATGGAGGTGGTCGACTCCATCGCCGCCGAGCCGACGGGGCCGGGCGACCGGCCGCTCGAGCCGGTCCCGATGACCCGGGTCGTCGTCGCCGACTGAGGCACCGGGCGGGCGAGGACGTCGGTGGACGTCGGTCGGCTGCCCGACCGGTCGCCGCGACCGGTCGCGAAAAGATTAAGGAATTTATATCAACGAGCGCGTCGAAACCCTTGGCAATCGCGGAGCGGCGCGCTACCATATCGCTCGCTGCAAGTCAGCCAGGCTGCCCCAGCACCAAGGTCATGGGTAGGTTGGGTCAGGGTAGTCGGTTCAGCCGACGTGATAGATGCCCTTGGCGCGTGGCAGAAGGCGCCGTCGCATAGACGTCGCACCTTCACCGGGACAGCACCGGAAGCGGCCCCCTCGTGGGGCCGCTTCCGTTTTCGCGCCACCCACGGAGGACGGGCGACTGGTCGGCCCGCGACAGAGACACGGAGGCGACGATGCTCCAACCCAAGCTCTACCCCTGCCTGTGGTTCCGGGCCGAGGCGGAGGAGGCGGCCCGCTTCTACGTCGACCTCCTCCCCGACAGCCGCATCGACCAGGTCTGGCGATCACCGGCCGACACACCGAGCGGGCCGGAGGGGATGGTCCTCCTCATCGACATCACCCTCGCCGGCCAGAAGCTCCAGCTCCTCGCCGGCGGCCCGGCAGGCTTCTCCTTCAACGAGTCGGTCTCCTTCGTCATCGAATGCGACGACCAGGCCGAAACCGACCGCCTCTGGTCGGCGCTCACCGCCGACGGCGGTGAGCCCGGCCCCTGCGGCTGGCTGAAGGACCGCTGGGGCGTTTCGTGGCAGATCGTGCCGAAGCGGGCCATGGAGCTCCTCGCCGATCCGGACGCCGCCCGCGCACGGCGGGTCATGGAAGCGATGCTGACGATGGGCAAGATCGAGGTCGCCGAGCTGGAACGGGCCGCCGACGGGCGATAGGGGCGGATCCTGTTCGTCCTGCGCAGCCGCCGCTCGGCCGCGCCCGAACGGCCGCCCCGGCGGTAGGCTGACGAGCGTGTCCGAGGAGCGCCCTCCCGCCCATCGAGTCGACCCGCCAGGCGAGGGACGGTCCGCGGCCGACCAGGCGCCTCGGACGGTCGCCGGCCGGGCCGCCGTCTCGGCCCTGCGGCCCCATCTCCGGCGGGCCATCGGCCGGACCATCGCGGCCATCGAAGGGGAGGCAGCCGAGCCGTACCGTCGCGCCCTCGCCGAGCTCGATGCCCTCCTCGATCGGCTCGCCGCCCTCGACCCGGGGATCGACTGGGATCGCGCGACGCGGGCCGAGCTCGTCGAGGCGGCCCGAACGGCGCGACGGCGGCTCGCTGAGCTTCGGTCGTCCGTGGAGCGGGTGCAGGAGCGGGGCCCGGCCTGACGGATCGGGCCGGCACCGAGGCTCGGCACCCAGGCCCGGCAACCCGCGCCCCACGTCGAGGGCCCACCCCGAAGGAGGCGGGTATCATGTGGGCAGCGCGCGCCTGTAGCTCAGTGGATAGAGCGTCGGCCTCCGGAGCCGAAGGTCGCAGGTTCGAATCCTGTCGGGCGCGCCAGTTCGTGCCCGGAAGACTCCGAGCCAAGGTGCGGAGCCAGGTGCCGGAAACCGGCAGACCAAGAAGGAGCAAGGGGCGATCGGGCCGCCGTCGGTTCGGTATCGTCTCGAGGATGCCCGACTTCCGCACGGCCCCGGTGATCGGGGTTGCCAATGCCGCGCTGTTCGGCACACCGGTCACGCCATGACGGTCGGGGCGTCGCCCACGAATAGCCGCCTGCGTCGAACCGCCGAGGTCCTGGCAGTCTCGCTGCGCCTGGGTCTCACCTCCTTCGGCGGGCCGATCGCCCACCTCGGGTACTTCCGTCGCGAGTACGTCGCGCGACGGGGCTGGCTCGACGAGCACGCGTTCGCCGACCTCCTCGCCCTCTGCCAGTTTCTGCCCGGCCCGGCGAGCAGTCAGCTCGGGATCGCCATCGGCACCCGTCGAGCGGGCATCCCGGGCGGGCTCGTCGCCTGGCTCGGCTTCACCCTGCCGTCGGCGGTCGCCCTCGTCCTCTTCGGTCTCCTCACCCAGGGGGTCGACCTGTCGACGGCCGGCTGGGTCCACGGCCTGAAGCTGGCGGCGGTGGCCGTGGTGGGCGACGCCGTCTACGCCATGGCCCGTACGCTCACGCCCGATCGGCCCCGGCGGGTCGTCGCCGCGCTCGCGGCGGCCGTCGCGCTGCTGTGGTCGACGCCCGTCTCGCAGGTGGCGATCATCGCCGGCGGCGCGGTCATCGGACGCCTCCTCCTCGCGCCGCCGCCGGAGCGGCCGACCGGGGCCGAGCCGAGCCCCATCCCGCGCTGGATCGGCATCCTCGCCCTCGGCTGCTTCGCCGGGCTCGTCGTCGGGCTCCCGCTCGTGCGATTGGCGGTCGACGGCCAGGGCCTCGCCATGGTCGATGCCTTCTACCGAGCCGGCGCCCTCGTCTTCGGCGGCGGCCACGTCGTCCTCCCCCTCCTCCACAGCACCGTGGTCGAATCGGGCTGGGTAAGCAACGACACCTTCCTCGCCGGCTACGGCGCGGCCCAGGCGGTACCCGGACCCCTGTTCACCTTCGCGGCCTATCTCGGCACCGTCGCGCGCCTGCCGCCGAACGGCGTGGCCGGAGCGGCGATCGCGCTCGGTGCCATCTTCCTCCCGTCGTTCCTGCTCATCTTCGGCGCGATGCCGTTTTGGGACGGCCTGCGGCGATCGGCCGGATTTCGACGGGCGCTGGCGGGAACGAACGCGGCCGTCGTCGGCATCCTCGGGGCGGCCCTCGTCAGCCCGGTCGGCACGAGCGCCATCGGTGGGCCCCTTGACCTCGCCGTCGCGGCGGCCGGCTTCGCTCTCCTGCGGAGCGGCCGAGTCTCGCCGATCGTCGTCGTGGCGCTCTCCGCGGTCCTCAGCCAGGCGATCGCCTCGTAGACTCACGGCGAAGCGTCCCGGCCACTCGTCCCGGCTCCACGGTTTCGAGGGAAGGACCCATGAAGATCCTGATCATCCTGAACGAGCCGCCGTACGGCAACGAGCGGACGTACAACGGGCTGCGCCTCGCTCTCTCGTTGGCGAGGCGTGAGGGGGTGGAGCTCCGGATCTTCCTCATGGGCGACTCGGTGACTGCCGCCAAGCCGGGCCAGAAGACGCCGGACGGCTACTACAACGTCGAGCGGATGCTCAAGGGCCTCGCGGCGAGGGGGGTTCTCCTCGGCGCCTGTGGGACGTGTATCGACGCTCGCGGGATGGCCGACGAGCCGCTCGTCGAGGGCGCGCATCGCTCGTCGATGGACGAGCTGACGGGCTGGACGATCTGGGCGGACAAGGTCGTCACCTTCTGAGTCGGCGCCGGGAGGCTCGCGACCGGGGGACGCCGGGGTCGCCCCGTCGGTCCGCAGACGCCGCGGGGGATCCTCGCAAGATCGAGCACCCGGTACCGACGCGGCGCCGCCGGTGCCTTCAGGTCGCCCTTCGAGGGCCAGGATCGCGACGGCGTCCTCGTCGGCGTCGGTGAGGTCGACGAGGGCCGCTGCCCCTCGGCCCTCGGCCCGCCAATCAGCGGCTCCGATCGGGCGAGTCGGGCTCGCCTGAACCGGGCTCCGCGGCCGCGATCGCGCCGACGAGGGCGACGACGGCCGGGCCGGGCGCGCCGACCGCGCGAAGCTCGACATGCAGGACCGCCGGCCCGGGGCCGGGCCCGAGGTTCCGGACGGCGAGGTCGAGCGGGGTCCCCGTCGGGACCGGCGCTCGGTACTCGACGACGTACCGGCGGGGGAACCTGCCCAGGAGGCCGCGGCCGGCCGGGGTGTCCGCGAGGGCCTCGTCGACGAGGTCGACGGCCCGGCCGTTGTTGAGGTGGCCCATCGGGTCGGCGTCGCTCCGACGGACGCGGTCGCGGAGCCCGTTGCCGACTGGAGCCCCCGGCCCGTCGTCGGTCGCCCGCATCCGCAGCGGGGCGAAGGCCGGCGGCCGTTCGGTACCGGCGGTCTCGAACCGGGCGAGGATCTCGGCCGGGACGCGAACCGGCCGACCGGCCTCGTCGGTCAGAGCCCAGTCGGTGAGGAGCTCGGCGACCAGCCGGGCGTCGAGGGCGATCGCCGTCCGCCGGCGAGCCGACGCAGCGCGGAAGCCGACGACCTCGGTTCGGACCGAGAGATCGCTCCCGCTCCCGATCGGGGCGAGGAGGTCGAGGCGGACGGCCCGGACGAGCCAGGCGAGCCCCCGCGATCCGTACCAGGTCCGGTCGAAGCCGAGCGCCGTCGAGTGAACCCAGGCGCAGTCCTGGGCGTAGGCGAGGAGAACCCCGGGGCGCAGGAGGCCGTCGGGGCCCGCCTCGTCGAAGCGAACCCGGTAGCCGACCGTCCAGCTCCGGGCATCGCCGGACGGAGTCGGGTGGGGCGCCGGGCGCCGATTCACGCCCGCTCAGCCCGCGGCGGCCCGAACCGTCGGCGGGCCGGCGGCCAGCTCGGCCAGCCGCTCGAGGGTGACGAGCCCCGTCGCCTCGAGCGGCGCCCGGAGCCCCGCGAGGCGGACGCGGCAGGAGCGCTCGGCATCGAAGACGACGATCGCGACGAGGACCCGGAGCCCCTCCTCGGCCGCGTGCCGGCGGGCGTCGTCGAGCTGGTGGAGGACGTCGTCGTCGATCCCCCGGGCGCCCCACTTGCAGTCGTAGATCTCCGGCCGCCGGGGATCCTCGACGGTGACGTCGTAGGGGTGGATTTCGGCCGGGATCCCGTCGAAGAGGACCCGCCGCTCGCGGCGGACCCGGTCGCTCCGGCGGCGGAGGAGCTGCTCGGTGAGGGCCTCGACGACGGCGCCGCGGAACTGCTGGCGGGCCTGCTCGCCGCGGTCGGCGATCCGCAGCGACACGTCGAGGATCGCCTCGGCGCGCGCCCGGATCGCCTCGTCCGCACCGGGGCCGAAGAGGCTCGGAAACATCGTCCGCCAGATCGCCGGATCGGCCCGCTCGCCGTTCATCGCCGCCCGGGCGAGGAGCAGTTCCGGCGGCGAGGCCTCGGCGAGGAGCTCGGCGGCCCGGGCGACGAGGGGGTCGGCCTGGATCCGGGCGTAGACGATGTGGCGGGCGTCCGGGACGGGGTCGGCGAAGCGCATCGTCGGTCAGGGCACCTCGCCGAGGGCGAGGAGGACGACCTGCGGGAGGGTCGAACACCAGTCGATCGCCCGGTACCGGTCTTCGATCCGGCCGGCCTCCTCGACGGTGACGGCGACGGCCGCCGCGACCTCGGGAGCGAGGGGCTCCGCACCGCGGGCCGCGGCGACGGCCTCGAGTCGGGCCCGCCACGCGGCGACGAGGTCGACGACGTACTGCCAGGCGTCCTCGTCGGCCTCGCCGATCTCCCCGAGCGCCTCGAGGGCGGCAACGGCCCGCTCGACGGCGAGGGCGACGGTCGATGGCTCGACAGGGGGCGGGTCCGGGAGGTTCGTCCCGACCCGGAGGGTAGCGCGGCGGGGGCTCCGCGTGCCGGATCGCCCGCCTACCGATCGGTTCGGGGCGTCCGCTCCGCTCCCACGTCCCGGCCGCGGTGGGGACGCCGAGCGACGTCGGCGAGGGCGAGGAGGCGCCGGCGGCCCTGCTCGTCCCAGACGCTGTAGGCATCGGCGGCTTCCCGCCGGAGCCGGGCCGCGGCCCGACGCTCGCCGCGGCGCTCGAGCTCGACGGCGGCGTCGAGGACGGCCCGGTAGAGACCCGGGAAGTCGTCCGGGTCGGGGAGCATCGCGGCCGGGCGGTTCGGCTGGGCGTCCATCGTCCTCGACGAGGATGTCCGCCGTTTCGGCCGGCGACGATAGCGACTTCGTTCCTCGGATCGTCGATCGTTCGGACCACCGGCGCCTACGGCAGCGGCACAGCCCGCCTTGGCGCTGCCGACGCTCGGACGACGGGGGCGGGTTCAGTCGCCGCCGTGACCGAGGTAGCGGACCCCGAAGCCGGCGAACTCACCCGTCGCCGGCTCGAACCGGGCGACGACCCGCTCGACCCGGGCGGCCGGCGGACCGACCTCGAGCCGGTCGCGGAGCGCCTCGAGGGCGGGCCTGGGACCCTCGGCGACGACCCGGACCGAGCCGTCCGGCTCGTTGGCAACCCAGCCCCGGAGATCGAGCTCGTCGGCGAGGCGGAGGACGAAGAAGCGGTAGCCGACGCCTTGGACGCGCCCAAGGACCCGGGCCTCGAGGCGCTCGATCCGCTCGTCCGGTCGGGGCTCGGCGAGTCGGCTCACGCGGCGACCGAGGTGCGGGGCCAGGCGAGGGCGAGGACGTCGAGGACGAGCTCCGGGAAGGCGTTCGCCTCGAGGGCCGCCTCGGCCGCGAGGGACCGGTCGAGGAACCGGACGAGGTCGGGGCGACGGAGGCGACCCGCCGCCGCCGCGAGCTCGTCGAGGAGGGCGACGTCCCGAACGAGCCGCGCCTGACCGAGGTCGACGAGGAGGAGGTCCCGGGCGAGGTCCCGCCAGCACTC
Organism: Chloroflexota bacterium; assembly: GCA_042408925.1. Lineage (GTDB taxonomy): Bacteria > Chloroflexota > Limnocylindria > Limnocylindrales > CSP1-4 > BPIH01. The sequence goes on along the minus strand of JBHOQO010000100.1, from coordinate 1,411 downwards.
GACGACCCAGCGGGCCGCGGCCCGTCGTTGCGCCGCCGTCGGGCGTCCGCGGCGGGCCGTCTCGTCCTCGGGCTCGATCGCCTCGGCCCCGTCGGCGTCGGATCGGGGCTCGCCCTCGGCCGCACCCGCCTCGGCGGGACGCTCGGGCCCGGGGATGGCGTCGGGCGATCGGGGTTCGGATTCGGCCCCGTGCCGTCCGGCCGGCTCGGTCTCGGCCGGGTCGCCGAGGGCCGGGAGCGCTTCCAAGGCGACTCCGACGAGGCCCCGGAGGGCCGCCAGGCGGGCGCCGGCGTCGACCGCGAGGAGGTCGAGGAGGACCCGGGCCGTCTCGTCCCGTGCCGCCAACGCCGCCGGGGCGAGGGCATAGGCGACGGCACGACCGGGCCGTCCGTCCGCGATCCGGGCGAGGCGACGGGCGAGCGGCGGCTCGGCGAGATCGCGCTCGACGAGGAGCGCCTCGATCGTCCGCGTCGCGACGCGCCCGAGGCGGAGGGCGGCGCAGCGGGACCGGATCGTCGGCAGGAGCCGGTCGGGAGCATCGGCACAGAGGACGATGACGCTGTCCGGCGGCGGCTCCTCGAGGGTCTTGAGGAAGGCGTTCTGGGCCTCTTCGTTCATCCGATCGGCCCGCTCGACGATGGCGACCCGGACCCGGCCCTCGAGCGGTGCCAGGGCGAGCTCCTCGACGACGTCGCGGACGCCGCGCCGCGGATCGTTCTCCCGCTTCCCGATGACGATCTGGCCTCCCGGCCCATCGGGCTCCAGCCAGTGGAGGTCGGGATGGCTCCGGCTCCGGACGTGACGGCAGGCCCGACAGGCGCCGCAGGGCCGGTCGGCCGGGTCGGCGGCCGTGCAGAGGAGGCCGGCCGCGAGGTCGAGGGCGAGGGTCGTCTTGCCGACCGAGGCGGGCCCGGTCAGGAGGAGGGCGTGGAGTGGTCGACCCCGGATGTACCGGACGATCGTCTCGAGGGCGGCGCCGTGCCCCCGGGTCCGGAGATCGACCATGGCGTCCCGACGAGGCGCCGGCTCAGCCCTCGGTCGGGGCCCCCGTCGCCGGCTCTTCGGCGGCCGCTCCGGTCTCGGCCGTCGTCCGGCGGCGGGTCGTCCGGCGGCGGGTCGGCGATGCCGACTCGGCGGCCCCTCCGCTCTCCCCGGCGTCCGCGGCCTCGGTCGCGGCGGCCTCGGTCGGGGCGGCCTCGGCCGTCCGCCGGCGGCCTCGGCGTCGAGGTGCCGCGTCCGTACCGGCTGCCTCGGACGTGCCCGCCTCCGCGGCCGACGACGACTCGGCCTCGGCAGTCGCGGCCGTTCGCCGCCGCGTCGTTCGCCGCCGGACGGGGGCGGCTTCCGTGCCCTCCGCAACCGCCGGCGGCTCGGCGGTCGAGGCAGCCTCCGCGGCCTCGGTGGTTTCGGC